>JAAYNR010000158.1 GCA_012520735.1 Lentisphaerota bacterium | reverse complement strand
GAGCCGGCGAATCGTAAAGTCCCGCCGCCGCAAACCCGTCAAAGAAATCCCGCCCCACCTGCAGTTGCGTCTCACGCACTACCTGCAGAGTCACCAGCGGCGGTATGTTGTTGCTGGTCACCTCATGCGCCATCTTCACCATTGCGTTAACATTCAAGTTTGATGCCGCAAATGCTACCGGATGGGCCACACCACTGTAGTAATCCTCTGCACTCTTAACCGTCTTCTGCGTAGAACGCAGTATCATCTGCACCGTCGGTGCCAGCAACCTGCTCCCCACCAGCACCCGCTTAGTCTCTGGTGTAAAAGCGGCCAGTGTCGCCGCTACGGCATTCATAAAAGGTTTGTCCGACCCCGACGACCCCACCGACACCACATAATATGGCGCATTAAACGGAAACACATCACCATTAGTAGTATCGTAATCTTTATGCGCCGGATAGAAGTAAATCTGATTAGCAAAATACTGTGAAAACAACCCCGATGCCCGTGCCGGTGTTACTGATAACATCCGCGCCTGGCTGCGCCAGAACGGCCCGGCGGTCAAAGCTGTCGAAGAGTTACCCAGTGTCGGCAGATTATAAATAAACATCGCCGCACCATAATAGGGTCTGGTTTGAGCCTGCCGCACCTCTCTCCCGTAAACTACCGGCGTTAATCCGGGGAACTTCTCATAATCGAGGCGCGAATGCCCCTCATCACGATTATCATAAAGATCGCCAATATTCCCTGCTGCCGTCCTCTCCAGTAGCCACGGTTTCAATAACGTCGCCGCCGGCCCACTATACTGACTGTAATCGGGCTCACTCTCTTGCAAAGTGAAAACTGTTCGAAACATGGAGTTGTCGAAATCCCACATGGTATTGGTCGCGCTCACCATCGCCCCGGCACCAACTCTGATAACGGTCGGGATCGCCGCATTCATCCGCAGTTGTGCATCGTCCGCCTGTGGTCGCTCCGCCTGCTTAAGTATCGTTTCAAAAGCCGGATGGTGTCTGATCATAGCCAGATCATCATCTTTTCTGATCAGCTCAATATCACCAAACCCCAATGTTATCGACTCACGCAGTGCCGTCAATGCCTCATCGCGCCGCCCCTGCATCGCCAGAGCACAAGCTAAATTATAAGCAAACACCGGATCTTCCGGCAACAGCGCACGCCCTGCCCGGCACGCATCCTCCATCGCACTGGCATTGCGCGCCTGCACCGCATTCATCAGTTCCTGCTTGATCGCCATAAAGCGATCCTGCAGCCCGGGCATATCAAAAACACTCCCCGCCCAACTGCACGATGCTACAAAAACAGCACAAAGCAACGGCCTCACCCGGAAGCTTAATTTAACAAATGGCATAAGCCAACATCCTTCCAATTGTGAGGCCGAGCCGCACTCTATTTACATCTTTTGCCAACATCAAGCAAAGTTTGTATCTTTGCGCGCCAGCGAAACAATCTTCATCACATCAACAGCCTGTTCCATCGTAATGGGGTAGGGCCTGTTGAGACGGATCGCCCCTGCCAGCAATTCCCAGACAAGTGTCATACCCGCTGGTGCTTTCGGTGCCACATCAATCTCCTCCTCAATCCATTTGAGATCGTCCGGTGAGCCGAAGCTACCCAGAGGCGGCGTCCTGACACTCGCCCGCCGACGCGGCAACTTATGCGCTGGATCGAGATACTTCAGCTTAATCTTATTACCAGAAGATACCAGCTCACCCTTGCTCCCCGAGACTATATAGTCATGAGCATGGATCACACGCCCACCACTGATCTCAAGATCAACAGTCATCCCCTGCTGGTTATTCATAATAATGCGTACATAATCTTCAGCATCACCCATCGAGGCGACCCGCTTCAGATCCGACCATATACGAACCGGACGTGAATCCATAAACTGCAGCGCCTGGTCAATCAGGTGTGGCCCCCAGTTCAGCAACTGCCCACCACCACAACGCTTCACCGTCTGCCAGTCGTCACGCCTACTGAACCCGCCTCGATTAAGACGGATATGGTGCACATTGCCCAAAATACCCGAGGCAATAATCTCCTGTATATGGACAAATGCCGGCTCAAAGCGCCGGTTATGTCTAATAAACAATTTATTACCAGCCTTGATAGCTGCGGCGCGTAACACCATCGCACCCTCAGCATCCAAGCTTATAGGCTTCTCTAGAAAAACCCAACGCTTCGCCTTTAAAGCCATAACTGTATGCTCCACATGATCTTCGGAGCGCGTGGCAATGTCGATAAGTTCCAGAGCAGGGTCAGCCAGAAAATCCTCATAGCGCCGGTAAGTCCGACACTCCGGATACTTGGCCGATACCAGATCACGACGCTCCTTCAGCGGGTCGCAAACTGCTACTACCTTAAATAGTTCAGGATACTTCTCTAACTCAGGAATGTGCATACCCCAGCCCGCACGGCCAAGGCCAGCAATCCCGACACGGATCGGTTCACGGAATGATATACTCATTTTATCCTCAATTTACTGTTAAATAGAATACAAAGTTCGTGCGTGTAGCCTTGTACTCAAACGCATTGAATTCATTATGAAACAAAGATATGTAAATGTCTAGTATTAATTTAAACAAAAAAGGCATCGGCTTATTTATCAGCCGATGCCCCAATTACTCTAGCGCTCTCTCACTCTACACTGCTTCAGTGCTGCTGTTACGCTGTGAAGCAAGTGCCGCCGTGAAGAGCCGATGGCTCAACCACGCCTCGTCAGGTGTCACACACCCGGCATATCTCTTCAGTGGTTTGCCATGCGCCAGCTCGTAGACAAAGGCAGCCCACATCTGCTGGATCGAATCGGTAAATCCAAACTGGAATATCCCGCCGGTTATAGTCTTAAAGGCGGTATCAAAGCCAGTCTGGATATGACTCCACCCCTGCTCCTGACCACGCTTAAACTCCAGTATTTCGATCACGTCTGCCTGTACGCTCGACCACCGCACCGACTTCTCTGTCCCCAGTATCTCAATATACCAGTTGTTCTTCTGCCCCGGTGATATCCGCTGCAGTTTGATCGTCCACGGGAACGGCTCATTGTCGATCGGATTGATCGCCTCACAGAGCAGTGTCGAATTATCCCAGGTTTTGCACGGCACCCGGCCACCTTTGCCGTCAGGCCGCTCCTTCATGATGTCGCTTAAAACAGCACGTACGTTGCGTGGCTGCCAGCCTGCACGAAAGCCCACATGGCAGGCGTGCATCCCCAGATCACCCATCACACCATACTCACCATTAAACTCAATCATCCGTTTCCAGTTAATCGGCTTTTCCGGATCAAGGTCACTGGCATGTAAGAAACCGGTGTTTACCTCAATAATCCGGCCAAAGCTGTTGGCTTCAATCATGTCGCACAGCTCCTGTGCCGCCGGGAAGAAGGGCGACTCTGAAGAGCACCGTACCATCACTTCAGGGTGTTTACGGATTGCCTCCATAATCGCCTTACAGGCCGACATATCGATACCAAATGGTTTTTCACCCATCAGGTGTTTGCCCGCCTCAATCGCCGCAATGTATATCTCCTGATGGAGGTTATGTGGCACTGCCACGTAAACCGCCTCCACCTCTGGATTAGCTAACACCTCACGGTAGTCGGTAGTTGTCTGCTTTACCGAGGCAAAGTGCCCTGTATACCAGGGGAACAGAGCCACGTTGCGGTCACAGACCGCAACGATCTCCGGGCGCACGTCGATATCAGCCAGATGGCACCAGCGCGCAATAGCGCTGGCGAACTCACGACCCATCAGACCCGCACCGATAATTCCGAATTTTACCGTCTTCATGCCAACTCACGCTCCGTCTCTTCAATCGCCTCTTCAATAATCTCCAGCCCCTTGATCAATACTTCGTCTTCCATAATGATCGGTGGGCTCATCCGCAGGATATGTCCGGCCGGTACCCAGGCCAACCCCTTGGCAAAGGCTTTCTGATAGACCAGCTTGCCGGCTTCATCAAAGGGCTCTTTAGTGGCACGGTCTTTAACCATCTCGATCCCCATCAGACACCCCTTGGCACGTACTTCACCCACAATCTTGCGCCGGGTCATCATCTCAGTCATATACTTCATCGCCAGCTTCTCAAGGTGGACCGCCCGCTCCAGCAGGTTCTCCTCCTCAATCACCTCAATACAGGCCAACGCTGCCGCACAGGCCATCGGGTTGCCGCCATAGCTGCTAGATGCCGAGATAGCCTCAAACGACTCCTTATGAGGCTCACGCACCGCCACCGCTGTTACCGGGAAGCCGTTACCAAAGCCCTTGCCCAGTGTCACCACATCAGGCAGTACATCCCAATGCTCGCAGCAGAGGAATTTGCCGGTGCGTCCCATGCTGGTCAGGACTTCATCAGCCATCAGCAGTATCTTGTGTTTATCACAGAAAGCACGCAGTTTAGGGAGAAAATCATCCGGAGGAATTACCGAACCGCCCCATCCCTGGATCGGCTCAAACACAATAGCTGCCACCTGGTGTGCCGTCGCTCGTCCCAGATACTCCTCGTAAAAGGCGATGTAGGCATCGGTGTCGACACTACCGTCGCATTTGGTCCACATCGGACGGTACGGATTAGGCCGCGGCATCATATGGTATCCCGGTGCACGGGTCGCCCCGTAAACCGACGAACGTATCTCACCCATCGAGACCGCACCATAGGTCTTACCATGAAAATCGTTAAAAAACGAGATCATCTCATGCTGCCCGGTCACGGCACGGCATACCCGTACGCCTGCCTCAACAGCCGCTGTCCCGGAGTCGTAAAGCTGGAAGCCGCTCAAGTCCCCAGGCAACACCTCCGCCAGCTTCTCCATCAATTTTGTCTTGATCGGCGTGGTGAAATCGTGCGCATTCATCAACACACCGGCATACTTCTGTACCGCTTCGGTGATTTTCGGGTGACAGTGACCCAGCGTGGTAACATAAATACCCGACGAAAAGTCGATGTAATCGTTACCATCAACGTCACGTAATGTGCACCCTTTCCCCGACTCAAAGGCTACTGGAAACAGCTTCACCTGTCCACTCAAACCTTTAAAGTATTTAGTGCAGCGGTCGTGCCACTCTTTCGATTTTGGCCCCGGCGGCGTTGTTATAATATTAGGGTACTTGGTTAGGTCCACATGTGCCCAGTCTGTTCTACTCATTGGTCTCTCCTTTTTTTGGTTCTCTTAACATTTTACATTAATCTCACAAATTATCCGCTACACGGTTCAAAAATCCGGCGCGGCTTTACCCATGCCGCGGCCAACTCGGCCATACTCCCCCACTCCAGTGCAGCTCCTGCCAGCATCGCTGCCCCCAGACTGGTTGGCTCTGGACACTTAAGCGCGCACATCGGAATTCCGGTAATATCGGCCTTAATCTGTAGCCACACATCACTCCGTGCCCCGCCACCGGCGCATCGAATCTCCGCTGGTGGTGTGATCCCGCTCACTACCGCCACATGCTCGGCCAGAGCGTGTGCTACTCTCTCCAAAATACAACGCACCTCATTGCCGCGATTCCGACTCGCCGCCGGGCCGTTGAATCCCTCGCTCACCGCACCACTCATTGCCGCATCCCGCAAACTAATTCCACCGGCTCCCGCTGCCGCTGCTGCCGCCTCAATATCGAGCTCCGCATACCCCGGTTTGTCAGCCAGCCCCTGCTGATACCACTCCAGAATATTTGCCGAAACCGACCCAAATGACATCCGATAAAATCTCTCCCCACTCCATCCCGGCCCCTGGAAATACGGCTGCGGCTCTCGCTCCAGTGCCGTTGCACAGCCAACCACCGCCAACACCGTCCCCGTTGTCTCCGAAACCATCCCCGGGGCCACATTACCCACACCGATAGCCCCAGTATATTGATCCAACGCTCCCATCACCACCCGGCACTCCACCGGCAACCCCAAAGCCTCTGCCGCAGCCGTACGCAACGGCCCCAAATCACTTCCGGCTCGTACCACTGGCGGCAACCTCAACTCACCGAGCCCAGCCAACTCAAGTGCCTGCGGCATCCAGTGCAGATCGCTGATATCACAAACAGCCGTTAAGCCCGCTACCCCCGCCTCGGTAGCCGCGTTACCCGTCAACCACTCCAGCCAGTAATCGGGGAGAAACCGCACGCTATGTGCTACCCGCCGCAACTCTGCATCTCCATTCAACATATGATGCAATTTAGCCACCGCAAAGGTTGGCCCCAGCTCCGGCACCCCCGTCTGCCGACGAAACGCCGTTAAACCTGACAGCAAATCACCCACACCGGTTCCGCCGGCCGCCCGCTCATCAGGCCACAAAATAAAAGGCACCAGCGGTTTCCCCGCCCTATCCAAAATCGTAAAACTATTCGCCTGCGTCGCAAACGAAATCGCCGCCACTTTACTACGTAACTGCGGTGCAGCAGCTAGCGTTTCCGCCACCGCCAGCTTCAAAGTCTTAACAAACGCCTCTGGTGCCAATTCCCACAAAACAGACGATCTATGCACTATAGGCGGTGCCACCCGTGCCGAAGCACACAGCTCACCACCATCATCGAAAAGAGACACCTTAAAGAAAGTTGTCCCCAGATCAACTGTCAAAATAGCCCGTTGCGTCACAAATCCTCCACCTTCCAGCAGAAAAACCACCGAAAGAAACCTTGGCAATCACCGACAATAATCGGCAAGTAGCCAAACCACAAAAATCAGCTTGAATTATAGAGCCCACCTCGCCAACAGTCAACCATAACAAAAGACATCGTCAACTCTCTCCCATTTAAAATCTGTTTTCCAAACGCGTAGCGTTTTTATTAAAACTGCGGGAGTCTATGCAAGTGCCAGATATGTTAAGGGAATAAAATTTCTATGCTGTACAAGATTTGGTAACGGCTGTAAGCAATTTTAGTTTAAAGACCGATTGCAATATAGATGAATTTTTTGTTATTCTTACCAGCAAAAACCAAGGTTAAAGCTTGGTGAAGTCAGCTTAATAACGCTGTTTGGAATGGCCATAATAACTGTGCAGAGGTAGCATCTATCTATGGAACAAAACTGACAATAAGTGAGCGTCATTGACACACAAAACGGGCAGATTCTATGGCGTGGTGACATAGATCGCTCGATTGCGCTAATACAAGGAGTTATTTATGAACAAAAGCATTCAGCCTGAAACATATGTCACTTTACCCGAAAGTAAGGTGCCCGTAGTTGCTGATACCGACGTAATAGTCGTCGGCGGTGGTCCGGCAGGGATCGCTGCTGCGCTGGCGGCCAGCCGTACTGGAGCCAGTGTCTCACTGATTGAGGCTAACGGCTGCCTCGGTGGTGTCTGGACGGCCGGCTTACTAGCCTGGATGTTTGAGATGGATCAGCCCGGCATCCCGCGTGAGATCACCCGATGCCTGGGAGAACGTAATGCCCGCATTGATGGCCATGACCCCAACATGTACACCTACGACATCGAAGAGATGAAACTACTTCTCGAAGAGATGTGCGCCGAGGCTGATATCCGCTTCCAATTGCACACCCGAGCACGGGCTTGTCTTATGAAAGATGGTGCCATCGATGCCGTCGTCACTGACTCCAAATCAGGGGCACAAGCCTGGCGAGCCAAAACATTCGTCGACACCACCGGCGATGGCGATCTGGCAGCCTTGGCCGGGTGTGGCTACGCTCTGGGCAAGGACCCCGACGGAAGCTGCCAGCCCATGACCTATATGGCGCTGGTAACTGTGCGCGACCTTACAGCAGCCGGACCATTCATCTGTTTCTGGGAAGGCGGCGAACGCCACCTGCACAAAACGGTAAACTACAATACGGTAAACGCATTCCGTGCCGAGATACGCCGAGCCGGGATCGAACCCTCCTACAGCCAGACCAAAATGTTTCAAGTAAGGGACAACCTGCTCGCCCTAATGGTAAACCACGAATACGCCGCCTCGGCCATCGACGCTGCCGACCTCACCCGGGCTACAGTACATGGCCGTGCCGAAGTACAGCGCATCGTCAAGGGACTGCAGAGACTCGGCGGTGTTTGGTCTGGTCTGCAAATGGTAGCGACCTGCGAACACATCGGCATCCGGGAAGGGCGCCGCATTAACGGACTCTACACTGTTACACAAAATGACCTGGCTGCCGGACAGACCCATCAAGATGCCGTCTGCAAAGTGCACTTTGGAGTCGATATACACAGCACCAATGGCACCAAAAGCACGGGCCAGGATAGCCTGGCCATTGGTGCCACCATGCACCCTTACGACATCCCTATGCGCGCTCTGATTGCCCGAGATGTCACCAACTTACTACTAGGCGGACGCTGCATCAGCGGCGACTTCATCGCCCACTCCAGTTACCGTGTCACCGGAACTGCAGCCGCCACCGGTCAAGCGGCAGGCGTTGCAGCAGCACTCTCGGCAAACCTCAACACAACTCCAGCCCTACTGAAATGGGAAGAGATCAAAAAACATCTCCACAATATAACATTAAAGTAAGAGGCACTAAACTAAGCGACCGGTAACAGAGAAGCTGTGTCATAGGCGAGAGTACTCACAAAGCCCACTGTACGCCAGACATTCGTGTCTGTCATGGCGGTGCTCACGCCTCTACACTTAAACGAAAAAAGTGTGAAGAGCGAAGTCTGCCCTGAAAGGGCTAAACATACCAGCTCGGGGCAACGCCCCGAGATTACGTCACAACATAAATTTAGCCCTGTAAGGGCGTGACATAACCCAGTTTCCGACACGCATAAGACCATTCACCAGCCCCGACAAAGTTCGCAACAAAGCTCACGACAAAATTTGTGTTTGCCACTACACCTTTGTTACGGTGCGCCTTTGCGCCACCGCAGATAGGGCGTGTCTCTCCGAAACCGCCGTCGTCAGCAGCCGCGTGCACGCGGCTGCGTAAATGGTAAAAAGTAAGCTGCGTTTTTAGGTTGAAATAAACCGGCACTTTATCCTAAAATAGAACGCATTCACTAAGTCAGTTGGGGTGCTCGTAGGAGAACGGGCTGAGATAACACCCAGGAACCTGACCCGGATAATGCCGGCGTAGGGAACTGAACGGACGACATCACGCTATAAGTCATCTGATTCATCTGGCTAAACAACTAAACAATAAAGGGGTCAGCATGAAACAGCAAAAGCTCATGGAAGAGTCTATCTCAGGGTTAATCGTACGTACGTTTTTCAGCAAACTGGAGCAACACCTGGCAGTAGATGTCGCCATTGTCGGCGCCGGTCCTTCAGGTCTGGTCGCCGCCCGCGATCTGGCTAATGCCGGTTTTAAAGTAGCAATTTTTGAGAGTAAACTGGCGCCGGGCGGCGGCGTATGGGGCGGCGGTATGTTGATGAATGAAGTGGTTATTCAAGATGATGCCGCGCAAATTATCAACGAGTTCGGTATTACCACCGTAAAGGCCGATGATGGCTACCACACCGCCGATTCAGTAGAGATGGCGGCAGGGCTGATCTTTGGTGCCCGTAAAGCGGGTGCCGTGATCTTTAATGCCATGGCTGTAGAAGATGTTGTCGTCCATAATGGCGTTATCGCCGGCGTTGTGGTTAACTGGAATCCGGTGCGCCGTCTCGACATGCACGTCGATCCGCTGGTTGTCACCGCCCGGGCGGTGCTCGACGGCACCGGCCACCCCAGTGAAATTGTGGCCAAAGTTGTCCAAAAAGCCGGCATCAAGGTCTGCTCGCCAACCGGCGGTATTGTCGGCGAGAAACCGATGTGGATGGAAGACGGTGAGCGGACAACAGTTGAAAACACCATGCGTCTCTCCCCCGGCCTCTACGCCTCGGGTATGGCTGCCAATAACGTGCAGGGTGGCTTCAGAATGGGGCCAATCTTTGGCGGTATGTTAAAAAGCGGACGTAAAATCGCCCGCATCATAGCCGAGGATCTGTCGAAGTGAGGGCTGCCGCAGATCTTAACTCTGTCTTCGGCCTCTATCTGGTGATGACCGACCCCGTGGTCGGTTACGCCAGATGCGCCGAGGCGGCCGTTGCCGCCGGCATCCGTTATGTGCAACTGCGCATGAAAAATGCCCCGCGTGACCTCATTTTAAAAACCGCCGCTGAGGTCAAGTCAGTCACAACCGGCTCAGAGACTATTTTTATCGTCAACGACTCGCCGTCGATCGCAGCGGAAGCGGGTGCCGACGGTGTCCACCTCGGTCAGGATGATATGACAATTAGCGAAGCCCGACGCCTCTACCCCGAATTGCGAGTCATCGGCCTCTCTACCCACAGTTTGTCACAGGCAATAACTGCCTCCGCCGAAAACCCTGACTATATTGGCGTGGGTCCTGTCTTTACTACACCAACTAAAGCCATCCCCGACCCTGTACTCGGCCCGGATCTGGCCGGACACATCATTAAAACCGTAAACACACCGGCCGTAGCCATCGGCGGCCTCAATACCGCCAACCTGCCGACAGTTCTGGCGGCAGGTGCTATCAACTTCTCTGTTGTCCGCGCCGTATGTCAATCAACCACACCACTTGACGCCATCCGTAACTTAATGGACATCTGGCGAAAAACTATAAGTCTTGTCAATACCTAAAACTGCTTACAGCCGTAACCAAATGTTGTACAGCATAGAAATCTTATTCCCTTAACATATCTGACACTTGCATGGACTCCCGCAGTTTTAATAAAAACGCGACGCGTTTGGAGAACAAATTTTAAAAGGAAGAGAGCTAACGATGACTCTCAATGCT
>JAAYNR010000225.1 GCA_012520735.1 Lentisphaerota bacterium | reverse complement strand
TGGACGCAAAGGAGTGGTTAAAAGGGGGATATTGCTTCTCTGTCCCCAGTAAGCGGCGGTGATTTCACTCTTCTCCATTCGTTTAAGAGTGGGGAATATGTGCTTTAGTTGCAGTGGGGGGATATGTTATAATTTAGCAGCATAAACAAATTGGTGTGTAATTGTGTTTAAAGGATATATTGATTATGGCTGAGCTTGATGCTAAAGTTGATAGTGGGCGCGTGAGTGGGGCACCAGTTGCTGACTGGCGTCGGCTTTTCGACGTGGCTGCTAAAATACGGAAGCTGGATCCTTGGCAGTGGATGACGCTGGGGCATCTTTTCGGCGTGCAGTTGTATGGGATGAAGGAGCCGGAGTTTGTGTTGTTTTCGGAGTTGGCCTCTAATTCACAACGTATTGTGGCGGTGTTTTCGGGGTGGATGGCTTTTAGGGTGGCTTTTGCCAATAATTCTGACCATAAACGACCAATTTTGGAGAGAACAGTGGAGGAGTCGTGGGTGCGGCTGGTGTTTGGTTCGGCTGATGGGCTTAACCGTAGTGACAAGGCTATCTTGAACAGGTTGGGTCTCTATCAGGAGGGGCTTGACGAGTACCCGATGTTTTGCAGTCAGCGTATCGGCTATTTTCCTGATCATTTGAGTGCCGATGAGGTGGTTTCGATGCGTGAAGTGCTTTATCAGGCTTATGGTATGGCATTGCGGATAGAGAGTAATCTCACTATGACGCAGGAGCGGTTGCCGCAGACATTTTTTGTGAGGGTGCAGCAGGCGGATGGGAGTTGGGAGGATGCGTGGCTGGATGAGCCGGTTCATGAGCGGCATGAGATAGATGTGGGGCTGGAGGGGAGCTATATTAACCGGTTGCAGCAGTTGACGGGGAGTGAGGCGGTGTTTCAGATTAATCTGCTGTTGACTCCGCTGCGGACGAAGAGCAAAGGGAATCACCGCTCAGAGGCGGTGTTTACGCTGTTGGTGGTGGAGCGTCAAACGGGTAGTATGGTCTGTTGTGAGGTTTTGCAGGCGATCGATGGTGTGGCGGCGATGTGGGCAGAGATCCCCGGTGTGGTGTTGCGGGCAATTGATGAGTTTGGTGCTATTCCGGCAGAGATTGAGGTGTGCCGGGATATGATGTTTGATGCTTTGCGACCCTTGAGTGAACTCTTGCCGTTTAAATTGCGGAGTCGGAACAAGCTGGAGGCGATTGATGGTATGGTGGCGGAGGTAGATGAGCTGTTTTACAGTTTCTTCAGCAGTTGGTAATGGTGGCTGTGACAGCCGTGGTAGCAGTTTTGATGCTAGCCGGATAGGGGCGGGAGTGAATGTGATGGAGAGCAGAGAGGGAGAGGTGAGGCCTTTTTCGTTACTGGTAAAGCCGGCGGCGGCAGATTGTAATTTGCGCTGTCGGTACTGCTTTTATCTGGATCGTGCTGAGTTATACCCTGAGGTGAAGAGTCACCGGATGTCTTCAGAGACTTTGCAGCAGATGATTTCGGGGTATATGCAGACGGATCAGCCGACATACGCCTTTGGCTGGCAGGGGGGAGAGCCGACGTTAATGGGGTTGCCGTTTTTCCGTGAAGTTACCGACATGCAGCAGGCTTACGGGAGCAGAGGGAGTGTGGTTGCCAATGGTTTTCAGACAAACGGGGTGCTGATTGACGACGACTGGGCGGAGCACTTTGCCCGTTACCGTTTTCTGCTGGGGGTGAGTGTGGATGGTCCACAGCGTCTTCACGATAAGTCGCGTCGGGATATAGGTGGTAAGGGGAGCTTCGAGCGGATTATGGAGGGGATCGGAGCCTTGCGGCGGCATGGGGTTGAGTATAACATTTTGACGTTAGTCAACAGTGCCAATGTACGTTACCCTGAAGAGATATACGACTTTCTCTGCGCCAGTGGGGAGTATTACCACCAGTATATTGAGTGTGTGGAGTTTGATCAGGGGAAGCAGCAGCCCTTTGCTATAAACGGGCGCGAATGGGGCGACTTTATGTGTCGGATTTTTGACCGCTGGTATCCCCGTGATGTAAGGCGGGTTTCGATCCGTTTGTTTGACACCATTATAGAGCAGCTTGTGTTTAACCGCGACAACACCTGTGCCGCAGGGAGAGCGTGTGACCAGTACTTTGTGGTTGAGTACAATGGCGACATTTACCCCTGTGATTTTCATGTGCGTGAAGATCTGCATTTGGGGAATATTTTCAGTGACGACTGGGCAAAAGTGCAGAGGTCGGAGGTTTATCGCGGTTTTGCGGCGGCAAAGTCGGCCTGGCCAAAACGTTGTGCCGAGTGCAAGTGGTTACGCCACTGCCACGGAGATTGTCCTAAAAACCGTATTAACAGCGGGCGTGGTGTGAGCCACCTGTGCGAGGGGTGGCGGCGCTTTTACGCCCATGCCGTGCCGCGGCTTACCGAGCTGGCACAGGAGGTTAAGTTGCAGGTGACAAGAGGGTAAGAGCGGTTAATTGCTGATATGAGCTTATAACGGTATAGTCTGATGGCTCATAGTTTAATTTTAAAAGGCGGAGTAATGAAAACAATGAGAGAGATAGATCTTTTTGCAACAGCGGTCAATCGCAAACGGGGAGTTTGGTTTCGGGGGCGTGATAACTACTCACTCTCTGATAAGCGTTACTGTTTGCTGCTACAGGCGGGTGAAACGGCTAACTTCACCTTTGAACTCGCTGAGGATGAGGTCAGGGAGGGGAGTTACGAGGTGGTGATGGCGGGGATGCTGCAGGTTTTTGATAGTCACGCCTACACCCGCAAGCATCTCAATTCACTGGCTACGATTGAGGTTAACGGGGTAGTGGTACATGATGGGATTATCCACTGGCGCAGTCATGAAGAGACGGCCTCTTTCTGGCCGATATTTGACTTTCGTTTTGACGGGTCGATTCTAAAGCCGGGGCGTAACCGCCTCCGTTTCAGCAACCGGACATCACGTAAGGGGCTGGGGGAGTTTTTCGACCCGCAGTTGGGTAAAGAGCTGGGAGAGAGAGTGGCTGAAGAGAAGTTGTCGAACCTCTATCTCTCTGATTTGGCGGTGGGGTTTGCGGCCACACGGCGGATCTATCCAGCCCTTGCGGGAGTGCCACGAGCCGCCGTGGTGGGACGTTCTTTCATCTTTGAGGTCAGCAGTGGCAACAGCGAGGGTGCCGTTGAGGTGACGGCGCAGGAGAATGCTGCGATCGTGGAGCTGGGCTGTGAGCTGGAGCTGGGTGAATACCGGCATCTCTTTGAGGTGACAGCATTGCGTGCTGGCGAAAGGTGTCGGGTGGTGGCAAAGAGTGGGGCGCGGCAGTGGCCCAACACTGGTATGTGGGGCAGGGGGCAAAATATGCTTATGACGAAGCGCGGGTCTGCTATGCACTGTTGGCGATGACTCACTCTTATCTGGCCGGTGCACGACAGATCCTCTGGGAGGGTGGGATGTTTGACAATATGCCGGTCTACAACTTCATCCTCACCGAAGAGAGTTGGCGCGACTACTCACGGCGTTATGACCACCCACTGCTGGTAAAAGCACGGGGAGGATTCAGCGATTTGCTACAGTTTCACCGGGCACAGCAACTGCCATCACCTAAAACTGCTTACAGCCGTAACCAAATGTTATACAGCATAGAAATCTTATTTTCTTAACATATCTG
>JAAYNR010000199.1 GCA_012520735.1 Lentisphaerota bacterium | reverse complement strand
TATCAGCTACACACTGGTTCCACCAAATGCCCGCATTCGCACAACATTGATGCGCAAACTGGAGGGCGATCAACCGACCGTAATCGAGCCTAAGGATCTCGATAGCGGTTCGAGCGGCGGTTTGGCCAACAAGATTAACATGGAGATAACCGGACGCCATCTCCATTTGGTATCCGGTCCTGGAGCAGATTTGACACCACTGCAACCAGCGGTCACGCTGGCGGTAGCGGGTGATTATGAAATTGTCCTGATTGTGCAGAATGAGGCGGGAAACAGTGCCACATCAACGGCAGCGCAGGTTTCTATTCAAGAGAACTCGGAGATTACGCCATTTTTTTACAATAGCAGCAGCTATATTGACTTAGGGACACCCGATGCCCTGCAAATCGACTCCGATCACCCCTTTACGGTTGAGACGTGGGTCAAGTTTTCCCATTTGAGCGGTCGTGATGTCATTTTCTGCAAGAGTAATGGGCGTGCCACACCATACTCTTATATTCTGGGGTTTGCTGATAATACCATGGCGGCATGGGATGGCTCGGCCTATCGGGGTAATTTCCCGGCAATAAGGGAGACGGGGCGCTGGTATCATGTCGCATTTTCGTTTGATGGCACCAATATGGGCTATTACCTTGACGGTGAACTGCTGGGTAAGGCAGAGTACAGCTTTAAAAACAGCACGCTCCACAATGTAAAAATTGGAGGGCATCTCACCGACATGAGTTTCAGAGGTATGATCAGTGATTTGCGCGTCTGGGATTATGCGCGCAACCGGGTTGGGCTGTTGAGCACGATGGGGGTGCGTTTGCAGGGTGGCGACAGAGGCCTTCTCGGTTACTGGCCGCTACGGGAAGGTGTGGGAGAAGAGGTGTATGATCACTCGGGCAATGGTACAACAGGTGTCTTATCGCAGGTACTGTGGAGTGCCGATGAAGAGTTGTTTGCCATAGTTGGGGAGGAGGCCGACTATCTGGTGGCGCACCCCTTCAGGCTGGTCGATCCTCTCTGCGGGAGCAGTAAGTTTACGGCCGGCACTACAGTCGATATTGCCGCGGCACCGCTGCCTGATGGATACAGCCATTATCAGGTCACGAGCGCTGCCGCCAGCAGCAACCTGCTGGCAACAGGATGGCAGCCTGTCGCAACATTGCCTGATAGTCTTAGCTTTGAGCAGCCGTCCGGGAGCACGACGCTGGTGAAATATATCTGGTTCACCAATCTGACGGCCAGTGTTAAGTTGCAGCGGTCTGTGGCTGATATCATCTATAGCGATACCTTGCCGGTGGCGCAAGTGAAACCGACCTATCAACGCCAATTGATTCCCGGTTCAGCGCTTGAAGTGCATCTGGCAGATATCGATAACGGCAGCAGTACGGCAACATTTTTCGGAGAGACGGTTCCGTTTAAAGAGAAGCATTTGATCTTACTGGATGGCCCCGGTGGAGCGCCTGCAGCAGGAGAGTTTGTCACCTTGCCGGCGGTGGGAAATTACCAGATTGTGCTGGTGATCGAAGATATTCTGGGGCATGCGGCGACCTCCACTCCTGCGGTCGTCACAGTTACGCTCTGGCAAAACGAGGCGTTTGTGTGGCAGGGGGCGGATAACGGGTATTGGAGCGACCCACGCAACTGGGGACTGCTGGGCGTGCCACCGGCGGGGGCTGATGTAACAATAGGCGCAGGTGCCATAGTTGTGCTCGATTATGCGACACCGCTTTTAAGCAGTGTGACATTTGCGGGGAGCCAGCTAGTATTTGATGGTGCCGCGGCCAAGTTGAATGGTACCGCGATATTAGTTAACAGTGGTAAGTTGAGCCATACTCCGAGTGGTGCCACAGAGAGTGATGCGGATGGCATTTGGCCGGCACCCGGGGCAGTGATGATCGAGTGCCATAACTTCACTCTAGCTGCTGCCGCAAAGATTGATGTGACCGGGTGCGGCTATGGTGCCGGATATCAAAGCGACGGCTATGGCCCCGGTGGCGGCGCACTGGGCAATGGTGACAACTCCAATTATTCGGGGGGCGGTGGCGGCCATGGTGGTCAGGGCGGCCAATATCAGAGTCGTGGCAGCGGTGGACCCGCATATGACAACTAC
>JAAYNR010000128.1 GCA_012520735.1 Lentisphaerota bacterium | reverse complement strand
GCACACGCAAGTGGCTAACGCAACAATAAGGTTTTGAAAAAAGCCACGCGGTGAAGTACACTCCCTTTTAATTATTTGCAAACAAAGAAAGGGTAACAAAATGTCCTACACACGCGTGACCAGTGAAGAGCGTAGGCTAATTTACGAATGGAAGCAAGGCGGAAAAAGTTGTAGTGAGATTGCACGACTTCTAAAGCGTCACAAAAGCACAATCAGCAGAGAGCTAAGACGGAACAAAGGTGCCCGTGGCTATCGCTACCAGCAGGCTCATAGAAAGGCCCAAGAGCGATCACGCCGCCCAGGTCCTAGACGATTCACCGAGGATGTGCGAATCGACGCAGAAGAGAAGTTACGTATGGGCTGGACACCTGAGATGATCTGTGGGCGCGCAAGGCTTGAAGGCCGGGAGCATGTGTCCAGGGAGACCATTTACAAGCATGTGTACGCCGACGCGAAGGCCGGCGGCAAGCTGTGGGAGCGGCTTCCGCGCGCGAGTCGCAAGCGCAAGCGGCGTTGCCCACGCCAGGACGGGCGTGGGCGTGGCCTGATCCCCGGGCGGCGTGGCATTGAGATGCGTCCACCTGAGGTTGAGTTGCGGATTCAAGTAGGGCACTGGGAAGGGGATTTGGTGGTGGGTGCTTGTGCGTCAGGCTATCTGGTAACGCTTGTCGAGCGTGTGACGCGCTATACGCTAGTGGGCTGGACACTGACCAAAGAGGCTGATGCTGTTGCTCAAGAGATTATTAGATTGCTCTCTGCTATCGGCATCGCTTGCACAGGGATCACGTTCGACAACGGCAAGGAGTTCGCCCGCCACTTTGAGATCGCCGCGGCTCTGGGGGTTGATGTTTATTTCGCTCGCCCGTACCATTCGTGGGAGCGCGGGACTAACGAGAATACGAATGGGCTGATCCGCGATACCGCTCGGCGTGACGTGCGCCTTAAGCTTCAGTGTGAGGACACCGGAGTTTACGGCCGAAAAGGTGAATTCGTTTGCTCCATCCGGAACGCTTCCAGAACCATCACCACCATCGACCGGGAAAGCCACCGGGTCACCTGCGGGGGTAATCAAGTTTATTTTCACCACCGTCAGCCGGATTTTTCATTACATTTGAATAATGGGTTGTTGGCTCCCTGTTTATTCTCGTCATAAGTGAGCGTCAGCTCGACATCGCGCGGTGTGGTGCTATTGTTTATCCCCTCCACGTAGAGCGCTGGCGGCATAGTCGCTTGTGTCCACACTTCGTTAAGCCCGACTGGGCCGGTGCGGTTGGCGTTGCGCCAGAGCCTGATACTGTTGGCACCCATGGTGGCGCGCAGTGTGATGTTACCGGGAAGGTCAACGGGTTCCAGCGTCAGCTTGATCGGCGTCAGGTTGTTTGTGTTAACACAAACGATGCCGCCGGGGTTCTCCTCCAGCGGCTCATCTAGTTCATCTATATTACCGTCGTAGTTGGCGTCGACGTCGAAGTCGAGGTTGACGACGCGCCCGCAGATGGTGTCGACCGACTCCACGCCGTCGTCGTCTGCCAGACCCTTCGTGTATATTTTGAAGTTGTGCGCTATTCGCAAGGGATGGACGTTGAAATCAAGCGGCAGTGCGACAGTCCTAGCATTGATCCTGATCCCGTTTTTGATGGCTTTTTTGTCATGAACCAGCCCAAGGTCATTATTTGCTTCCCAATGGAGTGTGATGGTGGGGTTGACGGGGCTGCCATAGGTGAACGGGGGACGCCCATTGCGTTCGTCATCGTCGAAAGGGTCGTTCAGCACGACGTGTCGCACGTCGGCCACGCTGTTGGTATTGAACGGTACAATTACAAAGCGTGTCTCCTCGTCGGTCTCGTCCAACGGCGCGGTGAAACCGACCCAATCAACGTCAACTGAGGGGACGGTGACGCGGAAGGGACCGTTTACCGCTCCTCCCTTGCCACCGCCGCTCTGTTGCAGGCCAACGACGCTATCCTCGATCATAAGGAAGATAAACACCCCCCCAACTAGAGATTAGAGCAAGGTACTTTGTGTGAAAATTCATATACCTGATTATACCACTTTAGTTGCTGTTGTCACTAATTTATTAAGGTGCCTCATTGAATGTAATAAAACCCACCCCCCCCATATTTATTTGCTTCACAAAACACCCTGTTACGGTTATCGTTATTGGCTCTGTTTTATGAAGGAGTTTTATGAGCGAAATCTTTTTACCCGCTATTCGCGGTCTGATGGCAGCCAATGGGGTCTTGCCGCGTTTGAGTCTCGATAAATCGAATATCAGTGATGCCTGCACCATCCCCCCCGATGCCTCGCCGCAGGCTGTTGTCAGTTCACTGCGCCCCTTTATTGAGCCCGGAGCCACCTCTGCCAATATCCCCGGTATTGGTAATGTCAGTGCTGTTTTCACCAATCACACTGGCCGTGCCGCCGGTAAAATAGCCATGGTCACTGGTGCTGCTCAAGGGTTCGGACTCGAAATCGCTACCGACCTCGCTGCCCAAGGTGCCTGGGTCGTCCTGGCCGATATCAATGTCGCTGGTGTCGAAGCTGCCGCCGCCCAGCTTAATAAAACCCATAATGAGCTGGTGGCCGTCGGTGTAACCATGAACGTCTCTGATCCCACCTCTGTCAATAGTGGTGTTCAGGCCGCTGTCGCCGCTTTTGGCGGTGTCGATATCTTTGTCTCTAACGCCGGTGTCCTTCGTGCTGCCAGTGTCAAAACCCAAACCGTTGCCGATCTCGATTTTGTCACTAACGTCAATTATAAAGGTTATTTCCTCTGTACCCAGGCCGTCGCTAAAGTGATGGCTCTGCAACACGCCGCCGCCCCTGAAGCCTGGTTTGATATCATCCAGATAAACTCCAAGTCAGGATTGGCCGGCTCTAATAAAAATGGCTCGTATGCCGGCAGCAAATTTGGCGGCATTGGCCTCACCCAGAGTTTTGCCCTCGAACTCGTAGAGGATAACGTCAAAGTCAATGCTATCTGCCCCGGCAATTTCCTCGATGGCCCACTATGGTCTGACCCCAAAAACGGCCTCTTCGTCCAATATCTAAACACCGGCAAAGTCCCCGGAGCCAAAACCATCGCCGATGTCCGCGCCTCTTATGAGTCTAAAGTCCCCATGGGCCGCGGCTGCACCACCGCCGATGTCATGAAGGCACTCTATTATCTCGTCGACCAAACTTATGAGACCGGCCAGGCGCTACCCGTCTCCGGCGGTCAGGTCATGCTGAAGTAAAAGCTGAAATAAAATTTCAGTTCGGCACTTGACACCCCACCCCAACTACTGTAATATGCGACCTCACTTATAGGACAACAACTTAGAAAACGACTAAAGCGCAACCGGCGCGATGCTTATAAAAAGCGTATCGCAGCCCGGCATAATGCTGCTAAAAGCAAATAATTTTTTCGGTGCGATGGCCGAGTGGCTAGGCAGAGGTCTGCAAAACCTCGAACAGCGGTTCAATTCCGCTTCGCACCTCCATTTCAGACGCATAAACTTCCGACCGGCAACGGCCGGAAGTTCTTCGTTTTTACCACCATTTTATCACCACTCTGTTACCATGGAGTCACCATGCCAATGCGTAAATGTCATACCCTGATTATCGGCTCCGGTGCTGCCGGTCTCAGTGCCGCCGTCAACCTGCACCGCCTCGGAATCACCGATATCCTCATAGTTACCGAAGGCCTCGATCAGGGAACTTCCATCAATACCGGCTCCGATAAACAGACCTACTATAAACTCTCCATGTGCGGCAACGCTTCTGACTCCCCCGCCGAATTGGCCGACACCCTCTTTGCCGGTGGCTCAATGCATGGTGACCTCGCTCTAGCCGAAGCCGCCAACTCCGCCCGTGCCTTCACTAATCTGGTTGCTCTCGGTGTACCCTTCCCGCGCGACCGTTTTGGACAGTTTGTCGGCTATAAAACCGACCACGACCCACGCAGCCGCGCCACATCAGTCGGCCCTTATACCTCGCGTGATATGTGCCGTGCCCTAATCGCCGAAGTCAAACGCCGTAATATCACTGTTCTCGAACGCCATAACGCTGTAGCTCTCGTCACTTTGCCCCATACCGACCCTACCCGCACACGACGCGCCGCCGGTGCAATTGTTATGGACGAACTCGGTAATAGCGGTACCATCCTTGCCGAAAACACCATCTTCGCTACCGGAGGCCCCGGTGGCCTCTATAAAACCAGCGTCTACCCCACCTGCCATACAGGCGGTATCGGCCTAGCCCTTGAAGCTGGAGCACTGGCACAATCACTCCCTGAATCGCAATATGGCCTCGCCTCTATAGCCTTCCGCTGGAATGTCTCCGGCACCTACATGCAGGTAGTCCCCCGTGTCACCAGTACCGCCGCCGATGGCACCAGCGACCCTCAAGAGTTCCTTATTCCTTGGTTCGACTCCCCCGGACAAGCTTTCTCCATGCTTTTCCTCAAAGGGTACCAGTGGCCCTTCGACACCCGCAAAATGGTCGGTGGCTCGTCGCTTATCGATATCCTCGTCTATATCGAAACCGTCCTCCGTGGTCGCCGCGTCTTTCTCGACTATCGCTCAAACCCAACCGACTTTGACCCTGCAGCCCTCTCGGACGAAGCCCACACCTACCTGAAAAACTCAAATGCCCTCACTGGCACCCCT
>JAAYNR010000243.1 GCA_012520735.1 Lentisphaerota bacterium | reverse complement strand
CTTTGCCAGCAACCATATCACCAACAACTCCAACGTGGTGACCCTCATGGGCGCAGCCGTTTACCAGCACAACGTGAGCTTCCTCTCCAGCGCGCGCAAGCTTTCACTGGAAAACTGCACGATTGTTGGCAACACCAGTGACGGCATCACCGGCAACGGAGTTTATGGCAACAACAACTACATGGAGCTGGTCAACACAATCCTGCTGAGCAACCAGCCGCACGACTTCACCAACTTAACGGCGGTCGCCTTCTCCCATTGCCGCGCCGACCGCCTGATATCCGGCGAGCGGGGCAACATCACCGCCGACCCGCTGTTGATAAACCCGGCGGGCGGCAATTTCGGCCTGCGCACAATGGGCGGCCAATACACACCGGGCGGGCGTGTTGTTCGTTATGACGCCAACAGCCCCTGCATTGACGGCGGCACCAACCTCAACTGGATGGCCGCAGTGACCGATCTGCGCGGCTTCGCGCGCCTTGCCCATGGCCTGCCCACGTCTGGCGGCAAGCCGCGGGTCGATATGGGCGCAATCGAGGTTCACATCCCGCGCTCCGGTACAACGATGATTGTTCAATAGCAAAGCACAGGAATTTTACATCATCTACACTTAATCGATTCCTTAGTCACGCTCCTTAATCATATCTTACTCTTAAACGAATAGTGAAGGTGGTAGACATAGCTTCTCTGTCCCCGGTTTTCAGTACCGATGCCACCGCATCTAGGTCGGCACCGATATTAAACGGCTTTGAGATGTTTGAAGAGCGGTAGCGGCTGTGCGCTTTAAGCGCACAGCCGGTTGGCTCAGCCGTTGGTTATTTTCCTTCGTAAGCTTGCAGGTATAGCGATTTAATCTCAGCAATCAGTGGATAGCGTGGATTGGCACCGGTGCACTGATCGTCAAAGGCATCCTCTGACAGTGTGTCGAGTGCTTCCAGAAACGCTGCTTCGGGTACACCGGCATCGCGGATGGATGCCGGGATGTCAAGGCGTGCTTTGAGTGCCTCAACAGCTTCTACCAGGCGCTCAACTTTTTCGTCTTCTGTAGTACCACCAAGTTGCAGATAGTCGGCTACGCGCGCATAACGGCTCTTGGCTGTGGGATAGGTGTATTGCGGGAAAGCGGTCTGTTTAAGCGGGTTATCGGTGGCATTGTAGCGAATGACATCGACGATAAGCAGCGCATTGGCAAGGCCGTGCGCAATGCCAAATTCTGCCAGCCTAAAAAATCAACAATGGCAGATATCAGTTCATCTACCGGAAAACCCAGTCGGGGTGTCCCGACTACGCCAGTGATTGCTAGATCTTTACGTACTACTACCGGATCAAACATCAATTTTTTAGCCAATGCCGCACTTGACGCAAAGACCTCGCCCTGCATTTGCAGATCACGCAACGACCTTAAGTAGAGCGGTAGGCGTTTGATAGTAGGAATTGCGGCCGTGCGTGGTTTTTTTGCTGACATTACATCTCCTGACTCATAATTTGCCTGCCCTGTTATTGACTTTTGTACCTAAACCATACCACATGCGGCTATTCTCTGCAATCAATGCTGGGCTATTGCAATGTGGCTTCAAATTTGATCAGTGCCTGTTTGAGTGTTTCGCCAAAGGCAGCGGCGATCTCTGCCGGCTCGTTCTTTGTTAACGGGTATGTCTCAATGTAGTCAAAGCGTTGTTGTGGTGTTGTTTGTGCATCGTCGGGTGTGGTTAGCCACAGTGTCAGTTTTAAGCTGAAGTGGTAGTGGTCGTCAGTATTGATGACACAGGCCTGATCAATCCAGCCATCGAGAGTGGTGGTGTTGCCAGGCGGTATGACAGATTGATCAAACACATCGCTGAAGGTGCCGGATGCACTAAGCCAGCTTCGTGTAATATCGGTGGCGGCAGTGGCTGCGGTAACGGCAAAAGTAGCGGTTGTCAGTGATTTTAGCTCGCCTGTTTTGTCGTTAAGTATATAGATGCGGCGCGAGCCGTAAGGCTCTGCGGCACGGAATTTGCGCAGTCGCAAAACAGTTTGCTGCGGGTTTGCGGCAGGCAACATCTGGGGCGGACGGCTACACTCGACAACAAACGTGGTGCGGCGCTCGCGTTGCGGTGTACCAACCGATATGCAGCCTGACACCATTGAAAGCAGGGTGATACAGATGATGATTTCAGATAATTTCATACTCTCTCTCCAGTGTTGGCGATTAATTAGTTGAGGTGTCCCTGATCAGCATCGAAGGGCGCTCTTTAATTTTATCAAGAATGGTGTTTAAGGTTTCGCTGGCGGTTCTTATATTCTCAAGTGTTTCTGCTATTTGTGTGCGTGAATTGCGTGTGGCAGCACTGAGGTTAGCAGTTATGTCATTAGTGCTCTGCAACAATCCCGGTAAGGCTTGTTCGAGCTCTGAGGCACTATGTTCAAATGCTGAGAGCATAACAAAGGCAGAGTCGGCCTTATCATCAAGTGCTGCACTTTTACACCAGGTGTTGAAATTCGTCATAACACATGGCTCTTCGCCCTTCGGGTGTATCGGGGGTGTCATAGGTGGGCCACACAAACGATATCTCTTTAATTTTACCGATCGGTATACCACGGAATTTT
>JAAYNR010000143.1 GCA_012520735.1 Lentisphaerota bacterium | reverse complement strand
TAAACACCGCCGCCACTGCCTTGGCAGCCATCCTGTCCGCAAAGCCGACTGAAAATCGATCAGCATCGGCTCATTCTCACTATCCAGTAAAATATTCCCCCCGTTGCGCAGATCTAGATGAACTATCCCCCGCCGGTGCATCGCCTTCACCTCGGCCTCCAGCCTCTCAAAAAACACAACCGGTACTTGACCCGACACTGCCCGACTGAGCGGAATACCCTCAAAAAACCGCTCGACCACCGCGTAACGGTCTAGCATAAAAAGATACTCTGCCGCCTTTACCACCCCAGCCAGTGCCTTGATGGTGCGATACTCCCGCCATGCCAGAAGTCTGCCGGCGCCCACCCGGAACCACCAGGCACGCGGACGGAAATCTTTTACTACCCAACCGCCACCGTCAAGGATCCGCCACACGTCGGCGTTACCCCACTTTCCTCGCTGCAGACACACCCTCTCAGCCTGCTCAAACTCCGCACGTGTAAAGGCCTTCATCATACCACCATATAATTACTCACTGCCTGCCGGCACACGATTTTGCTGCACACCCCTGACAGCCATACTTACACGATATATCCATACCCGTCCAACAATAAGTACACACCTTTTCAGGCGGCAAACCTATTGCCCGGCACAGATCATTAACCCGCTGATATTTAAGTGATGTCAATCCAATCCGCTTCTGGATCCGCTCTACCATAGTCTGGTTCTTCTCACCGTCCGGGTCAACATAACTCTGTACGTCAGCGGCGGCACCATCAATCTCCCAAATAATCTTACGTGTAAACAAATCCATCTCACTCGAGGAGCGTGAGAAATTGAGAAACCTGCAACCATATAAGATCGGCGGACACGCTATACGCATATGCACTTCACGCGCCCCACCCTCGTACAACCTGCCTGCTTGTGCCTTGAGCTGTGTGCCGCGAACTATCGAGTCGTCACAAAAAATAATACTCTTGCCGTGTATCAATTCGGTAATCGGGATCAGTTTCATACGAGCTACCAGCTTGCGGTCAGTTTTTGCAGCAGGTATATAACTGCGTGGCCAGGTTGGCGTATACTTCACAAAGGGTCGCGCATAGGGTATCCCCGTTGCCCGTGCGTAGCCAAGGGCATGGCCTACCCCTGAATCCGGCACCCCACCCACAATATCGGTTTTAATCCCCACATCGTGTTTGGCCAGCTCTTCACCACAACGGTAACGCACCGCCTCTACATTACGTCCCTCGTAGATCGATGACGGATAACCGAAATAGACCCACATAAACCCGCAAATCGCCATCTCTTCACCCGGCGCCCGACACTGCTCCACACCATCAGGCGTCAACGAAACTATCTCACCCGGACCCATATCGCGTGTCAGCTCATAGCCCAGATTGGGCAAACTGCACGACTCCATCGTCACCGCCACCGCCCCATCTTTGCACCCTAGCACCACCGGTGTCCGCCCAAAACGGTCGCGCGCGGCATAAATAGTCCCTTTGTCGGTCAAAACCAACATCGAGCACGATCCCTGTATCTTCTCCTGCGCGTAGGCAATCCCCTCAACAAATGAGTCGCGCATCCCAATCAACATCGCAACCAACTCTGTAGGATTAACCCCCTCCTGACTCATCTCCGAAAACTGCACCCTGCTTTTAGTAAAAAGCTCTTGTGCCAGCTCCTGCAGGTTAATCACCCGCCCCACGGTCACAATCGCAAAAGTCCCCAGATGTGAAGCCACAATCAAAGGCTGATCCTCAAAATCACTGATCACCCCTATCCCGGCATTACCCACAAAACTATCAATCTCACCCTCAAATTTAGAGCGAAATTGAGTAGTCCTTATATCGTGAATCGAACGCGTAAACCCTTTGCCGTTCCTAACTGCCAAGCCGCCACGCATCACCCCCAAATGAGAGTGGTAATCAGTCCCATAATAGAGATCTTCTCTACAATTCACCTTTGAAACTACGCCAAAAAAGCCACCCATTGCCCAAACTCCTTCTAAGAACTTAAACCCCTCAAGACCTAAACCTCAAATTATCTCCACCTTTACCTTCTCACGTAACTCAGCCACATAAGCCGAAACTGCCTCGCCGCGCCGCACATGACGCAAAAAGTCGCGAATCGACTCCCTTACGTCGTCAAACTCTGCCGCTTTAGCCGCCTCTTCATCGTTTTTGTAAATTAGGTGGTAACCAAATTCCGACTCCACCACCTCGCTCAGCTCCTCCTTTTTCAGAGCAAAAACAGCCTCATCAAAAACCGCCACCATCATCCCCCTGCTGAACCACCCCAAACTCCCACCAGCCTCTTTCCCGCTCGGACAATCAGAGTGCGCCGCAGCCTCTTCCGCAAAATCTCCCCCGGCCTCAATCCGCGCCCTGATCTCATTCAACTTACCAATCGCATCAAACTTCGCCTGCGGAGTGTCGTTAGCCGGTGTCACCAGAATATGCTGCGCCAAAACACGCGCTTCACGCTGATACTCATTTTTATGCTCCTCAAAGTGAACCCTTATCTCATCTTCCCGCGGCTCATCTACTCCTGCACCAATCTTCTCAATCAGCTTGTTGGCTTTCACCCCCACACGCAGTTGATCCCTGAACCCCGCCTCATCAGTACCCTGCTCTTTAAGTGCAGCTAAAAATTTTTGCCGCCCCCCCAACTGCTCCGCCACCTCAGCCAACTGCTCATCAATATCCGCTTCTGCCACCGGCAAGTCGAGCTGCAGCGCACGTTTTAACAGCAATTTTGCGCCAATCGCCTGATCAATCGCCCGCTGCCCCAGTTGCTGAGCCTGAGCACGCACTTGCTCCTCCGGCAGATGTCCTCTGTAAAACTGAATCAGCCGGTTAAACTCATGCTCAATAGCTTCTGGCGGTATCAGCTCACCGTCAATACTCACTCTTGGAAAGGTACTTGTTGTTTTCATAGCGACTCATAATAAACTATATGCCCACTCTTGGCCAATTTAATATTAAATTTACACTATTACACTAAAACTGCTTACAGCCGTAACCAAATGTTGTATAGCATAGAAATCTTATTCCCTTAACATATCTGGCACTTTCATGGACTCACGCAGTTTTAATAAAAACGCTACGCGTTTGGAAAACAGAT
>JAAYNR010000107.1 GCA_012520735.1 Lentisphaerota bacterium | reverse complement strand
CACTATTCTTGAAACCTCTGGCATTTGAGCACCCTTATATAACTGAAGAGATAGAACCAATATCACCACTCTGGTATGAGGCAAATGTGCCATCGCCAACAATTAACCGCAACTCATTCATGGGTAAGGAGGCATTTTATTATTGTATGCGCAGCGATTATCGGAGTGGTGTTCCCGCTACGCCGATATACATAGGCGCTAATTTTTACGGGTCTCCTGTCGGTATCCATAGAGAAGAAGCCTGTGGCTT
Organism: Lentisphaerota bacterium; assembly: GCA_012520735.1. Classification (GTDB taxonomy): domain Bacteria; phylum Verrucomicrobiota; class Kiritimatiellia; order RFP12; family JAAYNR01; genus JAAYNR01. Next base: position 3,141 of record JAAYNR010000107.1, on the reverse strand, counting down.
TCTGCCTCCCGGCGGCTATCCGGCAACAGGAGACGGATATCCCGGCAATACGATACTTGATGTGGCCAAGCCTTATGCTTCATCACCGCTTGCGGCGGGTCGCAAGGATAGCAGGGTATTGCCCCGTTTCTGGCTTAACGGACATATTGTGGGACAAAACACTATCCCACACTTTGGCGGTGGTGCGGGTACGTCGAGTCAGCGGACATTGATTCGGGGACGTCGAACCTTATTGAGTCTTGATATCTCCTGCACCGAGCATAGACTGGACGATGTCACCATTTATGCTGAGTGGGATGGAAAGAAGGTTTTACCGCGCCAGGGGGCGAAAGTTACCGTATATCGTGACCCGGCACTACTGGCTGAGAATATGATCAGGAATGACAAAGCAACGGTCTCTTTTATCCTGCCGGGGGTCGATAAGGAGAGCGAACATGTGACAGTATTTGTGGAGCCGCGTCCTTTACCCGGTTATGTGGCTGGCGAAGACCCCGAACAACGTCAGGTACTGTTGAGTGAGACGATAAAGTTTAAGGCGCCACCGGCACGCAAACTGGTGGTCTGGGCGATACCAGTCAGTGTCAGAGGCGTTTTCAGTTCTTGGGGGAGCGGCAATGCAGCCGGGGTGGTTGATTTTCTGAAAAAGGAGATACCTGACAAACTGCCGATTACACCTGATAAGTTACGGGTGCGGGTGGGACCACCTTTCTCCTATTTTTCACCAACATCATTTATCACTACGATCGGGCTGCTCAATCAGATCGCCTCAGAGCTGGCTTTTGCCCGTTGGTTGATTGGCGACTTGAGCGAATCTCCCGACTTCATCATTGCCGTGATGCCGCAGGGGATGATCAGTGGTGGTGCGCAGGGTGCCTCGTTTGTAGGGCGGCGGCGCATAGTATTTGTGGATGAACGTTATGCCCATGCGGCTCTGCATGAGCTTGGTCACGGGATCGGGCTCTACACCGGTAAAGAGCAGTATGACATGTATCCGCCTTGTGGTTTGCCACTGGAGCGAGTGACTGTTTTTGATACTGAGACTAGCAGTCGCTCGGAGGTGATACATCTGCCGGGAACGGCTCACAACTGGTACAATAAAAATCTGGTCTATTACGACACCATGGGCTCCGGTGATCCCTCTTGGCCTCTGGTGAGTACAGTCACAGCTTTTCATGAATGGTTTGAAGAGAACCTTCAGGTCCGGCCACAGGTGCGGCAAGCTCTTGCTGGGTATGAGGGCGACAGTGTGGGAGTTGCTGGGCGTAAGGTAGCCACCGGGTTTAAGAGGTTATTGCTCAACGGCAATCTGGATTCATATTATACATTCCTGCCGGAGACATTGCGGCTGTTTGAGGCTTCTCAGCTCGACTTAAGCGCTGTGCCGTTGAATGAGGGTTCTGCTTATCGAATCTACGGTTACAATGCGCGGGGAGAGGTTATCCATGAGGAGTCGTTCCTGCCGCTCAGACCTGACAGCGAGAGCCCCGACTGGGTTGGTACAGTTGATGTGCCCCTGGCGACTAAAGCTTGCCGTATCGTCAAGTCCTCAGACCTGTCGCAACCGGTAAACATCACTGCTATGGGGTTGCAAAACGTAACTATCACCACTCCCAAGGCGGGGACCACTGTGGGAGATACCCTTACTCTCTCCTGGCGTGTGGCCAGTGACACTGCCCCGCTCCCGGAGCAGATGCGGCACCTCGTATATTTCCGCTCGGCAGCAGCGGAACCGTGGGAGCTGCTGGCCGGGCCGGTGGCCGAGAGCGAGCTGACAGTGCCCACAGATCTATTGCCCGAATCAAACTCACTTGAGTTCAAGGTGGTGAGCTCGGATGGCCTTGATTCAGTGGTGGCGACGGTGGGTAACATCAAGGTGCCGGCGCGGCCGCTGCGGGCGACGATCACTTCACCGCAGTCGGGGACAATCGGGGCGACGAACGGCGTCTGGCATCTGACCGCTGAGGTTGTCGGCTTAGGGGCGTTGAGAGTTAATGAGGAGAGGTGGAGTTCATCACTGCAAGGGGAGCTGGGGATGGGAAGCCGGATTGGTGCGGTCCTTGAAGAGGGGAACCATAAATTGCGTTATGAAGCTACCCTCAGTAATGGCAGCACTGTTTTTGCCGAGGTGGCGGTAGAGGCGCGTGCTGCGGTGGATTTCAGCGATCTGGGTTTGGCTGAAAACGGGATTATCCTCGGTAATGCACTGAGCGACCCGGCCGGTTACCGTCCGCAGTTGCTGGAACTTAATGCCACCAACCGTTTCACGGTGCGGCTCAATAATAATGGTGGTAGTGAGAGTGTTGCCCGCCTGCGCTTCTATCTGACCCGTCCGGGCGGGGTTGAAACACTGGTCGGGACACGCAGTCTGGAGTTTGAGCCATTTGCAGCGCAGAGTGCAGAGTTTGATGTTCAGGTTAATCAGACGGGGATACACAGTGTACGGGCGGTGGTGGACCAGGTTAGTCCACTTGACGCAACGGGTAGCAGCAAAGAGCAGAGGCGGAGTTATGGCACTACGGCTCATGAAGTCACCCTTAACAAGACACCGCCGGCGGGCGGAGCTGTCAGCGGGGCTGATGTTTATATAGAGGGTGCTGCAGTAACTGTCAGTGCCACACCTTATGAAGGCTTCTACTTTAAAGGGTGGAAGGAGTCGGCTATCGATGCTCCTACCTTTATTTCGCACGATGCCGATTACACCTTCACCGCTACAGCGGAGAGACACCTGTGGGCGGTGTTCAGTCAGAACCCCGCTGTCACATTAACCGCCTCACCGGTTGTCGGTGGTACAGTGAGTGGTGCCGGTAATTATAATGCCGGTGACAAGGTGACTCTGCAAGCGGTGGCGGCGGCGGAGTATATCTTTGTTAACTGGACCGAGGGTGACACGGAGGTCTCCAAAGCGGCGACTTACACCTTTACCATTAATGAGAGTCGGGATCTGACAGCTAACTTCAGACTGGAGAACCCGCCACCAGAGTTGACTCTCTATCCAACGGAGCACTATGTCAGCAAAAAAGCGGGTAAGCTCAGTTTCCAGATAATCAACAGCGGCGGCACTGCTGGCCGGACTACGCGGCAACTATACGGTGGCCCTGCCGGTGGTGAGGTATACAATTGGGTAGGGGGAGTTGAGCAGGT
>JAAYNR010000040.1 GCA_012520735.1 Lentisphaerota bacterium | reverse complement strand
TTTGGAAAACAGATTTTAAAAGGGAGAGAGTTGACGATGACTCTCAATGCTGCCTTAGCTGCTTCAACGCAACAACTTATGAAGATAGCTGCTTGAACTTCTTGTTTTTTCTGACAGTAGCTAACGGGTTAGCTACTAATGAGAAGGCAAAAACACTTAGTCGAGTTCCTTAATCGCCGCCCTTAGTCGTAACATACTCTTAATCGTGCTCTTAGTCGCGAACCTTAATCGCAGGGATAGGAGTGAAGGTGGTTTCGTTTAAGCGTAAGCGATTAAGAGTGGCGGCGTCAACACCGCTGGGGAGAGGCCGGAATGCTTATTCATACATTGAGCAAGGGTGGTTTGGGTAGAGGTGGGATGTGTTTTAGATTGACAAATTTCATATTTTTGTCATTCTCATAGGTGTTTTTTTGCACTAAATGGGATTGGCGAGGTTCATGGGTATGGACTTAGCAGATTTCAGGCTGTGTATATATGGAGAGTTTAACGTGAGCAAAGCTACAATTTTTGCAGGGCAAGGGGCTCAGTTTGTTGGTATGGGGAGAGATCTGGCGGAGGCTGATCCGGCAGTGATGGCGTTGTTTGATAATGCCAGTGCTGCGGTGGGCTTTGACTTAAAGGGACTCTGTTTTTCCGGCCCGATTGAGGAGCTGACCAAATCGAATATATGTCAGCCGGCGGTTTTTGTAGTAAGTGCGGCGTGTTTGGCGGCGTATCAGAGGCGGTTTCCTGCGGCGACATTTACGATGACAGGGGGGTTGAGCCTGGGTGAGTGGTCGGCACTGTATGCCGCTGGCGTACTGGATTTTGACACTACTGTGCGGGTACTTGAGGCACGGGGTCGTTTTATGCAGGAGGCGTGTGAAGAGCGTGAGGGGGGGATGGTTAGCGTGATGGGGGCTACGGCCGAGCAGCTCAATGAGATTTGTGCGGCTACGGGAGTGACTCAGGCTAACATCAACTCGGAGTCGCAGGTGGTGCTTTCGGGAGCTAAAGAGGGGATAGCCGCGGCGGCTACGCTGGCGGCAGAGATGAAGCTTCGGGCTGTGGTGTTGAGCGTGGCGGGGGCTTTTCACTCACCATTTATGGAGTCGGCACGTGTGAAGCTGGCGGAGTATTTAAAAGGAGTAACCTTTAACACTCCACAACTGCCGGTTCTTTCCAATGTTACGGGGAGGCCACATGCGGCAGACGGTGAGTCGATTAAGGGTTTGATGTTGCGGCAGATGACGGAGCCGGTACTGTTGCTAGAGTGTGTGCGTCAGATGCGTGGGGCGGGAGTGACAGAGGTGATTGAGTTTGGGCCAGGCAAGGTGCTCTCGGGGTTGATTAAACGGATCGACAGAGAGTGCGTGGTGGCTAATGTACAGGACGCTGCTTCACTTGAGGCGATTAATTAAAGAGGAGTGAGTAATGGGAAAGTTTGATGGTAAAGTGGCGGTGGTTACCGGTGCCGGATATGGAATCGGGCGTGCCATAGCTGAGAATTTGGCGGCAGCCGGAGCCGACATAGTAGCCGTAGGGCGAACGCCCGCGCCATTGCAGGAGTGTGTGGCGGCAGTGGAGGCGATGGGACGGCGTGGGCTGGCCGTACCGACTGATGTGGGGAGCAGGGAGGCGGTTGATGCCTGCGTGGCACAAACGCTGGAGCATTTCGGGCGGCTGGATGTGTTGGTAAATAATGCCGGGGTGACGCGCGATAAGCTGCTAATCAGGATGTCGGACGACGATTGGGATGATGTTTTAGCGACGAATTTAAAGGGTGCTTTTCTATTTTCCAGGGCTGCGGCCCGGCCTATGATGAAGCAGCGTTCGGGGGCAATTATTCAGATCAGCTCAATTATTGGCTTGATTGGAAACGCCGGACAGTGTAATTATGCTGCTTCAAAGGGCGGACTTATCGCTATGACCAAGTCATTGGCGAAGGAGTTAGCTTCCCGTGGCATCCGCGTTAACGCGGTTGCACCGGGGTTTATCGTCTCATCAATGACGGACGCACTTCCTGCTGAGGTGCGTGAACAAATGATGGCCAATACACCGCTGGGACGTTTTGGCGTACCGGAGGATGTGGCACAAGCGGTTGCGTTTCTGGCTTCTGACGATGCGTCCTACGTGACGGGTCAGGTGTTAAGCGTAAACGGCGGAATGTCAATGTGACAAACACACTGCGGGCACATCCTGCAGTGTAAAACAAGACGAAACGAGGAGAGTGGCAGTATGGCCAACAAACTGGAAGAACGGGTAAAAAACATCATCGTTGATCAACTGGGCGTTAATGCTGAGCAGGTGACACGTGAGGCATCGTTTATTGATGACCTTGGTGCTGACTCACTGGATACGGTTGAGTTGATCATGGCCTTTGAAGAGGAGTTCGGTGCAGAAATTCCAGACGAAGAGGCTGAGAAGCTGACATCGGTTGGTAAAGTGATCGACTACCTTTCGAGCAAAGGTTTTGACGAGGAGTAATTAGCCACGTCACCGAGTAACCGGGGTTCCGAAAAACGGTCCCCGGTTTTTATTTATCAGGATAATGGTAGATTCGGGGAGATATATGAGGCGCGTAGTAATTACCGGGTTGGGAGTAGTATCGCCGTTAGGCTGCGGTAAGGATATTTTCTGGGAACGTATGACGGCAGGTGTTGGCGGGATTAGCCGGCTAGACCGGTTTGACCCTGAGGGCTATCCCTCGCAGATTGCCGGACAGGTGCATGGGTTTGATGCTAATGAGTATGTGCCGCCAAAAGAGCAGCGACGGATGGATTTGTTCAGTATATACGCGCTTGCGGCTGCAAAGATGGCAGTGGTGGATTCGGGGGTTGATTTTGGAGAGGTAGACCCTGAGCGGTGCGGGGTGAATGTGTCGTCAGGGATTGGCGGCATTGAGACAATGGCCGAGGAGCAGACGGTGCTGGCGGCGAAAGGGCCGCGGCGGGTGTCGCCATTTGCGGTGCCCTCGATGATTATTAATATACCGGCGGGTTTGATAGCGATTGAATATGGGCTGTTAGGGCCGAATTATACCACAGTCACGGCGTGTGCATCGGCTTTACACGCTATAGGGTTGGCGTTTCGGAATATTTGTTATGGAGAGGCCGATGTAATGTTGAGTGGCGGAGCAGAGGCTCCGGTGACACCGATTGGTCTGGCCAGTTTTGCGGCGATGCGTGCGCTCAGCACGCGGAATGATGATCCGGGACATGCGTGTCGGCCGTTTGATAAAGAGCGCGACGGTTTTGTGATAGGCGAAGGTGCCGGAGTGGTGGTGCTGGAGGAGTATGAGCACGCCAGACGGCGCGGGGCAGAGATCTATGCTGAGGTGGCAGGGTTTGGCATGACTTGTGACGCTTTTCATATGACAGCACCGTGCGAAGACGGCAATGGTGCGATGCGGGCGATGCGCCGGGCAATGAAAGATGCCTCACTTAACGCAGGTGATGTTGATTATATTAATGCACATGGCACTAGCACTCCCCTTAACGACAAATGTGAAACTATGGCGATCAAGGGAGCCTTGGGAGAGGCGGCACAGCGAGTGATGGTGTCGTCGACTAAGTCGATGACCGGTCACTTACTGGGAGCAGCGGGTGGTGTGGAGTCGGTTGCGTGTGCCATGGCGTTGAAGCATGGTGTTGTGCCACCGACGATAAATTATACGACACCCGATCCGGAATGCGATTTGGACTATGTTCCTAATACGGCACGTCAACAGGCGATTGGTGCTTGTCTTAACAACTCTTTCGGGTTTGGCGGTCATAACGCCACTCTTGCTTTCAGGCGGATGTAATGAGGCCTCTGCAACGAATAACACTGGCTGTGGCGACAGGACTCGGTCTGGGGTATATGCCGGTGGCATCGGGGACTTTCGGGACATTGGTAGGTGTGCCTCTGGCGTTGGCTCTGGCGGTGTGGTATCAGGCGTGGTGGTGGCAGGTGGCGGTGGCTTTAGTAATGACACTGCTGGCAGTGCCTGTATGCGAGGCGGCGGAGCGGCACTTCGGAAAAAAAGATGATGGGCGTATTGTGGCTGACGAGTGGATGCTCTTTCCGCTCTGCACGATAGGGTTGCCATTGCTGGAGCACTGGATGGTGTTGTTGCCGCTCTGTTTTGTGGTGTCACGTGCCTGTGATGTGATTAAGCCGCCGCCGGCACGGCAATTGCAAGTTTTGCCCGGTGGCACAGGGATCGTGATAGATGATTTTATAGCCTCTTTGTATGCGTTGGCGATTAACCATCTTTTATGGTGGTTGGTGCTGGCGTAAGTTTGAAGTTTGGTGGGCGGGTGGAATAGTTTAATGGGCCTGAAGATATTTAACCGTAAGTTGTGGTATTGGTGTGGCGGTTTAGTTGCAGGCGGAACTCTTTTATTTGCAGCAATGGTGGCGTGGGGGCCGTGGTGTGATATACGGCAGATGCCGCCAGAGCGATCTTTTGTGATTTGTGATGCCGCAGGGCGTGAGCTTTATCGGGTATTGGCGGCTGACGGGAACGATTGTCGGCCGGTGGCGTTGTGTGGTCGTGAGAGCTGGATAGTGAAGGCTGTGGTAGCGGCTGAGGATAAGAGGTTTTGGGATCACCGTGGGATAGACCCGCTGGCGGTATTGAGAGCCGTGGGGCAGAATATCAGTGGACGGCGTAGGGTGTCGGGGGCTTCGACGATATCGAGTTTGGTGATACGGCTGACACGGTCACATGGCAAGCGGACGTTTGGTCTAAAGGTGCGGGAGTTTTTTCAAGCGATGCAGCTTGAGGTACATGTGCCGAAAGAGGAGATATTGCAGGAGTATTTAAACAGAGCACCGTTTGGTGGTAATGTGGTGGGGATTGAGGCGGCAAGTCGACGCTATTTCGACAAAGAGTGGCACAGTTTGAGTTTGGCTGAAGCGGCTTTACTGGCTGGTTTGCCGCAGGCACCGTCGCGGTTGCGGCCTGACCGCAATCCGGAGGGTGCCAGAGTGAGACGTAATTATGTTTTGGGGCGGATGTTGGCGTTGGGGATGATTGACCAGGAAGAGTACGATGCTGCCATCGAGGTTGCTGTGGTGTGCAAGCGGCAGGCGATTGATATTAAGGCACCCCACGCGGTTTTTATGGTGCGCGCGGAGGCGGCAAAAGCGGGGATAAAACCACAGGCTGACACTCTGGTAACAACGCTTGACCCGGCATTGCAGAGTTATGCCGGCGAGGCTTTACAGCAACATTTGGATGAGGCAGTTGGGGGTCGGGTCAAGGGTGGAGGGGTGGTGGTCGTGCGAGTGTCTGATGGTGGTGTAGTAGCTTTAGTGGGGTCACCCGATTACGACAGTGTGGTAAATGCGGGTCAGGTAAATGGTGCGCTGGCATTGCGGTCGCCGGGGTCGGCCTTGAAACCGTTCCTGTATGCGGCGGCTTTTGATGGTGGAGCTATAACGGCAGCGACAGTACTGGATGACAGACATGTAGTTTATGGGGCGACAATACCAACCAACTTTGATGGAAAATTTCGCGGTGCAGTGACGGCGGGCGAGGCTCTGTTTTTATCGCTCAATATCCCCGCATACCGAGTGGCCAGCAGTTATGGGGTAGACCGTTTTATCGAGGTGTTACGTAGTGTGGGGTTGAATACAATAGAGGAGACACCAGATCACTACGGTTTGGCACTGGCACTGGGTGGTTGCGAGGTGCGGTTGTGGGATATGGCTGGGGCATATGCAACACTGGCGGGCGGGGGCAGGCGGGTGACACCACATTTGCTGGCAACGACTGACAAGGAGGCGGGGCCGGAGGTTTTCAGCGAAGCGGCTTGCTGGATGGTAAGCGAAGCATTGGCGCAGGAGATTAAAGGAGGCAGCGGTGGCAAGCGTGTAGCCTGGAAGACAGGGACATCATCGGGGTTTCGTGATGCCTGGTGTATGGCATGGGGCCGCAGTGTGGTTGTGGGGGTCTGGCTGGGTAATCCGGATGGCAAAGGTGACCCGTGGCTGGTGGGGGCATCGGCTGCGGTACCGTTAGCATTGCGAATTTACGAGCGGGCGGCAGCAGTGATGGGTGGTGAGTGGTTTGAGCGACCCAAGGAATTAGAGCGGTTTGAGGTGTGTGTGGTGAGTGGTTGTGAGGCGATCGAGCAGTGTCGTGACAGGGTGGGCGACTGGCGCATTAGGGGGGTGAGTTTGCGGCGACTGTGTGAGGTGTGTGACAGCAGCGCCCGAGCGGCGGCAAGTGGTGATATTGCTGTAAAAAGAGGGGGAGAGGAGCCGAAGATTGTTTCGCCGACCGATGGAGCTATGTTACGGCACAACCATTGGCTGGGCGAGGAGACGGTAATACCGTTAGAGGCGGTTAGCGGTAGTGGGGGAGAGCTTTTCTGGTTTGCCAATGATGAATTGGTGGGTAGAAGTAGAAGTGGCGAAAAATTTTTATGGCGACCGGGAGAGCTGTTGGGGAGTGTAACGGTGACTTGTGCCGATGCCGGAGCGAAGAGCGATCAGGTGAAATTTACGCTGGAGCAGTGAATGATTGTGGTTGGGTAAGCGGCTGGGGTAACCACATAGCCTTCAGTCGATATTGTAGCGGCGCATTTTACGGTAGAGACTGCTGGGGTCGATGCCGAGTTGGCGGGCGGTAGTGGTACGGTTATCGGCGTTGGCTTCGAGGGCCTCGATGATGGCGCGTTTTTCGAGAGCTTTGAGGGTGAGCGGTGCGGGGGTATCATTGCTGATGGGGGAGTCGGAGCAGATGTGGGGCGGGAGGTGCGAGCACTGGATGGTGTCGGTACGGCAGAGGACAAAGGCGTGTTGCATGATGTTTTCTAGTTCACGGATATTACCGGGGTAGTCGTAGCTCATGAGGGAGTCGTAGACTTTCGGGGCAACAGCGGTAATGTTTTTGCCGGTTTCAGCATTTAGTCGCTGGCGGAAATATTCGACCAGCAGAGGGATATCGGAGCGTCGCTCGCGCAGAGGTGGCAGGCGGATACACATGACATTAAGGCGGTAGTAGAGATCCTGACGAAAAGAGCCGTTAGCGATGAGGTCGGTGAGGCTCTGGTTGGCGGCGGCGATGATACGGGCATCGCTATGAAGGGTTTCAACAGAACCGAGCGGTTCGTATGTTTTTTCCTGCAGGACACGTAGGAGGCGCATCTGCATGGCAGCAGAGACATTGCCGATTTCATCGAGGAACAGGGTACCACCGCGGGCGATATCGAAGCGACCGGGCTTGTCGGTTTTGGCATCAGTGAAGGCACCTTTGCGGTAGCCGAACAGTTCGGCCTCAAGGAGCATATCGGGGAGAGCACCGCAGTTAAGGGCAACAAAGCGTCCTTGGTGGTGGTTACTGAGATTATGGATGGCGCGGGCAAAGAGCTCTTTGCCGGTACCGCTTTCGCCCTCGATAAGAACCGGTACTTGCGATTCGGCAATGTCGGGTAAGATGGCGAAGATTTTATGCATGTCGGGATGCCGGCTGACAATATCCTGAAAGGTGTACGAGTGTTCCAGGCGACGGCGGAGATCCTCCTCAATGCTGACATCACGGAAGGTTTCAATACCGCCAAGGTAGTGGCCGGCGGGGTCACGGAGGGCACTGGCACTGACACATAAGGTACGCGAGTGGCCGTCGCGGTCGATAATAGAGACACGTTGGTCATTAACGTTTTGGCCGGTTTTACGGACGTGATCAAGGATACAGCGACTACCACAGGCATCAGAGCGGAAGATATCCTGACACGGCTGACCGATCGCTTCAGCGGCGGTAAAACCGGTGATCTCCTCGGCGGCACGGTTGAAAAAGGTGATTTGTTTGTCGGTATTAACCGCGAACACTCCCTCGGAGATACTGTCCAGTACAGCGGCCAGATGTCCGGCATCTATAGCAGGGGTATTACTATTGTTATTCATGCATGATCCCAGTATGCTTTCGTTAACTGATTAAATACAGTATGCTATAGATGGGTGTAGTTAGGCAAGACAACATTGGGGGAGGAGGGGAGAGATAAGTAATAGGTAATATGTTATATACTTTATTTGCTTCGTGATGAATTTGCAGAGGCTGGTGTTACGATAGGCCGAGACCGTTTTTTTGAGGTGCTCGCCGAAAACAACTTATTGGTGCCTCGCAAGCCGTCTAAGGCCCGCACAACCAACTCCCGTCACAGCCTGCCGGCTTTTCATAACTTGTTGGCAGAAGCCACTTTAACGGCTCCTAATGAGGCCTGGGTTAGTGACATAACTTACATCCGAACACGCATGGGTTTCTTGTATGCTGCTCTGATCACCGATGCTTACTCACGCAAGATAGTCGGGTGGCACATAGGTGACAGCCTCGAAGTTGAAGGGTGTCTTTTGGCACTGGATAAAGCTCTGGAAAGTCTACCTGAAGGCTGTCATCCGATACACCATTCAGACCGCGGTTGCCAATACTGCAGCCACGCTTATGTAGATCGTTTATCGGAAAACTCTTTGCCTATAAGCATGACAGAAGTCATGCACTGTTATGAGAATGCCTTAGCAGAGCGGGTAAACGGTATCTTGAAACAAGAGTATGAAATGGATCGAGAATTCATCACAAAAAAACAG
>JAAYNR010000205.1 GCA_012520735.1 Lentisphaerota bacterium | reverse complement strand
GTGGTGCCGCGCTCGATACGGTCGACGAAGACGGTAGCCTGATCGGGGAGCGAGGTGATTTGCAGCTCGGCGGTTTCAGGGGCCGTTGGTGGGGCGGCCCTGAGAGTAAGAGTACAGAGAGACGCCAGAAGCAGCTTAGTGGTTTTGAAGAGCATTTGGGTTTTCAAAGAGTTGCAGTGTTTAAGTGTCATGGTTTTATCTCCTCGCCGGTTTGGTCGTTTTGCGGCTCGCTTTGAGGCGACGTTCGACATCGAGCAACTTGCCGGCGGCCTCTTTATGGCGTTCATCGGTACGGTCGGGGATCAGGTCGCAGATTACCTTTAATTGATTGGCGGCATCTTCCCAGTTTTGCAGATTGATGGCACGGTCGGCCAGGAAGCGGTACTCCTTATGGCGGCGGTCTAGTTCAGATTCGGCATCTTTCATACCAGCGAGTATATTGGGGTAGAAATCGGGTTTGGGCTCTACGGTTTCGAGGCACACCTCGGCATCGCGGAAGCTGGCAATAGAGAGGGCGATGTTGCCATAGCGGAGATCGCGTTCATCCATCCGTTTCATGGCAACTAGGAGGGCATCGTGTGCGAGGTCGGTAAGTTTCTCGACAGAGTATTGGATAGCCCAGATACCTAGCTCACTTTGGCCGAAAGTTTCAAGACGTTCACGCAAGGCGGCAAAATTATCTGGCTCGGGGCGATTCTCTACACGAACCTGATGGGCCTGACGCCCATGCACGATGGTGAGATCCCAGGAGTTAAGGGTATTACCGGCGGCGGGTGCGATGTAGTTATCAGAGAGATCAAAGAAGCCACTGGCAGTGACAATGCGGGACCAGTCACGGAGGATTTCGGGGTCGACCTCTTTATCCTTGCGGATAGTGCGGTTTTGGGAGAGGTCGTCGATGCGTACTTCCAGAAGACCTGTTGGTGAGAGGTTTAATTCATAGCGGAAGATAGAGTCGGGGGTGGCTTCTATTTTTTCGTAGATTATCTGCAGGGTGCGGTCGGGCGGAGCTTCAAGTGAGGTTATGGTGGCAGTAGGTGTGGAGTCGTCTTTCTTGGTGAGAATTAAAGTGGCCGCTAGCAGCAACAGAACTAAGGCCGCTACAGCATAGAGGACGGGGCGCATGGAGTGGCGTTGGGGGTGATCGTTTTGGGTATTGCCGAGGCCAAGATCAATAACCGGTGCGGCATAGTCGTTATCGGCGCTAGCTTTGGTTTCAGCGGAATTTACCCTCAGGCTGGTATCGCCCACGGTGATAATATCGCCTTTGCGGAGACGCAGACTTTTGACTGGTTTATCATTAACAAATGTTTGATTGGCACTATCCAGATCAACTACCCAGAGAGCATCGGCTTCAATATCGAAGCGGCAATGCTCACGTGAGAGCATGGGGTCGGGGACAGATAGAGGGTTACTTGAAGAGCGCCACAGAGTAAACGAGGCAGAGCCAGTGAGTGTAAACTCCTTCCCAACCATGGCTGGACCGGCAGTTACAGTCAACGAATAAGTGGTAATTGATGACATAATCTCTCTCTAGCGTAATTTTAGAGCAGTTGGTGACCTACTTGGGTTATAGTAGGCCCAAGCAGTATGATAAAGACAGCGGGGAAGATAAACAGCATCAGTGGGCCTAACATTTTAACCGGTGCTTCATTAGCCAGTTTTTCGGCACGTTCAAAGCGGCGTTGGCGCATTTGGTCTGATTGAATACGGAGGATCGCACCAATGCTTACGCCGAGTTCATCGGCCTGTATGAGGGCAAAACAGACCGAGCGGAGATCGGGGAGTCCGACACGGGTAGAGAGATTACGGAGAGCATTGCGGCGGGTCGTGCCGAGTTGTATCTCCCTGATTACATGGATCAGCTCTTCATTCAAGGGGTCGAGTGCACGGCGCTCACAGTTGCGCTGCAGGGCGGTCATAAAATCGAGTCCGGCCTCAACGGCCAGAGTGAGCAGATCGAGCACAAAAGGTAGGGCACGTTGCATTGAACGGTGGCGCGCTTTTAATACGCTATTCAGCCAGAGCATGGGATAGAGGTAGAAGAGGAGGATACCAGCGATAGTAAGGAGGAGGATGTTTTCATCTACAACGAGCAGGAAGCGCGAGAGCAGGCGGAGGAGGATCAGCCAAAAAATACCAAAAACAAAGGGCACCAGTACTTTAAGTGCCATAAACTCATTTGGTGAGATCACCCCTTCATAGCCGGCGGCGGTGATTCTGGTACCCAGTTTGGTACGGGCGGAGTTAAAGGCGGGACGTGTAAAGAGGGGCTCAAAATTGGGGGCTAACGGCAGAAGGAGTCTTAATACCAGAGGTATGGGGCGGAGTTGGCGACGGCCATCTGCAAGAGTAACATACGATATTTGGCGTCCGGCATGTGTGACATACCACGCCATGCCGGCGGCACAAACCGTCCAGCACACATAAGCGGCAAATTTAAAAAATAAGGTCATAGCTGCAACCCCATACTCTAGTTTATCATGCAGTTACTGCTGCACGAGAGACAAAATGAGACGTTTGAAGCGAGTATAGCAAAAACCGTGGGCGTAGTGCTAGATAGTTTATTTGAGATGGTGTTTCTTGAAAGTGGTGAGGCGAGATCTTACCACTTACATAGCTGCGGAGTGCGGCTGCTGATAACGACGGTTTTGGCGAAACGCACCTTACTGTGGTGTGGCGTATATTTTGCGGTAAATTTATTTCTGGAGCTTGCGTAAATGTGGTTTTTTTTAGTAAGATAGCATTTTATTTTTAAGGAGTTGCAGAATGAGTGATTTTTGTCCTTGTACAAGCGGGAACCAGTTTGGTGAGTGTTGTGAGCCGTATTTGATCGGCCGTGATAAGCCGCAAACAGCGGAGGCGTTGATGAGGTCGCGCTATAGTGCGTATGCTTTGGGTGCGATTGATTATCTGTATAATACGTCGAGTGATAAGGTACGGAAAGAGTTTGATGGTGAGAGTAGTCGCAAGTGGTCGGAGTCAGCGGAGTGGACGGGGATAGATATTTTGTCCAAGGAGGGCGGAGAGGCTGATGACGATAAGGGAGTTGTGGAGTTTCTGGCTCACTACAAGGTAGATGAGACCGATTATAACCATCACGAGCGTGCCGAGTTTGCCAAGGTAAAGGGTGAGTGGGTGTTTGTGGATGGAAAGATTATCGGACCGGAGCCAGAGCGGAGAGATGGTCCGAAGGTTGGGCGAAATGACCCGTGCACCTGTGGTAGTGGTAAAAAATATAAGAAGTGCTGTGGCGGGGTTAAGTAGAGGGTGACTCTGCCGGGCGGGTGAGTTTTAGAGGCGTGACTTTTAGCGGCGGGCGGGGAGGGCTGTGAGCCAGAAGTCGTCGTTGCATAGGAGCATGAAGCGGTTACGGCTATCTATGGCGAGGAAGCGGATGTCCTCGAAGCGGTTGCCTTCCTGAACAATGGCGGTGCGGGTGTCGGGTAGGGTGCCGATGGTGAGTTCAACCATGACGGGGGAGGTGTTATTTTTGCGGGCGTAAGTGATTGGCGTGTCGATATATGGCAGGTTTAGAGCGGTGGCGAGGGTGGAGGTTTCGCGGCCAATGGCGATGCTGTAGAGGAGGTAACGCTGGGCATGGGCGTGTTTGAGGCGACGAAATTCAGCAAGGCGGTAGACCCAGGGGTTGCCCATGCGGTCTCGCAGTGGAGGGCGGTCGGCTTGAGGCAGGGAGTTGAAGATGGAGAGATCGGGGGGGAATTCGACATTATCGCGGTGGTATTTTTTAAGAGCTGCCACGATTTGTTCACGGTCGAGCCGGGAGAGCCAGCGACGTGCTATGGAGTCGGCGGCGCGGATGAGCGGATCGTTGGAGCGTTGAGTGTCGAGAGCGGCGGTTAAGGCTTTGGTGGCTTCGTCGTGGCGGCCGGTCTGGAGCAGGTGCCACCCTTCAATGGTACGGATAACGGGGTAGTATGAGGCGAGGAGAGGTTGGTCGTTTTCAGCACGTTGGTTGGCAGCTTCGCGGCAGGTGTTGATAACGGTGGTATGGCTGACATTAGCCTGACGATGGATACCCCAGATACGGATAAAGGTGTCTTCCTGCGGAGCGGCAACGGCAGCAGTTGTTACAAACAGGGCGATTATCAGTAAAGGTACCACCTTGCTGTGTGAGGTGGTGCATTGGGGCTGGGTAAAACTGGAGGGGTGAAGCATAGGTGTTTAACGGGTAAGAAGATACATGAGGATGTTTTCGCCGAGAAGGAGGGAGTCGGTATAGCCCAGACTATAGGGGTTCTGGGCTAATTCCCAGCCGCCGGCGAGGCCACGGGGACTGTAGATAACAGCAACATTATCACCGCTTTTCCAGAAAATAAGCTCGGGGTCGACCAATGATTTACCGGTAATTTGTTTGAGAGCATCGGTGGGTGTCATTTGGGTGATTTTATTAGGGATAAGGTAGATGGCGTGGCCTTTGGATGGTGCTTCGGGGTTGGCTCCGGGGAGGGCGACTTTCATAAGATCACGGAAAGAGCGGTCGAAGGCACTGCGGCCACAGCAGGCTTCACCAACCAGAATACCGCCATTGGTGAGGTAGGTGCGCAAAGCAGCGATCTCTTCGGGCTTAAGGTGAAAGGCATCGTGGCCGGTGACATAGAGGACGGGGGTGTCGAATAGTTTGGAGTCGGTGAGGCGGATATCACGGCTGGCAAATTTGACAGGGACATCGGTTTTACGATTGAACTCTTTAAGGAGCATAGATAGGCCAACGTGGCGGGTTTTCCACTCACCTTCATAAATTACCTGAGCGATGTTCATGCTGGCGGCGGTAGTGACATTTTCGGCATCTTCATAGCGGACTCTTTTGGCGACTTGCTTGGCCCAGTTCTGGATGGTGGTGGCATAAGAGACGATGTTCATGCCTAGACGTTGCGCTGATTCAGGGGCATAAGCGAGGATGTTGTCGTCTTCATAAGGGTCCCAGCCCGACTCCATACCGAAACGTGAGATAAAACAGACGGTGCGGCAGTCGATAGTGACGCCTTCGAGCCACGGTTCATTGCTGGTGTAACCGGAGGCACGGACGCCCTTACGGTACTCCACTTGATCGATGTCGTAATAAGAGTGGAAAACGGCGTGGTCGGCACTGAGGCGTTGGACAGGAGCTTCGGGGAATATCTCCTCCATGATACGGCGGGCGGAGTCATAAAAAGGTTTTGAGCCCATACCGGCGTTAAGGATAATAGTGCCGCCGCGGAGGAGGTACTCTCGCAGTTTGGCTTTTTCAGCAGTGGTGAGGTGCCAGTGGAAGTGCCCGGTACGATAAAGGATAGGATTCTGTTCGGGGTCAGGGTTTATCTGGGCAAAGGTTTTATTTTCACTATCGTAGTTGACATCAGCCATAGCCTTAAGCGAATTAAGGAGATTGTTAAGGTCATTCGGGCGGGCATTCCAGTCGATATCACCATATTGCGACTTGAGTTTGGTAAACATGACAGGTGGGCGGGGAGGGCGTTTCTTTTCAGAGCGACTCTGTGGCTGAGCCGGGGGGCCGGGATAAGGGATGAATGTTTCACCACCAGCCATATTAGCGGGAGGTGGCGGCGGGGCTTTAGGCATGGGTGGTGCAACAAAGCCAGGCTCGTCAGAGCCGTCGCCACTAAAAATAATAGCGGCGTTGAGTTTGGTGGAGAAGGCAAAGACGACAACGGTTGTAATTAAGCAGAGTATGGCTTTGGAGACAGTAATATTTTTACTCATGGTGACCTCACAATTTGGGCGTGATAGGTGTTTATGAAGATAGTTTATCATATTTGGGGGCAAAGGGAAGTAGGAACATTACATTAACTCTGCACGGAATGCAGAGAAGATGAAGAGTGAAAGAATGCCTTAATGCAAACACATTGCCAGTCATAAATGCGCGCAATACGCTCAATTTGAATGCCTCACTATACACTATATGGTCTTTCATGAAACCCTCCTTTTTTTGTCAGATGGGTGTCAATGTATACTAGGACGGGACACACTCTTCCACCTTCACCCTTCACTCTTCTTCATTCGTTTAAGTGTGCGTTGCGAACGCCGCTGGGGTAGGCAGGAATGTCTAACCTACATTGGGTGAGATGCGGCTACCGACGACGTCGGTTAAGTGCGTGGGGGGAGGGGGCGGCGGAGGAGGGCGAGGACTTTTTTGAGGTCGTGCCAAGCTTCGCGTTTGGCGGGGGGGAGGGCCATCAGTTTGTTTTTGGGATGGTAAGTGAAGATGAGGGGGGTTGAGCCGAGGCGGGTCCATTGTCCGCGGAGTTTGGCTAGGCCGGTGCTGTTTTGGGCGTTGGTGAGACCCATGGCGGCATCGGCACCGAGTGCAATTATCACTTTGGGGTTGATGATATCAATTTGTGATATGAGGTAGGGGAGACAGGCGCGCATCTCGTTGAGTTTGGGACGGCGACCGTTGGGGCCGTAACATTTGCAGACGTTTGTTAAAAAGATGTCGTCACGGGTGTAGCCCATGGCTTTAATCATTTTATTCAGTAGGTCACCGTCTTTGTCGACAAAGGCGTTGCCGCTTTGATTGTCGGCGGCTGCGGGGGAGTCGCCGACAAACATGATGTCGGGTGAGTTGGGGTTGCCCTGACCGGGGACAGAGCAGGTGCGCCCCTGCCATAGGGGGCAGAGCTCACAGCTTGCCGCCTGAATTGCGATTTTTGCCAGACGGTCGTGGCGTGATGAGGTGTCGCCGGTGGTGGTGGTGACGGGTGATGAGTCGGTAGTGGAGTGGGTGGCAGGGGTAGCAGTTGCGGTAGGCCGGGGGAGTGGGGCGTCGAGAGCGCGCAAGGCGGCGATATCGAGCGGTATCATGCGTACACCACACTCCTGCTGGTAGCTGAGGTAATCGATTAGGGCATCAATGGTGGCAGTCCAGTCAGACATATTCAGTGTTACTCTTGAGAAATTAGTGTGGGTATGGTTGTTGGCATAGAAGAATAATGCCGATAAAAGTTGTTGACGTCAACCTTGACTTTTTGTTTGATAAACGGCATAATTATTGCTGTTAGAAGAGATAGCGTTTTTACTGGAACCTGTAAACGACAATTCTAAAGTGAAGGGGGGAGATATGAGCGAGCATCAATTTGAGGATATTTCGTTGCGAGAGCCAGAGGTGCTAGATGAGATTGAGGAACTTTTCCGGGAGGATAATTTCTTCACTCGTTTTGGTGCCATGATGCGTGGTTTTGCTGCGGCGCGTGATACCAAGGATTATAAGACGGCAATTCAGGAGGCGCAGCGACTGTGGGCTCCGGCCTGTGCGATTTTGATTCCGCTTGTGGCGATGACAGTTTTGTTTGTTATGGCGGCAGGGCAGACAACTCGTCAGGTGGAGGTGGCGGTGGAGTATATCACACCGGAGGAGTTGCCTGATCTGGAGGAGCCGGAGCAGCCTCTTGAGCAGCCTCCGATGGAGTTTACGCCTACTGATATGACGATGGTGACTGATGTGGCGATGCCGATGATCACTACCGATTTTGCCAGCACTGTGCCCGATGCGATGTCGGCGCAGCCGGCAGCGATGGATTCGGTTTTGCAGATTAAGAGTCCGATTGTGATGCGTGGTGTGGTAGGGGTGACGCGTGGAGCAGGGATGCGTGCCAAGATGTTGAAGACCTATGGTGGTAATCAGCAGACTGAGGAGGCGGTGATGCGGTCGTTGCGCTGGTTGAAGAAGAAGCAGCGTGCGGATGGGTCGTGGCCTAACAACCGTGTTGCGATGACGGGGCTGGCACTGCTTACTTTTCTGGCACATGGTGAGATACCGGGTGCAACGTCACCGGAGTTTGGTGAGACGGTCCGGAAGGCTATAGAGTATTTGATCCGAGTGCAGAATAAGTCGAGCGGGCGCCTGACCAGCTCTTATGCCCATGCCATTGCCACTTATGCCTTGTGTGAGGCGTATGGTATGACGATGAACCCTAACGTTAAAGAGGCGGCTGACAAAGCGATTAATGTGATTATTAACGGCCAGAATCCGATGGGGGGGTGGCAGTATAAGCTTGAGCCGAGCGATCCAAGTGATACCTCTGTAATGGGGTGGTGTGCACAGGCGTTAAAGGCGGCACATTTGGCTAATGCTTATTATGATACTGAGGCACTTGAGCTTTGCATGAAGAAGACGGTACGTGGTTTTCAGGGTAATTATAAAAAGGGTGGTGGCTTTGGCTATACTGGTCCGGCGGCTGGTGGGCTTTCAAGTGTGGGGACGCTCTGTATGCAGTTGCTGGGAGCGGCCAACAGTACCGAGGTTAAAGATACGCAGACTTTGATGGATAGCTGGCGGCCTGCTTTTACGGCGGCGCAGGGTGGTCATGCGGGTAACACTCAGTATTACTATTACTATGCGACACAGGCGAAGTTTCACAGTGGCGGCAACCGCTGGAAAAGCTGGAACGAGAAGATGTGGCCAATATATGTGCGTGAGCAGAAGATAGAGAAAAAGGCGATTGAAGATGCGGCAGGGGTGATGCAGGATATCGGCTGGTGGGAGAATGCCGATGGTTCGACAGACCGTCCGGTGATGGATACGTGTTTGGCGGCGTTGCAGCTTATGGTGTATTACCGCAACCTGCCGACAACGCAGGAGACGGCAGTGAAGACTGATAGCGGTACGGCTGCGAGCCTGGACAGTGCGGTAGACCGAGATGATGTGGTGGTGGATCTCGGCAACCTGTAAGTAATGCCTTTTTGGCAATTATAATTATGTAGGGAAAGAAACCACGAATTAACACTAAAAATGCTTACAGCCGTAACCAAATGTTGTACAGCATAGAAATCTTGTTCCCTTGACATATCTGGCACTTGCATGGACTCCCGCAGTTTTAATAAAAACGCTGTGCGTTTGGAAAGCGGATTTTAAAAGGAAAAAAGTTGACGATGACTCTCAATGCTGCCTTAGCTGCTTCAACGCAACAACTTATGAAGATAGCTGCTCGAACTTCTTGTTTTTTTTGACAGTAGCTAACGGGTTAGCTACTAATTTATAGTCTGTGTTCATAGTGCTGCCAATTAAAGTTCGGGCAGTTGGTGCCAGGGGCTGACGTGGGAACCTTTGAAGGCAAAATTTTTGGTGCCGCCATAAATCAGGTGAGTTTTAATCTCTTGGTGCATGTCGGCCAAGTCACACCATTTTTGCAGATTGCCAGTCCAATCGGCGGCGAAGGTGGCACCGGATTTTATTTCAAAAGCTTTTATACTAGCGGCATCCTCATGTAGCAGATCAATCTCCAGGCCGCTGCTGTCGCGCCAGAAGTAGAGATTGGGGCGCATACCACGGTGGAGCTGCTGTTTCAGGTATTCACTGACAACCCAGTTTTCAAAGATAGCGCCACGCAGCGGGTGCGAAAGCAGTTGCGTCGGGGACTGGATCCCTAACGGTATAATATGTAAAACTTTACAGAGTTTCGCTTTTAACGCTCCGTACCCACAACCTTGACTTTGGACCGATAAAATGAAAACAACAACAAGACTCGCAGTCATTGCCACCCTCGCATGTGTGGT
>JAAYNR010000317.1 GCA_012520735.1 Lentisphaerota bacterium | reverse complement strand
CAACTCCCCCGTCCCCTTCACCCTGAACCTCGCCGGTATCAGCACTAAGCCGGGGCGCCCCCGCCTCTGTCAGCCAGGCAGCCACACCATACCACTCTAAAACTGCTTACAGCCGTAACCAAATGTTATACAGCATAGAAATCTTATTTTCTTAACATATCTGGCACTTGCATGGACTCCCGCAGTTTTAATAAAAACGCTGCGCGTTTGGAAAACAGATTTAAAAAGAATAGAGTTGACGATAACTCTCAATACTGCCTTAGCTGCTTCAACGCAACAACTTATGAAGATAGCTGCTTGAACTTCTTGTTTTTTTTGATAGTAGCTAACAGGTTAGCTACTAATAGAGTTTAATCGCTACACTAAACCCCATGAATACGCGCCAACGTTTCCATGCCATCATGGATTTTCAGCCTTTCGACCGCCTCCCCATTCTCGAATGGGCCTCGTGGTGGGACAAAACCGTTGAGCGCTGGCGCACCGAAGGCCTCCCCAATATAGCTAACTCGAGGTTAGCCACCCATTTCGGCCTTGATGAATACCTTCAGGACTGGATACCCCCCTTCGATTGGGCCATCCCCCGCCCCCCTCACGGCAGCGGCTATATCAGCGATGAAACCGGCTACCAAGCCATCACCCCCCACCTCTTCCAGCTCACCGACATCTGGCCCGTAAACCCCGATAAGTGGCAGCGACTCGCCGCCCGCCAAGCCAGTGGCAACGCTGTAGTATGGTTCACTTTAGAAGGCTTCTTCTGGCTGCCGCGTCGTCTCCTCGGCATCGAGCCACACCTCTACGCCTTCTACGACCAACCTCACCTGATGCACCGCATTAATGCCGAAAACACCGCTTGGATGCTTAAAGTGATCGACCGCATCTGCGAATTCTGCACCCCCGACTTCATGACCTTTGCCGAAGACCTCAGCTACAACAACGGCCCCATGCTCTCCCATGATCTCTTTAACGAATTCATGCTCCCCTACTACCAGCAAATTGTCCCCCACCTCCGCCGACGCGGTATCCGTACCATAATCGATACCGACGGCGACGTCACCGCCGCCGTTGGCTGGTTTGCTGATGCCGGACTTGAAGGAATCCTACCTCTGGAGCGCCAGGCCGGTGTCGATCTCGCCACCATCCGCCGCGACTTCCCGCAAATGCGCTTCATCGGCCACTACGATAAAATGGTTATGAACAGAGGCGAAACCGCCATGCGAGCCGAATTCGAACGCCTCCTGCCGCTGGCTCGTCAGGGTGGGTTTCTACCCAGTTGTGACCACCAAACCCCACCCGGTGTCTCACTCTCCCAATACCACGACTACCTCCGCCTCTTCCGCGAATACGCCTTCAAAGCCGCTGCTCAGGAACCAAACGCCCGGTAAATCCGTGCCGATGTATGATACTGATTCAGCGGTGTCTTTAAAATTGCCACCCCCTCATTACTCGCCGCTGTTATCATCTCTTCCGGTATTTCACGGTCATGGCACACCATGATCACCAGCGCCCCCACCAGCGTCGCCACAGCCACAGTATTACGGTGATTCTGCACTGTCACTAATACACAATCTTCAGGTGCATTTGCCATAACATCACTCAACAGGTCAGATGTATAGCACCCCGTCACCTCTACTCCCGGATCAGGCACCACCACCGCCGTTGCCCCGCAAAACTCCACCAGTTCATCAATAGTCAGCATCAGCCACCTCCACTCCCTTGACTCTCCTCTTTTGGCTTATTCTCACTGGCCAGTACTAGCACCGCCCGCACCCGCGTCCCCTCGCCCTCCTGCGACCTAATCTCAAAATGGTCCGCCACCCGCTTCACATTAGGCAACCCTAGACCAGCCCCAAACCCCAGTGAGCGTATCCAGTCGTTGGCTGTCGAAGACCCATCCCGACACGCCCACTCTACATCGGCTATCCCCGGGCCGGTGTCACGCGCCACAATCTCCACCTCACCATTACTCACCTGACAGGTCAACACACCACCCAGCGAGTGAACACACATGTTCATCTCCAGCTCATAAGCCGCCACCGCCACCCGCCTGATCAGCCGTGCCGGAAAAGAACGCTCCTGCAACAACTGTTTAATAGTAGTTGCCGCCTTACCGGCATTCTCAAAATCAAACTTACTTACCGGAAATTCTCTGAAAAAATAGAGCCCAGCATAATCATCCTGCGGTGCACTGCTACCACCCGTCAGCTCCTCCATCCGCCGCAACTCATGCGTCAGCTCCACCAGCAGAGTACGGTTAATATCACGCTGACAAATAATCCCCACCAGCCGCTGATTACGGTCCAACACCGGAAAACGTCCATAGCGATAACGATCAAAATAACTTATAGCAAACGAGAGCGGCATATCATCCTCCAGCACCACCAGCTTGGTCGACATATGCTTCTGGCACGGCTCATCAATATATCCACCCTCCAGCGCACGGATAATATCATCAATACTGATCAGCCCGTAAAGGCGCCCATTCTCCGCCACCGGCACACCGCTGATCTTAATCTGCTTCATTATATCCTGGACTTCCCGCAACGTAGTATGACGCGCCGCCACCAGCAGCTCAGTCGTCATCACATCACGCACCTTCAAACGCTGTATCAGCTCCAGAATAACCAGCGGCTGTTCATTCAGATCAGCCGAACGGGGCACTTTCTCGGCAAAGGGTCGCTCCTCCATCTCCTCCCCCTCCAATACTACGTCGTGATACCATTCAGAGCCTTATAGACCGCCACACACCCCTCATACTTCGAGAGGTTACTGGTTGCCAAAGAGAGCCCCAACTCCCGCGCCACATCAGCCATCGAATCAGGCACCGGCTTATCATTCACAATTACCACCCCTGTAGCACCCACAATCTGAGCTGTCCGTAACACCTGATCACTCGCCAGCGAAGTCAACAGCATCATATCATCCTCATCTACCAGGAGCACATCACTCATCAGATCCGACCCCACCACATGACGCACCTTACGATCAGCCGTCTCTGTCAACACCACCATCTTACCACCAATGGCAGCCACTACCTCTGCAAATGTCATATCATCCCCTTCAGTCACTTAAACTAAGTTCAAGATCATCAAGCCTGATCATCTCTCTCAACCAGCCTTAAAACGACCCCCTCAAAAACACCGCCATATAATACTACCTCTTTAAAAAATAGTCCAACCGTAATCACCCCTGAACCGAATTCCTCCGCCTCTCCCCGGCGGCTTTCACGCCGCCACTCTTAACCTTACACTTAATCGCCACCCTTAACCGAAATCACACTTAAACGAAACCATCTTCACACTTCGATTAAGGAATGCGATTAAGCGATAGGCACTCACTGGGAACGCAGGGCTACGTACCTGCCACAATACAGCGGGGGCTACCGCACCCGCTGCTCAGCAGGCTCACAGATTCTGCTGTACTTCCCCCGGGCCTGAGCTTCCGTGTATTCCGTGTGTTCTGTGGTTAATCCTCCACGGACATGAGCTCCTTGCTCTCTTTGTGTTCTTTGTGGTTAATTCACGGCTCCCCAAGCAACATTACACCTTGTTACAGTGCGGCACCGCACTGCGCCCCAACAGCGGCGTTTACGCCGCCTGCCCGTTGCAGCCGGCACACGGCGGCACGGGCTCTTATTACCGCGAGTGCCATATTTGGCATCCCAGATAAGAGAGTAACAGAAAAAGCCTCCGGCACAGCCACTCGCTTACCCCACGGCTCCGCACTGGCACAGTGCGCACATAGCCTGCCGGACATAAGCCACAGGAGTTTACCCTGAGCGCGGCGTTCACACCGCAGTCGAAGGGCTCCAGCGCATTTTCCTCAGCCATTCGTGCCTTCCGTGATTATCCGCCCTATCGGCTCATACGTTACAGCCACTCAGGATCATCTTCAGCCTCAAGAAAGTTGGTCCCGGGATCGAAGCCTGGCCTTATAAACGTAATCGCACCGGGCAGCTCGGTATGTATCCCTTTTTGCATCCGCTGCAGGAGCACCAGAAATTCCAATATTATATCCTCCTGTTGCGGCAATAACTCCATCAGTCGCAACCAGGCGGCCATGGAGCGCTCAATGGCGATCAGGGCTACCTTTGCTGAGCCGTTGGCATCTGACTGACGTGATTTTTGTATAATTTCTGCAACCGGGCTGTCGCCCTCAAACTCATCTAGCAGCCCCCGTAATGCTCTGTAAAGTTTGGGACTTATTAACGTATGGTACCAGCCTACAACATCTAGAAGGTCACGCACTTCCAGAGCCGCCTCTTCATAATCGGTCTTGTCAAACGGTTGCCCCGCCTGCGCCAGCCACTCTTTGGCTACCGTTTTTAAATCTTTATCTGTCTGCTTGCTTTTAAACCAATCTCTTACGCTTAAAAGATATTCTTTCGACAACTTATTCAATAGATGTTCATGAACGGCCTTGTTTATAGCCTGTTCTCTGGCCATGTACTCATCATCTGATTCAAAATCGCCGAAATCAATGCTTGGGCGACTCGCCTCCCATTCGTCTGTTTCAGGGGCTTTTTTCCCAAACACGGTGGCCTCTCGCAAATTTACCGCTAGTTTGTCCCAGAATTCGCGATTGGCGGCATCATGATCTTCAAGTTCCTCCTCCTCAACCGCCTGCTGCAAACGCTCCAAATCCGACTCTTCAATATAATTGCGGCAACGCTGTGTGAGCGGACACCTTGCACACCAGTAGTCGCAATAGTTATAGATCCCAGTTATAAAACGGCTCATATTCCACTCCCGACAATATGGTTAAATTAGTCACAGTGTACTATATTATTGTGACAAACAGCAATATAATCATTTTTGGGGCTTGCAAAAAATCACGATTTCGCATAAAAGTTAATGGGCAACACCACAGCCACCATTTGGCAACAGCTTAATATGGAGCAGATTACATGCATATCAATCCGACTATAGCCGAGTTTATCGAAAATTATCGCCATGAAGGCCTCACCTTTGACGACGTCACCCTCGTTACGCAATACGCCGATTTTCTCCCCCATGAGGCAGTAATTTCCACCCGCCTCACCAGCCGTATCAGTCTCAACATCCCCTTTGTCAGTGCTGCCATGGACACCGTCACTGAAGCCCAGATGGCTATCACTATGGCCATGCTGGGCGGTATCGGGGTAATTCATAAAAACCTCCCCGCCGATGTGCAAGCTCAGCAAGTGCGTAAGGTAAAGCAGCACCTTAATGGCCTGATCCTCAATCCGGTCGTCTTCCGCCCCTCCGACTCTCTCTCCCACATCCGCCAAACCCGCCACACCCAGCACCTCACTTTCAGCGGCTTCCCTATTGTCGATGAAAATGGCCACCTTGAGGGGATTATCACCTCTACCGACCAACGTTATGCTAAAGGTGGCGACCTCCTGGCACGTGAAATCATGACCCGTCAGGTAGTTACCGCCAAGCCCGATGCCTCGCTTGAAGATGCCTATGAGATCATGATGACCAATAAGATCGGCAAGCTGCCGCTGGTCGATGAAGACCGTAAGCTGGTGGGCCTCTACAGCTTTACCGATGTTAAGGAGTTGATCGAAAACCAGCAGCCGCTCTATAGCCGCGACAGTCATTACCGCCTCCGTGTCGCTGCTGCTGTCGGGGCCGGCGACCAGGAGCGTGCTGAGCAGCTCGCTGAACAGAACGTCGATGTCTTTGTCGTCGACAGTGCCCACGGTCACTCTAAAGGTGTTCTCAGTATGATAAGCTGGCTCGCCAAAACCTTCCCTGATATCGACATCATCGGCGGTAATGTCGCTACCGCTGAAGGTGCCCTGGCCATCCGCGATGCCGGTGCCCATGCCGTTAAGGTCGGTATCGGCCCCGGCTCGATCTGCACCACCCGCGTTGTTTGTGGGGTAGGTATTCCACAGATAACCGCCGTCTATGAGGCCTCATCCGCCCTTAAGGGCTCTATCCCTATTGTCGCCGATGGCGGTGTGCGTCACTCCGGTGATGTACCTAAAGCGATTGTCGCCGGTGCCGATAGTGTAATGCTCGGCTCGATCCTTGCCGGTACCGACGAAAGCCCCGGCGAAAAAATCATCCACGATGGCCGCTCTTATGTAGTTTACCGTGGCATGGGGAGTCTGGCAGCTATGATGGAAGGGAGGGGCAGCCGCCAGCGTTATGGCCAGGATCACGCCAAAACCGACGATCTCGTCCCTGAAGGGATCGAGGGAATCATCCCTCATGTCGGTAATGTTAAAAAGGTAATGACCCAATTTTGCGGCGGACTTCGCTCCTCCCTCGGCTACTGTGGCTCACGTGACATCCCCGAGCTGCAACGCAAGGGGAAGATGTACCGCGTCACTACTGCCGGTGTCCGTGAAGCCCACCCCCATGACGTTAAAATAATTAAAGAGGCACCAAACTACCGTACCTGAGCACCACAGGATAACTCTACCCACCGCACTACTTTACCCGACGCCCTCTACACGGTTATAGAGGAGATTTTTGCAATTAATCACGCCATCGCTGTGGCGGATTAAGCCATCATAATGCCAGCCACCCCACACAAAAACCACCCCGCCGAACTACCGGAGTACACCACCCTCCGCGCCATCCGCTTCTACATCCCGCTGGCTATCCAGTCTGTCTCGCAAAGCTTCACCTATCCTCTGGTCGCCACCGTGGTGTCACATGGCATCTGCGGTGTTGCCGGCTATGGCGCTTTTGCGCAAGGTCTGGCTGTCTTTATGCTCATCTCCGCCCTCAGCTCCGGCCTCCTCTCCACCGGGATGGTCTACTCCCGCTCCCTGACCGGCTTTAATAATCATCGCCGCCTTAACCTCCTTGTCATGGTGGTGATCGTCGTCACCCAGCTCCTCTGCTCAATACCACCACTCGATAATATCATCTTTGGGCACCTCCTTGGCCTTGAGGGGGAGATGTGGCGTATTGCCCGCGACACTCTTCTCTACTGCATCCCCGTCCACATCATGTTTCTGCTGCGTAGTCCCTACCAAATTATCTTTTATAACGCCCGTGCCAGTGCCGTTGCTAATGCCGCCACGCTGGGACGTATCGGTGCCACGCTGGTTATCGCTTTTCTCTTCGTTAAACTCGGTTTTGTCGGTCACTATGCTGGAATCGTCGCCTTCTCACTGCCGGTTGTCGGTGAATGGTACGCCTCGCGCCGCCTGTCACGCCCCTATATCCAAAATCTTGCCGACGGCGAACCCGACACAGCTCCCGTTCGTGAACAGCTTCTCTTTTGTATCCCCCTCTCTTTCGGTGGGATACTCCTCTCGCTCTCGGCCTTTATGGTGGCTGCTTTTATCGCCCGCGCCGCCGATCCTATCCACATGATGCCTATCCACTATGTAGCTTTCGGGCTCATTAACCCACTCGCTTTTGCCGCTATCCGTATGCAGGCTGTTGTCCTCGCTTTCCCGCCCATTGATCGCAGCGGCTCGCGCACTTTCCGCTTCTCACTCGGAGTCGGGGCTACACTCGCTGCTATCGCTCTCCTCGGCCAAATCCCCAGCGTTGCTAACGTCTACTTCGGTAAAATCCAAAACCTCTCTCCCGCCGACATCCTCCTCGCTCAGCGTGTCATGCTTATCGCCTCTATCATCCCTGTTTTCCAAGCACTCCGTGGCCACGCTGAAGGCCTCGCTGCCTGGCGCAAACGCCCTAATGCCATCCTCGCCGGGCAAGCCACCTATCTCGCCACGTTAGTCACAACCCTATTTTTCAGTCTGAATGCCGGTGTCCCCGGCTATATGATGGGTGCCTACGCCATTATTGCCGCTATTATAGCCACCTTTGTCACCATCCGTATCGGTGTTGCCTGGAGCGATTTCGAAGACCGCACCCCCCAATTCACCCCTCACCGCACCGAAGACACACGCCTATAAGCCCTGCGCCTCGCGGTACACCGCCTCTACCCCGGCCACCATCTTATCAGTCGTAAATGTGTCCAATACCCTTTGTCTTCCCGCATCACCCATACTGCGCAACCTCTCCGGATCACTCAGTAACGAAGTAATCGCCTCTGCCAGCGCCGCCGGATTACGCGGCGGCACTACCATCCCCGTAACTCCATCCTGAACCACCCACGATGTCCCTGTTGCCAGCTCAGTACTGACACACGGTAACCCCGATGCCATCGCCTCCAACAAAACTGTCCCGAAAGCCTCGGCCCGACAGTTTGCCGGCAGTACAAAAAGACGCGCTCGCTGATAGAGTCCCGGCAGTTCATCATCGGCCACCTCACCCAGAAAGTTTACCCGATCTGTCAGTTTGAGCTCCGCCGCCTGCCCCTCCAGTTTTTGCCGCATCGGACCATCCCCGACAATATTCAGCCGCACACCTTTAAGCCCCTCCAGAGCCTCTAACAGGTCGTCCAAACCTTTATAATAGCGCAGTTTGCCGGCAAAAAGCAGTTCCACTACGTCGCCCTTATTACCGTTAGCCGGCTTGAAGGTGGCACTCTCAATCCCCAGCGGTACAGCCCGCAATTTATCACCATGCGCCTGCAACCATGGAGAACTCCTGCCATACGCCTCACTGGTAACTATAATTCGATCAACCCTGCGCAAAAACCGCTTGTAGAGCGGTGTATAAAACTTCAGCAGCAGCTTCTGCTTTACCACATCGGCATGGTGCGTCACCACCAAAGCTACATCGCGCTTCAATCCTGTAGCCGCCTGCTCTCCCAACGGAAAAGGCGAGTGCACATGGACTACCTCAGCCCCCCGGTCACGTAACGCCCCCTTAAAAGAGAGACTCAGCGGCATCGACCTCACAGTAGCCAGCCGCCCGGTCCGCACTACTGTCACCCCACCCTCTACAGCCACACTGCCCTGCCGCCCCAGAGCACACACCACCACCGCTACTTCATGACCGGCCGCTACCTGCCTCTCGGCCAAAACACGCACATGGTTCTCAATCCCCCCTAATACCGGGTAGTAATCTTTATACACATGAACAATCCGCATGGTCACAACTCCCCTTCACTCGCCTCTCTGGCACTCCCACCACCGTTAGCAGTATATACCACAGGCAGTCGTACCAGTAACACTACCAGCCCTGTCACAAAAGCTACCGCAAACACCCCGCCCGCAGTGTAAGCTGCCCAGGGCGGCAGCAGAGAGACCACCACCCCGAAACATGAACACACCAGAGCCGCAAGATAAACCATATCTACAGCCTGTAGCCGCGTTAACCCCGCCTGTACCAGCCGGTGCGATACATGATCACGCCCCGGTGTAGCAAACGGATTACGCCTCTTCATCAGCCTCGATACACAAACCAGCGTCATATCAAACACCGGCACCCCCATTATCAAAATCGGCGACATCCAGGTAATTACGTTAGTACCCGATGAAATATGGAGCCTTAACCCCAGAAAAGCTAGTAACATACCCAACAGCAACGAACCAGCATCACCCATAAAAATCGAAGCCGCACGGTAATTAAAGCGTAAAAAACCCAGACAACTCCCCGCCACCGCCGCTGCCACCCCGGCCAGCTCCGGCTGACCATTAATACACCCCAGTAAAGCAAAACTCCCCGCCGCAATAGCACACAGCCCCGCTGCCAGCCCATTCATGTTATCGAGAAAGTTTATCGCATTAGCCACCCCGGCCAGCCACACCAGCGATACCACCACATTCACCCATTGCGGCAACCACTCCAGTTGCACCCGCACACCATTGCGCCACATCAGCCAGGCCGCACCAAGCTGTATCCCCAACCGCAGTTGCCACGAGAGCCCCACACAATCGTCAAAAAGACCCACCAGCATCAATATCGTCAACAGACCAAAAACAAACGGTAACGGATCTTCCCGAAATACAGCCGACCCCCCGGCGGTCAAAGCCAGCGTCAGCAGTATCGAAACATAAATAGCTACCCCACCCAGAAGCGGCGTAGGTACACCATGCACCTTACGCCCGGTCGGCACATCCAGAACATCCGTTCGCATCGCCAACCTACGCATAAAGGGGGTAAGCACTAAAGCAAAACCCAGCGCCACTACAAATTGTACCCAAACACACATATCAGAAAAACCAACCCAAAGTTCACGTTGCAGTATAATGCCCAATTACAATCTGGCATAGCCAAATTTTTACCAAATTTTTACGCTTGTCGCAAACCCTAATTATTTGCTATAGTCTTACCTTTCCATCCAAGTAGATGGATAAACAGCCAAACTGCCCCACCCGGTGTGAGGAATATCAGTTTGGCTCAATTATTAAAAAGCATTACACAAATGACAGATTACAGGGGCGATCATAACCCCACTGCCGTGGCGGTCTGTGCAATTACCACTGCCCGCCGATAGCTGCATAATGCGGCTCGACAGCAAGTAACTGTCTACGGAAAACTAAATGGCCAAACGCAAACCCGTAACCTTCGCCCCTAAAACCGGTGCGATGTACGCTGCGATGGAAGCCGCCCTCGAAGGGCAGGTTACCCAATTCACCACAGGCAGTATTGTTAAAGGAACTGTCCGTGGTATCACCGATAACCAGGTCTTTATCGACATTGGTTACAAGTCTGAAGGTGTTGTCCCCTCAAACCAGTTTACCGAAGCCGAGCAGGTCAAGGTAGGCGATGAAGTCGATGTGCTGCTCGAACAGCTTGAAGGCGACGACGGCATGGTCATGCTCAGCAAATCCAAGGCCGACGACAAAATTCGCTGGGACATGGTTCTCGAAAAATACCAGGAAGGTTGCGTTGTTGAAGGTATCATCACCTCGCGTGTACGTGGCGGCCTGATCGTTATGGTCGACAGTGTCGAGGCTTTCTTGCCCGGCTCGCAAGTCGATATCAGCCCTGTGCACGATCCCGAACCATACCTTAATCAGACTTTTGAATTTAAAGTCATCAAAATCAGCGACGAACGGAGAAATATCATTGTTTCACGCCGCGAGTTGCTGGAAGACCGCCAGGCCGATAAGAAACGTGAACTCCTCACCTCAATCGAAAAAGACCAGATCCGTAAGGGCCGCGTTAAGAATATCACCGAATTCGGCGCTTTTGTAGATCTCGATGGT
>JAAYNR010000251.1 GCA_012520735.1 Lentisphaerota bacterium | reverse complement strand
TTTTAAAAGGAAGAGTATTGACGATAACTCTCAATACTGCCTTAGCTGCTTCAACGCAACAACTTATGAAGATAGCTGCTTGAACTTCTTGTTTTTTTTGATAGTAGCTAACAGGTTAGCTACTAAAGTTCAAAAATGGCGAAACAGCCTTGCGGTTCGTATTCCTTCGATGATTGCAAAAAAAACCAATTGCATTCTGGTTCTACCATTAAGCTCTCTTCGGATGACGGACAGATTGTTATCGCCCCTGTCAGGGAACAGCGGTATCGGCTTGCCGACCTCTTGGAAGGCGTTACACATGAAAATATTCATGGTGAGATTGCCTGTGGAGATGCTGTCGGAAGGGAGGAGTGGTGATGTCAGTTTCTTATTGCCCGAGACGCGGAGACATCGTTTGGATTGCTTTCAATCCTCAAAGCGGGGCATGAACAGGCGGGATATCGTCCCGCCGTGGTATTATCGTCAGAACTGTATAACCGTAAAGTGGGATTGTCTTTGCTGTTTCCCATCACAAGCCAAGTTAAGGGATATCCTTTTGAAGTAGCCCTGCCAGCTGGACTGCAAGTTTCAGGTGTGATTCTGGCGGATCAAGTGAAAAGTCTGGACTGGAAAGCGCGGCGCACATCATTTTGTTGTACACTCACATCAGATGTCGTCCATGATGTGCTGAACAAACTCGGAACACTGCTTGACGATTGAGGTCCAACCTAAAAACGTAAGTTAATTCACCACACTATTTGCAACCCATGCCGACACCACTCCAACAGCACCACCAGTTGGCTCTTACAATGGGCTGCTCTACAGTGTGACACTCTTTAAGGGTCAGCAGATCAAGACTCCACAAGGAGTGCTTGACATGAAGCTCTCTAAGGCGGTTGGTGCCATGAGTGCCAAGGTTATGCTGCAGGGTGGCAATGTGACTTTCACGGCTAAGAGTTGGGATGCAAATGGTGGTGAAGCATTTCAGGCGACCATGAGTGCGCAGAGTGGTGAGACCATGGTGCTCCATGCTATTGGTGACGATATCTGGGGGACGATTAGCGGTGGTAAGGCGGGTGATGGTCTGGAGTTTGATGGTGTGCGCAACCGCTTTGTTGTCAGGAGTGACAGCGAGGCGACGGCCCTGCTCAACAAGTTTGAGGGGTATTATACTATGGCATTGCCGATTGCCGATTGCCGATTCTATCTCTGCTTCGCCTGCGGTCGCTGCCGCTCCGAATGGTTTAGGTTATCTGACCCTTTCTGATGGCAAACAGGGCAAGATCAAGCTTGCCGGTGTGCTGGCCGATGGCACCAAGGTCTCAAAAGCAGCAACGCTGCTGGCGCTTGATGAGAGCGGCAATGAGGCGAGTGTCACCCTTTTTGCCCCGCTATACGCCAAAAAAGGAGCCATCAGCGGTCTGCTCTGGATTAATGCTGCCAACCGTACCATTACTACCGATATAGTCGATGATTGGTATCTGCTGTGGAACAACCCCGGCAAGCGCGGTGAGGATGGCTTTAGCCAGTTGCTGCATGTTCGTGGCGGGTTTTATGGCAAAGGTATAAACCTTGATCCAACATACTGGTTTGGTGCTGATGTTACAGGTACCGCCTGGTTTATTCCGGCAGGTGATGCTTATCAATGGATAGCGCAGCCTGATGGCGTTGCAGTCACTGGTAGTGGTACCAGGCTTACCATCGCCAAGAGTCAGAAGCCCAAGAAGATCACCGACAAAGAGACCCGTGAGATGTGGTATGACTACGATGAGGCCAACCCCTGCAATGCAACTATATCCTTTGCCGCCCGTACCGGTATCTTCAAGGGTAAATACGCACTCTACTGCGACTATGAAGATGCCAATGGCAAACTGGTACACAAAGCGGTGTCAGTGCCGTACTTCGGTATTATGACCCCAATCAGAGAGGCAGCATTTGCGGATGCACCGATAGGCATGGGCTACAGCCTGATACCGGAGAGCGACCCGAGCCTCAAAGCCCTCAAGCTCAAGCGCTCGAGACCGGTATGGCTGAAATAGGCGGGGAGATTGTGCAGCGTGGCTGCACAATGTAAGTGGTAAGTGGTGAGTGGTGAGCTTTGTCGTGAGCTTTGTCGGAGACGGCGAGTTCTCTTTTGCGTACTGAACACTTAACACTGAATACCGGGGACAGAGAAGCTGTGTCACGCCCTTACAGGGCAGGGGCGGTGGCACCTTTGGCGCACCGCAGGCCCGGACTGATCAGGCACCCATCGACTGCGGCGCGATGCGCCGCACTCAGGGCAGGATCGGTGTTCCCAGGGTTCATGCCCGGCATGGGCGAGATAATTAAAAAGGCTGAAGCGGGCAAAAACACTTAATCGTACTCTTAATCGCGATCCTTAGTCGTATTTTACCCTTGATCGAAAATACACTTAATCGCTTATGGCAAACACATGGTGGTAGGGCGTGTTTCTCCGAAACCGCCGCACCGCAATAAGGTTAATGACGCTGGGGAGCTGATACAGTCGACAAAGCTCACGACAAAGCTCACGACAAAGATATCGACAAAGTGTAGCGTTTAAGAGTGCGGCGTGAACGCCGTTGGGACAGGCAGGAGTGCCTATCGTCCAGTGGGCGTGGTGAGAGCTATTTGCCGGGAATGGCGGTTTAAGAGAAGCACTCCGTGTCGCTATGTGGATTCTCTTTTACATAAAATGAATTAGTTGGTAATTTATCTTTATCAGGAGAGGGAGGTGTGTTTATGAATAGTATGCGTGAGAGGTTATTGAGTAATGAGATGCGGCTGCGTGGGGTGTGGGGTGATGCGCTGGCTGAAATGACACCAGATTTATGTAAGTGTGCTGAGGGGGCTGTGGAGCGGGCTTTTGCTTTGGCCGGTCGTGCGATGGAGGGTATTAGTGATCGGCGGTTAGCGGGGTGGGCGCAGGGGATAAATCCGGGTGATCTGGTGGTACTGGCGAGAGCTTACCGTCATTTTGCTGAGGAGCGGTATGCCGTAGCTGCTAGGGAGATTTATGTGTGCCGTCTGCATGAGGAGGGTGAGGGGGCTGAGTATAGGCCGCCGCGTGATCCGCTGGCGATTCCACATCGTCTGGGTGATACGGAGTGTTTGGGGTGGTTTGGGGCGTTGCCGGAGTTTTTGCAGGCGGAGTGTTTTGATGAGCCTTTTTTGTTGCGGATTATTGACCATGCGCGGCTGAGTTTGAATCATCTTGCGGCAACACCGTTTGTGGCGCGGAATATACGCATGACGCAGATGGATGCTTTGTTGACGCAGGGGCTGAGGCTCGATTTTCTGGCGGAGGCTGCGCAGTGGCGTGAGGTTGGGTTGCGGGGATTGAACGACTCGTTTTACCGGCAGTTTAATCCCGATGGCAGCTCGATTGAAGCGACAGGGTGGTATCACTATATTGTAGCAAATATGGCGTTAAGGTTTTGGCGGCTTAAATGTGCTATGCCGCAATTGGGGTTGCAGGTGACCAGGGAGGTGGTGGCACGGGCGTTTGATTATACAGCGGCGATGCTAGGGCCTGACGGCACCTTTAACCGTATTGGCGACAGCACGGCTGCGGCTCATCCACACCGTACTTTGGAGTCGTTTTTAAAACATCGGGCTGCGGTTTTTCAGGAACTGGGAGTCGATACGGCACTGCCGCCTTGTGGTGGTTATTATCCTGATGCCGGGCAGGCTCTGCTGCGGGAGGATTGGGGGGCGGAGGGGCTTTATATTACATTTGATGTGACGCACCGCATGGGGTTTCACTGGCATCCGGCGTGTAATGCGATACAGGTGCAGTTGGGACGGCATCGGCTGATAGCTGATCCGGGGCGATTACATTACGACCCGACATCACACCGAAAAATGGCGACATCGACTCAAGCTCATTCGACCATAACATTTTTCGGTTGGCAGCAGTCGGATGCCGGTGGGCGGATGACTTTTAAAGAGTGTGATGGCTACACGGTTGTAACGGGTCTTTATGATGGCGGTTACTGGCAGATGAACGAGATGGAGTATAGC
Organism: Lentisphaerota bacterium; assembly: GCA_012520735.1. Lineage (GTDB taxonomy): Bacteria > Verrucomicrobiota > Kiritimatiellia > RFP12 > JAAYNR01 > JAAYNR01. The sequence goes on along the minus strand of JAAYNR010000251.1, from coordinate 9,654 downwards.
CGTGGAACATTCGGGGCGCATCACCGGACTCTACTGTGGATTAAGGGGCGGTGTCTGGTGGTGATCGATAATGTTCGGCATACAGAGGGTGAATGTAGAAAACCGACAATAGAGAGCAGTTGGCAGTTTGGTAAGAGTGGTGTGGTGGTAAATGAGGCCAAACGGCGTCTGGTGAGCCGACAGGATGGGGCGGGTCTGGTGATGCTCTTTGCGCTGGCACCGGCTGATTTAAGGTTTGAGTTGTATGAGGGAGTGAATGTGCCTTGTCTGGGGTGGCTAGCCGATGAAAACGATCAACCGGTGAAGGCACCGCTTGTTAAGGCCGTTATTCCGTTTCGTGATCCGTGGCTGACAGATCTGGTGACGGTGCTGATTCCATTCAAGGGGGAAGACACACCAGAGGTGCGGGTAAACGTGGCCAACGACCCGGCGGTCAATGGAGATGGACGTGTGGAGTTAAGTTGGGAAGATGGCAGTAGCGACACTGTGATATGGAAACCGCGCCTCGAAGCGGCAATCGGCAACAGCGGCAGGTGGTCTACCGATGCTGCGCTTATCCACATAGGTCACGACTGTCACGACAAAGAGACAACCGCATTAGTATATGAGGGGAGTTTTTTGACACCTCTGCTGTCGCCACAACGTGAGAAGCGCGAGACGTTCAGCATTAAGAATGCCTGATGTTTCCAATTGATGATATGGCGCAGATAAGGTAAGCTTTGTCATACGTTAAAAGCAAAGCATGACAATAGAATTGAGAGATAGAGGTAAACAGAGGGGGACGTTCGCAGCTAATGGTGTTGCCATAAACAGCTACGAGCGTTTTGCGGCTCTATTGGCAAAAGGGATGGAGGCGGTGACACTTCTGGTTGCGGTGGTTTTGCCGATGGTGATCTCCCCTTTTGCTGATGCCTATTTTGAGGTTCCCAAGGCGTTTTTTGTGCGGGTGACAGCGTTGGCGCAAGGGGTGTTGTTGCTGGGCTGGGCGGGGAGTACTTGGTTGGGGCGGCGACGCAGAGGTTTACCTTTATGGGGGGGTGATGGTGTTGAGGTGCTACGGCGGCAGATGATCTGCGCGGCACTGGCACTAGCGGGAGGGTCGCTGCTGACAGCAGTAACGGCGGTCAACAGGGGGTATGCGATGGTGGGGTGTCCGCAGCGTGGGGGCGGGGCACTTTCGGTGTTGTCGGGTGTGATTTTTTTCATTGCGGCGGCGGTGTCGTTGCGGCGGCGTGTACAGGGAGAGCGTGTGGTGGCGGCAATCTCAATGGGGTGCCTGCCGTGTGTGGTTTTTGCCTTGTGCGAGATGGTTGGGGTACACCCGATGGGGTTTAATATTAAGGGGGTGGGGTGGCGGTTGTCGGGGTCGTTGGGTAACGCCAACTTTCTGGGGAGTTTTTTCGCTCTTACGACACCGCTGGTAGCTGGAACGGCCTGGCAGGCGTGGCGGCGCGGGCGGGTTGTGACGGCTGCGATATATCTGATTACGGCGTTGTTACTGGTGGTAGGGATTGCGGTATCGCAGAGTCGTGGACCGTTACTGGCGCTGCTGGCTGCGAGTGTAGTGGCGGGATTGCTGTTGTTGGCGGCTGCAGGGCGGCTGGTGTGGTCACGGCGTTTGGCCACAGGGGCGATAGTTGGGTGTGTGCTGGCATTACTGGCATTCAACTACACGATTGTAGAGCCGTTACGCAATGGTGACTTGGTAATCGGGAGTCATAGCGGTATACTTCGGAGTGGCAGTGTGGTGGTGCGGTTAAACATATATAAAACTATTGCAGAGCGGATGCTCTCCAATGAGCCTTTACGGGCTGTTGACAACAGCATTGATCCACTACATACATTACGTTTCTGGGCCGGTTACGGACCACAAAACCTGATGGTGGCCTGTGAGCAGTTTTTTCCGGCGATTCTGGAGAAATTAGAGGGTGATAATGTGGGGATAGATACAGCCCACTGTCTATTACTGGAGACGTGGATAGAGTCGGGGGTTATCGGGGTTTTGGCATGGGGTGCTTTTTTTATTTTTGCTGTAATAATTGTGACCCGCTCTTTGGGGTTAGCGCATGAGAGTCAGCGATTGTGGCAAGTTTGTGGCATGATCATTGGCGGGGCGGGGCTGTTTGCGCTGTTATTGGCACTGTTCTGGGGTGCCTGGGCGTGGGGCTTTGGCTTTGCTATCGGGACGATTGTCGGCGTTTTATACGCCGTGCACTGGTTAAGTGGCAAAGGGGCTAAGGTGACAGCGCAGCTCTCGGCATTGGTGCCGGCAACGTCATTGCTGGTGTTTTTGTTTGACGCACAGGTTGGTGTGATGACGGTAACGGTGGCTACTTTTGCCATGTTGATGCTGGGCGTGTTACAGGCATCGTTGCACAGTGATGGGGAGTTGGGGCATGATGAGAAGGAGAGAGACAAGGCAACTGACAGCAGCGGGGGGGCTACCTCACCCTGGTTGATAGCGGTGTTGGCTCTGGCGGTGGCTACGACGGCCAATTGCGGTTTGATGTTGAACCATACACTGTCAGCAGATATTTTTACGGTTTGGCGTGAGGTGGTGTTTTCGGCCATGGGGTTACCTGCTGCGGCGACGGTTATTCTGGGGGTGCTACTGATTGCTGATGCGGCCAAATGGCGTAAATCGCTGTTGTGGCCGGCAATGTTGCTGATTGCGGGGTGGCTTTGCGATACTGTGCTGCGGAGCAAGGCACTGGCACAGGTTTTTGGTACGCCATTGGTAACGACCGAGGAGGCTATAAGGTTTGCCATGGCGTTGTTGAAATTCGAGTGGTGGCGGTATGTGCTTATGACTCTGGCAGCGGGGGGAGTAGCTGTAGCATGTACATCACGCAGTATTGTGAAGATAGCAGTGGCGATAGTGGTGGCGGTGGTGGTAGCAGTGGCGGTTTCGCTCATGTTTAACATCCCACAGGTGGGGATGGCTGCACAGGGACCACTGGCAGCGGCGAAGTTTTTTGAAGCAGCGGAAAGGAGAGATCTGGCGGCGGCGCAGATCTGGCAGGCGATAGGGAATAGTGTTTGGGATGATGTTTACTATTCGCGATTACACACGATTTACGGTAATTCGGCACACAAGCAGTACAGGACGGAGCGAGAGACTAACCAGCAGCTTTATCAGTTGGCGGAGCAGATGCTCGACAGGGCATGTCTGGCGGCACCTTATGATCCGCGTCGGCTTATTGGCTATGGGAAGCTTTATCAGTTACGAGCCAGCGAATTTGAACGCGGTTCAAAGGAGCGGCTGGAGATGGGGCAGCGTGCTCTGAAGGTTTTTAGCAATGTTACGCACCTGGTGCCTTTACGGAGCTCCATGAAGATTGAAGTGGCTATTACATTGATGGATTTACTGGGCGACTACAAAGGGGCTGAGCGTGAGTTAGTGGCAATTTTGGAGAGCGACCCGGACAATGCCCGTGCGGCTGAACTGCTGGCATACACCTATCTCCATTTGGGGAAACAGGTTACCGGGAGTGATGAACAGGCGAGTTTGTCGGAAAAGAGCGGTAAGATGGCGCAGCAGGCTTTGGCTAGTCCATGGCGGCAGCGTCAACGGATAGATGTAAGGCGACTCACGGCGATTGCCAGAGAGAGTGCCAGAAGCAGAGAGAAGTGATAAGGAGATAGTTATGCGTTATGTAGTAAACAGAGTGGAAAAGGAGCCGGATCTTGGGGAGAGCTTTGATGGAGGCGTGTGGAGCGCGGCCAATTGCGGGACGGTGGAGAACTTCCGTCCGGAGTCGAGCGGACACCGACCTTTAACACGTTTTCGGGTAGTCCACAACGGTACCAGAGTATTTGTTCGTTTCGAGATTAACGACTGCTATGTCCGTTCGGTACAGACAGAGCGGCAGGCCTCGGTCTGCACTGACAGTTGCACAGAGTTTTTTCTGCAGCCGAAGCCCGATAAAGGGTACTTCAATTTTGAAGTTAATGCCGGTGGGGCTATATTGCTCTCATATGTGGAAGATCACGAGCGTACCCGTGATGGTTTTAAGAAGTGGCAGAGTGTGGCTGACGAGCTGATAGATGAGATTGAGATATGGCACTCGTTGCCCAGTGTGGTAGAGCCGGAGATAACAGAACCGGTAGTCTGGGGCAATGGGTGGAGTTTTCCGGTGTCGCTGCTGGAGGCTTATGTAGGGTCGTTGGGTGACATTACCGGAGCGGTGTGGCGCGGCAATTTTTACAAATGCGCCGATAGAACATCACAGCCCCACTGGGGGTCGTGGTCGCCGGTTGATAAGTTAAACTTCCATCTACCCGAGTGCTTTGGCGATATTGAGCTAGGTAGGTAAAGATGGGGTATATACGGGGACAGAGAAGTAGTTTAATCGTGTATGGGGACAGAGAAGCTATATCACCACACACCACACAGCTCCTCTGTCCCCAGGTAATGCGGCGTGTGGTACAAGATTATGCGCTTTTTTCCGCGCAATAGCAGAGCCGGCAGTGAGGAATGCCTACCGTACATTGGGCGGGGAATGGCTTAATACACTTAAACGTTTACGCTTAGACGAGGTACTTAAACGAAGAAGAGAAGAGTGAAGGTGGAAGAGTGAAGAGTGAAATTAAGTAATAGGTAATAGGCGAATACACTTAATCGCGTACCTTAGTCGCCGCTCTTAATCGCGTATCTTACTCGCGCTACTTAGTCGTATCATAACTTAATCGAGAGTAGAGGTGGCTTTCGTTTAAGGGTATGCGACCAAGTGTGGCGTTTAAGTGTTGCGGCGTGAACGCCGCCGGGGGTTATGTCACGCCCTTACAGGGCTAAATTTATTATGTGACGTAAACCCGTGGCGTTGTCACGGGCTGGTATGTATAGCCCTTTCAGGGCAGGGGGTGGCGGTAGAGAAGTAGTGGAGCGGGCTGGTGGCGGGGGCTATGGTTTTTGCGTCCACGGAGTGGACGCAAAGGAGTGGTTAAAAGGGGGATATTGCTTCTCTGTCACCGGACATGATGGGTTTTAGCGGGTGAGGGTGTGGATGGTTATTTCGGGGGGGCAGTTGAAGCGGGCGGCGATGCCACAGGAGCCGGTGCCGGGGGAGGTGTAGCCGTGGAGGTTGTTTTTTTCCCATGGGCCGCGGTGGAGTGAGCGGGGGCTGGGGTCGTTGGGGACGGGGATGTAGCCGCCGGGGAGGCAGATTTGGCCACCATGGGTGTGGCCGCAAAAGATGTAGTCTATGGCGTGGTCATTGGCGTCGGGGTAGATGGCGGGTGAGTGGCTGAGGAGGAGTTTTATAGGGGAGTTTGTGCAATGCTTGAGGGCGTGGGTGATGTCGTGGGTGCCAACAACACAGGGGTCGTCTACGCCGATGAAGGTGATGGTGTCGGCTCCTTTTGTTAGGTTGAAGTGTTCATTGAGTAGGACGCGACAGCCGGCGGCTTCGAGCGGTTCGACCATGCAGAGGCGATCGTGGTTACCGAGGATGGCGAGTAGAGGCTGGTGGAGATGGGTGATGAGGTTTTGCATGCCGATGATTGAGGGGGTGCAACTGCCGTAAGTGTGGTTACGGTAGTCGCCGGTCATGATGCAGAGGTCGTATTGCAGGGGTTGCAGCAGCGGGATGAGGGAGTCGATAAAAGAGGGGGCGAGGTCGATGTGGAGGTCGGATAGGTGGAGGATGCGAAATCCTTCAAAGGAGGTGGGTAGGTGAGGGAGGGAGATGGTGTTTTCGACTATGACTGGAGCGTGGCATTGGGCACGACCTATACCTGAGAGGCCGCTGAGGCGGAGTAGCAGACGGCAGGTGGCGATGGTGACTCTGGTTAAGGGGCCAAAGAGGTTTTGGCGGCGGAAGGCGCGGGGTGGGAACGGCAGCGAACCGTTTTCAAAGGCGATGCGGGTGTGGAATGACTCTGCACCGAGGCGGTGTTTGTAGTTATTGAGAAGTGTTGGCGGGATATTATCGTGCATGCGTGTGGAGTCGTGGTGCTAGAGACCTGTAGGGCTATCTCCGGCGTTTCGTAGTGACGGCAGGCGAGCTAGGCGGGGGTTGACGTGTCTGTCGGGGATTTACGACTTTCGATTCAGCGTGTTGCTCTCCGGCAAAGATAAAACGTGAGTATCCTGCCTGACGCAGCATGGCGGAGATTTTAACCAGTTTGGCGCGGTCGTGGTTGTTGTGGATATGGATCAGCAGCGACTGTTGGCGTGGTACCCCTAATTTACGGAGGGCATGCGTAAGATCGTTAAGTGGGTATGATTCGTTGTTAAGTAGAGCCAGACCACTTTCAGTGATTTCAATATTAACTACAGCGTGTGGGGAGAGGGTGCTGCCGGTAGTACAACCGCAGAAGAGGAGAAGGGGGATAATGGCAATCAAGCCTGCCAGAAGGCGGAGTGTGTGGGGCGGTTTGGCAGCGTGTGGAGTGGGGCGGCTATTAACAGGTAAAATCATTGTGGGGGTGGTGTACGGGGTGTGCCGAGATTGAGAGCCATGGCTTTTTCGGGACAGGTGAAGGGGTTGTCGTATTTAGTGCAGTTAATACAGCCCATATAAATTTTATGCATCAGGGATGTTTTAGGGACCTCGCGAAAGCCAAGCGAGGCGAAGAATTCGGGGGCAAAGGTGAGTACGATAGCTTGTGTGGGGGCAAATGCCTCAACGCGTTTCAGCACCTCTTTGACGATACGGGAGCCGACATGCCGCCGTCGGTAAGATTTGTCAACAGCTACGGATTGTACTTCGACAGAGGCTTTAGAGGGGTCGCCAACTTCGGGGAGTATTTGCCAGGCGGCGCAAGCTACAACTTTACCGTTGTCGTCACAGACATAAAAACGGTCAATGTTCATGATAACATCACTTAGAGGGCGAACCAGAAGGTCATCTTTGTGGCTATGGATCAGTTGGCAGATATGGGGGGCATCGGCCAAAGTAGCAGGTCGGATGAGGAGGTCGTTATTCATAAGTCTACTTTTTAAGGCTGAACCAGGGGCCGAGGTTAGCACGACGGTTCTGGCTGTTTATGTCACGGTCGGTTTGTTTGTTTGCGGCATAGTCGAGTTTAAGTTCTTTATCGTCCAGACCGCGTTCGAGTTGTTCGATGCGCCGTAACAGCGCCTGTTGGGTGGCGGTGAAGTTTTCCCGCTCGAGTTCATGCTGTTTGCGCTCTTGCTCCAGTTCCTGCTCGTGGCGCCGGATAATTTCAGTCTGTTCACGGTTAGTGCGGTGGAGACTATCGGTTTCGGTCGCCTGAGAACGGAGGCGTAAGGTCTCATTCTCCAGCGAGCGAATTTTACCGGAGAGTTCTGTTGTTCTCTCTTCAGCGGTTCGCATGGCTTCAGTGTGGGTGGCACGAAGGGTATCGAGTTCCGCCTGGAGGCGCGTGGCATCAGGGAGGCGCAGGCGGGTGGCGCCACCTTCGACACCACCACTGATGACTCTTTTAAGCTCGAGGATACGATCCTGAAACACTTGTTGGCGTTTGTTGCTGATTTCACGGATTTTGGCGATGGTGTCGCGCTCCAGAGCGAGGTCGTTCTCCAGCAGTGTTACTTCCTGAGTGAAGATAGCGGCCAAGAGGCCACCGGGATCGACAGCGCAAGCTTCAGCAGCGCGCTCTTCGGGTGTGGGTGGTTTAGAGAGTTCGGCAATTTTCTCCTGTAGTTCACCTTCGCGGCTGTTAGAGTAGGTGAGGAGTTCGCTGTAGGCCTGCTGGCTCTCTTGAGCCTCCCGACGGATATTTTGCAGCTCCTGTGTTATAGTCGCGAGTTTTGCTTCGGCCATAGTGGCGCGGTGCAAGAGAGTGGTGGAGTCTTTAGCGGTCTGCTCAGCATTAGTCTTGGTTACTGCCAGCGACTCTTCGGCGGCAGTGAGCTTTTCCGCCGTTTCACTCAGGGCGAGAGCAAGAGCGTCGCGCTCTTTCTCAATAGCAGCAGCCTCTTTTCCTGCCTGATTGGCCTCGGTAAGACGGGTTTTGAGGCGGCCGACTTCAGTTGTCAGGGAGTCGATTTTCTGCTGCGCCTCCTGCAGGGCTTCAGATGGTATTTCTGTGGCGGGCTGGGTCTGTCTCTGTTCTGTGTTAGTGGCTGGTTGGGCCTCCTGTGCTGGGCGGACGACTCGTGAGAGGTCGGCCTCACTGGCGGGGATAAGTTTGGCACCGACGGGTGCTTTATCACTCTGGAGGATTTTCTCTGCAATAGCACGGTTAAGGGGCCCGCGAAGATTGCCGGCACTGTCACTGATATACCAGGAGATATTCAGCTCAGGGACACTCTCGGCCAGTTGCCATTTTTTGCGGTCGGTTGAGACCTCATGGCCGGGGAGGATGCGCCCTTGCTCGGCCCACAGGACAAATGCCTGAGTGGCTACAGGACCAAAGATAGTGCTGTTGGCTGTGCGCAAGAACCATTGTCGATTGTCTTCTTGGTTGTTACTCATTTTTGGTTATGGGGTCTGTTATTTTTTGGGTTGACGCGCGAATACGGCATTGCCGTTTTTACCTATTTCACGCAACTCGCGTTGAGCTTGCTTCTCAATATCGGCAAGCGAGATAGAGGCGGCGGCCCGTTTTCCGGCAGGTGGGGCAACGGGGGGGATAATAGTGGGTTCGCTGATAATTTCAGCATCTTCTATTTCGGGAGAGTCGTCTTGCTCAAGTGTCACCAGAAGTTGCCTGATCTGTGCGCGTGTCTGCTCGAACTGCTCTTGACGCAGCTTCAGGCGGTTGTGGGTCTGTTGCAGCTCCTGACGACTCTTATCGAGTTGGGTCTGTAGTGTAGAGAGGCTGTGTTCGGCCTGACGTAAATCGTGACGTAGCGTCTCATTCCGGGTAGTTAAATCGGCGATCGAGGCATGTAAGAGGGTTAGTTGGTGGTCGGCCTCACTGGCGCGGTTGGCCGTCTCTTTTGCCTCTTGCAGTGCTTGGGTCAGGCGGGTGTTTTCCGACTCCAGCGTAGAGAGGCGTCCCTCTTTTTTAATGGTATCGGCCTGTGCCCGGTTTATGGCAGCTTTCAGTTCCTGCCGCTCGGCATCAAACTCATGGTCACGCGCTTTGAGATCGGCGGTGGTTTGGTCGAGTTGGCGTTGAGAATTAGCGAGTTGCTGTTCGAGAGCATCGGCACGGGCAATTGCTTTATCGCGTGCGGCGGTAGCGTCTTGCGCGGCAGCAGTGAGAGAGGCGGGGTCGGGGGAGTCGGCGGTGACGCGTTGGAAGCGTGGCGCAGAGGGAGCCAGCGAGCCATCACGAGCGAGTTCTTCAAGGGCATTACGGTGGATAGGGCCATAAAAAGTGGCGTGAGAGACCTCAGCGATCCAATCCATATCGAGTGGTAGAGAGGTCACCGGAGTCCAGGTTTCCCCATCCTGCGAGGCTTCACAAGTTGGAGCTATACGGCCATCACTGGCCCAGGAGCGGAGTGTTTCCAATGAAGCCGGACCGAAAGTTTTACCCTTATCGGTACGGATTGTCCACACTGCCTGTTGGTCTGTATTGTCTGGTTTTTCTGCCACGGTTTGCACTGCTTTTAAGGTGATGGAATGGTAGTTATAAAAAACAGATAATACTATAACCCAAATCAGGGCATAGTGGCAAAGGAAAAGGAGAAGGGGGATATTGCTTCTTGTCACTTAGGCAGCGGCGTATGCCGCTGCTGATGACAGCGGTCTCGGCGAGACACGGCCTACCGCG
>JAAYNR010000005.1 GCA_012520735.1 Lentisphaerota bacterium | reverse complement strand
AGGGAAATAATGGAACATGCAGAGTCTATAACGAAAATTAGTTACTCGGGGCGATATGGTAGCGTCATTGCTGAGACCAATCCAAGACAAAGACAAATAATGGAGGCTTTTGACATTAAGGAGCTAACATAGTTAGAATAGCACGGGATTTTAGGATAAACCTGCCTATAATTTTCGTGAATGTTTCGTGTGTTTCGTGGTTAAAATCTTCGCGTTCTTCGCGCCTTTTTGTGAGCTTTTTTCTCCCCATCCGCATTTCATAATGGCGGGAGTTCGACTAAAAGGGTGACCAAAGCGGTGTTCACATAGTAGTTGCTGCGGCTGTGGCGGCGTTTGGTCAGCAAGCCGGCGGCGACCAGTTGGTCAAGGTAGCGCGCGGCGGTGGCGCGTGAGACTTTGAGGTCGTTTTGCAGAAATTCGATTTTGGTGTAGGGGTGGCGGAAGAGGTTGTTGAGCAGATCCTGGCTGTAAATGCGCGGCAATTCCTGCCGGATGCGGTGCTTATAGCTCAACATCAGCGTACGCATTTCAGCGACCAGTCTTATTGTTTGTACTGAAGTGGCAATGACACCGTCCAAAATAAAGAGTATCCACTCCTCCCAGGCACCGCTAGTGCGCACCGCTTGCAACTTATGGTAGTACTCGGCTTTATGGTGGATAATATAGCGGCTCAAGTAGAGAATGGGGAGGTTTAACAGACCGTTCGCCACCAGATAGAGGATATTTAGTATGCGGCCGGTACGGCCATTGCCATCATAAAAAGGGTGGATGCTCTCAAACTGGTAATGGATAAGCGCCATTTTAACCAAAGGGTCGATCTGTGCGCACGATGGGTCATTGATAAAGCTCTCTAAATCGCTCATAAGCGCGATGATCTCAGCATGGCTTTGCGGGGGCGTGTATATAACCTCATTAGTGGCCAGATTGCGTAAGGTTGTGCCGGGGAGTTTGCGGATACCGGCGTTATTATTCTCAAGCGTCTGCTGAATGGCAATAAGCTGGTTGACGGTGATAAGTCCCGTTTGGCGTACGGCATTGAATCCAACACGAACAGCGGCAACGTAGCGCGCCACCTCTTTGGCACTGCCTGCGGCTTGAGTGCTCTCCAAATCAGCTTTAAAGAGCTCGTCATGAGTGGTGACAATATTCTCGACTTCGGAGCTGTCTTTAGCCTCCTGTAAAGCCAGAGTCTGAATCAGAATATCTTCATTGGGGATCGTGGCCGCGACCCCCTTGAGTTCGGCTAGATGACGATGGGCCTCGATCAGCCGCTTCAAGACGGCGTGTGTTTCAAGGTTTACTTTGGGTGGCAATGGTGGCAAAATAAAAGTTTCAGGCATAAATACCCCTTAAAAGTGGTTGGAAATGAACATATCACAATCGACATGTTCAAAGAAGGCTTTTTTTGAACACATCGCATCCGACATGTTCAAATTTGCGCTATTCCTTGCCGTATCCTTGGAAAACTTATATTCTCTGTCCCCATCTCCAAAATCTTCGCGCCCTTCGCGCCTTCGCGTGAGCCCCCCTCAACCCATTGGCTCCATCACCCGGCATAATATACCTGCCTATTATTTTTCGTGAAGTTTCGTGTGTTTCGTGGTTAAAAAATCTTCGCGTTCTTCGCGCCTTTGTGTGAGCTTTTTTCTCCCCATCCGCATTTCGTAGGGGCGGGAGTTCAACTAAAGGGGTGACTAAAGCGGTGTTCACATAGTGGTTGCGGCGGCTACGGCGGCGTTTGGTCAGAAAGCTGGAGATCGGGAGAATATAAAGAGAGCTGTTGACAATGTCAAGTGATCCTCATATTATTGCGCCATCTGAGCTGACATCATTTTGATGACATGAGTGAAGTCACTTGCGTCCAGCCTCTCAGCGACACGCCTCGGGTGTTCTTTGCTCTTTAAGCAAGGATTATGGCCAAACTCTTTTATGATTGGAGTTGTCTGTGAAAACTATGACTGTGAGAAATATCCCGCAAGATCTGAGCAACTACATAGACACGGTAGCTAAAAACACGAGACAGAGTTTGAATGCTACTGTGGTAAGCCTGCTCTATCAGGCTATGGGAGGAGAGCCCAGTATTGTGCAGAAGCGCGATCTCTCTGAGTTTTGTGGCACTTGGACCGACAGAGAACTTGAAGAATTTGAGAAAGCAACCGAATGTTTTTCACAAATTGATGATGAGGTGTGGCAAGCATGAAGAGCTGTATTGACACCTGCGCCTATTCCAGACTGATGCGTGGTGACGCTACTGCATCATGATCCAGTCATTGTCACATGGTGGGGCAGTGAGGTGGAGTGTTATTCCGCCCTGATGAGGCTGGTGCGTGAGGGAGCACTAGATCAAGTCGGGGCGCAAGCCGCAGAAGAACGTCTGCGTCTGCTGCGTAGCTCGTGGCATGAGGTGTTGCCTAGCGAAACGTGTCGTAGTCAGGCAAAGCGGATGTTGCGCGTGCACCTATTGCGAGCGGCCGATTCATTGCAATGTGCGGCAGCATTGGTCGCTGCCGACCATGACCCATCCCGTATGCAGGCTGTCTCTTTGGACCAAAGATTGAATGATGCCTTCTACAGCGAAGGGTTCGTATTGGTGACGGGTCCGAGGCAAAAATAGCGGCCACGTCCCCAGACAATCAAAAAAGTTAGAACCCTTGGGCTAAAACTGCTTACAGCCGTAACCAAATGTTGTACAGCATAGAAAGCTTATTCCCTTAACATATCTGGCACTTGCATGGACTTCCGCAGTTTTAATAAAAACGCTACGCGTTTGGAAAACAGATTTT
>JAAYNR010000170.1 GCA_012520735.1 Lentisphaerota bacterium | reverse complement strand
GTCGACATCCTTCATCTGTCTGATCGCTTCGGCACACCAGGCGGCATACTCAGCGGCGGTTTTTTGTCCGGGCTGCCAATTACCATAAATTTCATTACCGAGACCAAAATACTTAACCTTATAAGGGGCGTCGTGTCCATGGGCACGGCGCATTTCAGCATACATAGTATGGCGGGTACCATTGAGATATTCGACGAGATTGGCGGCATCTTCAGGTGTTTGGGTGTGGGCATTAACACTCATGTAGAGCTCGGCCCCGAGTTCCTGACAGAGTTGCCACACTTCATGGATACCGAAGGCGGTCGATTGTGCCTGTCCGCCATGACTGCGGAAGAGGCGAGCGGCGGGGCGTTGCGCCACAGGGCCGACGAGGTCTTGCCACTTAAAATAAGAGACGGCACAGCCGCCGGGGTAGCGGATCAAGCCGGGTCGGAGCTCGTGCAGAGCGTTGACGACATCGGCGCGGAGGCCATCAGCGCGGGCGTGTGCACTTGTGGGGTCGTAGAGGCCACCATTGATACAGCGTCCGGCGAGTTCAATGAACTGGCCATAGAGACGCGAGTCGGCGTTGCCCAGCTTTTGATTGGCAAAGATAATTACATCGGCGTTTGTTTATTTCATACGATCCCCATACTACCTTTATTTTAGCCTGATGATACAACAATTGCGGGTTTGGGGACTACTGTTTTATTTTTCAATTGCGACAACAGCGTGATATGGTAAAATACCAGCAGCTACCGGCATAGTGTTTTTGGAGAGTTGATTTATAATACACTGAGGCAGGCATACAGTTCCGGTACTGCCGGCTTGGCCTTCTGGTGTATTCAACAGTGTGAAGTTCATAGTATGGCTAATTTTGAATTTTGGAATGATGGCAATACACCGTTACATCCGGCCTCGGCACCTGATTTTGTGCCACGGCCACAGATGGAGCAGATGCAGTTGCACAGGTTGCAGGTGATGGTGCGGCGGGCTTACGAAAATGTGCCGCTATTCAGAGGGCGTTGTGAAGAGCGTAAAGTGACACCCGACGATGTGAAGAGTCTGGCTGACATAGCGCGGTTGCCATTCAGTGTAAAGTCGGATTTACGCGACACCTACCCCTATGGTCTCTTCGCCTCGCCGCTTGATGATGTGGTACGGATTCATGCGTCGTCGGGGACGACTGGCAAGCCGATAGTGGTGGGGTATACCAAGGGTGACCTTGAGGTGTGGGAGAATGTGATTACCCGTTCACTGGCGGCGATTGGGGTACGGCGTGGCGACGTGCTCCATAATGCTTACGGGTATGGGATGTTTACGGGAGGTCTGGGGCTGCACAATGCCCAGGCTATGGGGGTGACAGTGATACCTGTAGGCGGGGGCAACACGGAGCGTCAGATAATGTTGTTGCGGGATTTGGGAATCACGGTGATTTCGTGTACGCCGTCGTACTTCCTCCATATTCTTGACGAGGCGGCAAAAGTAGGGCTCGATTTTCACTCATTACCGCTTAAATACGGTATCTTTGGGGCGGAGCCGTGGACAGAAGAGATGCGTCAGAGGATTGAGGAGGCCTCGGGGATCAAGGCCTACGACATTTACGGGCTGACAGAGATAATTGGTCCGGGTGTAGCTATGGAGTGTACGGCACAATCGGGGATGCATATTTTTGAAGACCATTTTTATCCTGAAGTTGTGGATCCGGAGACGGGTGAGGTGTTGCCGGACGGTGAGACAGGGGAGTTGATACTGACAACACTCTCCAAGGCTGCAACGCCGATGATCCGTTATCGAACGCGTGATATCACCTGGTTAAACCGGGAAGTTTGCGCTTGCGGGCGTACATTGCGGCGGATTATGCGTGTTTCGGCACGTTCAGACGACATGTTGATAATCCGGGGCGTTAACGTATTTCCATCGCAGATAGAGGCGGCACTGATGCAAGTGGATGCAGCGGCACCACACTATCAGATAATTGTGACCCGCGAAAACGATTTAGACCGGATGGAGATAGAGGTTGAGATACGTCCGGAACATGCATCGGACGAGATCAAACAGATGGAGGCGTTGCGGTTAAGGATGTCACAGGCCATTGAGCGGATAACCAACATTCGCGCCAAAGTGACACTTGTACAGCCTAATTCACTGGCGCGCAGCGAGGGTAAAGCCAAGCGGGTTAAAGACCTGCGTTAACAGAGAGGGAGAGAGATGAAAATTGAACAGATTTCGATATTTCTGGAGAACAAACCAGGGCGTCTTAATGAGATTTGCCGCACTCTGGCAGATAACAAGCTGAACATTGTGACGTTATCATTAGCTGACACACAACAGTTCGGGATAGTGCGGTTGATTATCAAAGATTGGGTGCGGGCGCAACAGGTGTTAGAGGCGAATGGGTATGTGGTCAATGTGCGGCAGGTGGTAGCGGCGACGGTACCAGACCGCCCCGGTGGCATGGTTGAAGTGCTCGATATTATCTCCAGCGCGGGGGTGAATATTGAGTACATGTACGCTTTCACTTCACGTCGCGGTACGGCGGCGGTGGTGATTTTCCGTTTTGACGATCCTGACAAAGCGGTGGCGGCCCTAACAACGGCGGGGCACGACGTGCTCCATCCGGTTGAACTCTTTAAAGATAGTGAGTAGTGTAGTGGCCGGTTATTTGAAGATGGCAGCTTTGGCGGTGGTGGCTGTTGTGGTGGTGGGGTGTCGTGATCAGGCAACGGCTATTGGCAAAATACCACAGTTTACGGCAGCAGCAGCTACTAACGCCTTTAAAGAGACAGAGGAGTTTGTGGCCTTAGGGTCGCGAGCGGCCGGGAGCGAGGGGGCGAGACTGGCGGCGCAATATCTATGTGACCGGATAGAGGCATTGGTGGGCGAAGGGGCGCGAATAGAGTCATTTGAGGACGATACCCCCTATGGTGTGCGGACATTTCATAACGTGATTGTGGAGTTAGCTGCAGCGCACGCGAGTGCGCCGCGGATAGTGTTGCTCTCCCATTTTGACACCAAGAGAGATATACCGGGTGAGACAGCAGAGAACCCCTTTGTGGGGGCCAACGACAGCGGCTCGTCGACAGGGCTGTTACTGTCGCTGGCAGAGCTGTTCAGTAGCAGCGGTGAGGGGTTGGCGTGTCATGTGATGTTTGCCTTTCTTGATGGCGAAGAGTGTGCAATAGGCTACAGTGATCGTGATGGTCTGCACGGGAGCAGACATCTGGCGGCTAAACTTCGCCGAGAAGGGGTGGCGATTAAGGCCGTTATCTTAGCTGACATGATTGGCGATAGTGATTTACACCTTGAGATACCGCGCAACAGCACACCGGAATTGCGGTTATTGGCATTAAAATGTGCTGAGAGGCTTGAGTTACGTGACAAGGTATCTCTGGGGCGGGGGTTTGTGCTGGACGATCACCAGCCATTCCTTGATGTCGGCTATGCGGCAATTGATCTGATAGACTTCAAGTTTGGCAGTGCGCCGGGTCTTAACGACTACTGGCACACCATGGAAGACACGATGGACAAGCTCAGCGTTGAGAGTTTTGAAGTTACGGGGAGGCTAATCACCGCAATGATGGCCGAGCTGGTAGAAACAGGTAGAGACTAGTCAAAAATAATTGGTGCCAGGGGAGGGAGTCGAACCCTCACGCCTTTAAAGGGCGGTGGATTTTGAGTCCACTGCGTCTGCCATTTCGCCACCCTGGCGTAGCTAATGGAGAGGTTATACCATTTTCAGGTGAAATCAGGCAATAGAGAAATGTATAAAATTATTTAAAAAAGCGAAACTCATGTTGCCGGGAGAGGAATGCTCTCACAGAGTCACGGAGGATGAAGAGTGAAAAACTGCCTTAATGGGGGAAATGCCTTAATTCCTTAGTGGTAAAATGGCAAGCACATGGCGGTATGGGGTTGTGATTACACGCAAAGTGCGCAGATTTTGCGGAAAATCAGGTGTGCCTCACCCTTATTTCAGGCGCAGCCTGAAGTTGCGGACGGCACGACCCATTTTCCGCAGGGTTGAGTACGGCTAACCGGAAGCAGGGCTAACCGGGGACAGAGAAGCTGTGGCACGGGGGCTCATGACCGGGGAGGGAGCCACTGAAGGGACGGAATGGGGCGGAAGGGGGGGGGGATGTAAGTGGTAATTGGTAAGTGGTAAGTGGTAAACTTTGTCGTGAGCTTTGTCGTAAGCTTTGTCGGGGCTGGCGAATGACCTTCTGCGTGTTGGAAGCCGGGTTATGTCACGCCCTTACAGGGCTTTATATGATTTTTTTGCGCATCTTCGGGGCGTTGCCCCGAGCTGGTATGTATTGCCCTTTCAGGGCAGGGAGGGCGATGCGAGAAGTAGTGGAGTTGGCTTCAAAATGGTGCGATATGCAGACGACATGGTCGTTATGTGCTGTACCATAGAAGAGGCTCAAGCCGCGCTTGCAATGATATGGGAATGGATGGAAGGCAATGGCCTGTCTCTTAACGAAGAGAAAAGCCAGGTGGTTGATATGAGCCAGTACAATAGTTATTTTGACTTTTTGGGCTATAGGTTCAAGCGTACCAAAAGAGGCCTGAACAAATATGTCAGGCCGAAAAGTAAGCAGAAACTACGCCAGAATTTCAAGCCCCGTACAAAGCGATGTAACGGCAAGAGCTTAGAAGAAATCTGCCAAATCATTAATCCAACTCTGCGGGGATGGCACGGCTATTTCAAACATGCCCATCACACCGAACTGCAAGCTGTTGACTCATGGGTGCGAGGGAGATTACGAAGTATCCTGCGTAAACGTAGAGGAGGCAGAGGACGGGGACGGGCACAGATCACTACCGTTGGCGCAACCACTATTTCACTGAATTAGGGCTCTTATGTCTGAAAGATGCCCTAAATACATAACTTGCTAGCCTCCGTGATGGAGCAAAATGCTGACTAGAGAGCTGTATGCGGGGAATTCGCACGTACGGTTCAGAGGGAGGGGCGGCGCAAATCAATGCGCCGTCTCTACCCCTATCAGTGGGCAAGGTGATTGCTCCCGTGCCTACTATTCACAATTTACCTCTTACCACTTACGCAGCTGCGTTACGCCGTTGCTGACAACAGCGGTCTCCATAGCGAGGTGGTTTCATTTAAGTGTGCTTGACTAAGTGTAGGGGAGATTATGATTTGTTGGTGAGTTTTTGGATGATTTGTTCGCAGTCGGGGTTGGCCATGAGGAGGGAGAAGTCGGTGCCGTTTTCGATGGCGGTTTGGGTGGGTGCGGCTAGTTCAGTGTGGCCGATGAGGAGAGCGCCGATCATGCGGTTGTCGCGGAAGACGAAGCAGGTGTAGCGGTTTTCGAGTTCGTTTTCAACTACAACATCGCTGCCGTCTTCAGGCTGGAAGCGGCCGATACTGGTGAGGTCGAGACCAACGGCTTTAATGGTGTTACTGCGGGGGAGACCGACGAAGCGGGCAGTGCCGCCGGCGGCGTTAAAGCCGGCGATGGCTCCCTGAGCTTGGGACGCGGCCCAGGTGCCGTAGAGGAGGCCGTTATATTCGGCATCGTCGCCTGCGGCGTAGATGCCGGGGGCTGAGGTGGCCATGGTGGCATCTACAGTGACACCTTTGTTGACATCGAGGCCGGCTTTACGGGCGATGGCGGTGTTGGGGCGGACACCAGTAGCGAGTATCGCTAGACGTGCAGGGAGGAGACGGCCATCGGTCAGGCGGACACCTTCGAGGGTGTCGCCCCCTTCAAGAGCCTGGCTGCGGACGTTTATCATGACTTTAACGCCGATGTGGTTAAGGTGGCGTTCGAGGAGTGATGCGGCGGTGTCGTTTAGCTGACGCGGCATAAGCCAGTCGTGGCTTTCGAGGAGGGTGACGTCGGCACCACGGCGTGCCAGAGCCGCGGCGGTTTCAATGCCGAGTACGCCGCCACCAATACAGACGCAGGGGAGGTCAGGGGCGAGGCGTTGGAGGATGGCGTTGGCATCGTCGGTGGTGCGGAGGCTGAAGACACCATCGAGGCTTGTCCCTTCCAGCGGTGGAACAAAGGGGTGGGCTCCGGCGGTGAGGACGATGGAGTCGAAGCTGGAGGTAGTGCCATCGGCCAGAGTCAGTGAGCGCGTAGAGGGGTTAATAGAGGCGACAGGTGAGCTGCATCGGAGGGTGATGTGGCGTTCGTCGTACCAGGTCTGGGGGTGGATAGGGAGTGCTTCGGGGGTGATCTCACCGGCGAGGAGGCGGGTGAGGTTGAGGCGGTAGTAGGGGAGTTCGCACTCGGCTGAGAAGAGGGTGATTGCGGAAGTGGGTGAAGCATTGCGGGCGGCTTCGGCAGCGGCGATACCGGCAATACCACTGCCAATGATAGCGACATTGACGGCGGGCATGGCGGTAGTGTTATCCTGCTTCTCTTCCTGAGCTTGGAAACAATCGGTCTCGGCACCGCAGATGAGACAGGCGGCCGGTGGCGTGTTGCCCTCATGGATATAGCCACAAACCAGACAGCGCCAGACGGTGGGGACGGCAGCGGCGGTAGTGGTGGGGGCATCGTGTGCTACAAAATCGCCTGCGCCAGTGCCACAGACAGGGCAGCCTGCCGGTGGCTCGGCACCGGTGTGAACATAGTTACAGACGAGACAACGCCATTGTGATGAGGGAGAGTTGGCCATGATGGTTTCCGAGAAGTGTAGTTTTTTGTTGTTGTTAAGGGTAAAAGTCAGTGTTCAGTGGAGCGCCTGAAAATGGCGGAGTCGCACTGAACACTGAGTGGTGCCGACCGCTACCCGCATGAAACGGGGGTTGGTGGTGCGATTATGACTTCATCTTAGTCCACTTGGATTTAGACTTGGCTGAAGCGAGGATTGTCTCAATAAAGGCGAGACCGGCGACACCATCGTTGACATCAGGGGCATCGATGGCAGGTATTTTTTTCCCGGCGCGTTCGGCGGCGATAGCTTTAAAGGCCTCACGGTAGACATTGGCAAAGGCTTCGATAAAGCCTTCGGGGTGGCCCCAGGGGAGGCGTGAGTTATTCTGGGCGGCCTTACACAGGTTGCTGTTACCGCGTGAGTAGCGGGTGACAGTGCCGGCGGGGTCTTTAAGCCACAGATAGTTGGGGTTTTCCTGACGCCACTCAAGGCCGCCGCGGGTGCCATAGACGAGGATTTTAAGAGGGTTCTCCTCGCCGGCGGAGATCTGCGAAGCGTGGAGGATGCCACAGGCGCCGTTGTCGTAATGGACCAGTAGATTGCCGTCGTCTTCGAGTTGCGCACCGGGGATAAACGAAGTGATATCGGCGCACATCTCTGATATCTCCAGACCGGTGATATAGCGGACGAGGTTATGGGCATGAGTGGCGAGGTCGCCCATACAGTTTGAGCCGCCTGCAACTTTGGGGTCCATGCGCCACATGGCGATGGTGTTGCTTTTTGATTCGATCAAGCCGGCCAGCCAGCCTTGAGGATATTCGACAACGATTTTATTTATTTTACCGAGTTTGCCGGAGGCGACGACTGATTTGGCCTCTTTGACCATGGGGTAGCCGGTATAGTTATGGGTTAAGACAAAGACTTTACCCGATTTCTCGACCTGAGCCTTAAGCTTTTTGGCTTCTGCGAGGGAGATGGTCATTGGTTTGTCACAGACAACATTGAAGCCGGCTTTGAGAAAAGCCATTGCGACGGGGAAGTGGACTACGTTAGGGACGACGATAGAGACAAAGTCGATCCGCTCATCTTCGGGGAGGGCCAGTTCACGCGCGATCATCTCTTCGTAGTTTTGATAGACTCGTGAAGGATTGAGCATATAGGCTTTGCCCGCTGCTGCCGATTTTTTGGGGTCTGACGAGAAACAGCCAGCCACCAGCTCGGCCTGATTGTCGAGTGTTGCCGCCATGCGGTGCACCGGGCCAATAAAAGCGCCGATACCGCCACCGACCATACCCATTTTCAATTTACGTGTAGCCATGTGAAACAACCTCCCTGTAACTGCATTGCTTATGTTAAATAGGTGAAAGCACCAAGTGTGCTTCTTTGTATGGCTACAAGTGTTTACGAGAAAGGTGGGAAAGTCAAGTGTGAAAGGCGAACTGATAAGTTATGGGTTATAGGTGAGAGGGAGGCTAAACCACGGAATACATAGAAGATGAAGGGTGAAAATGGAGGGGTAAAGAGTGAAAAAATGCCTTAGTGGGGGAGTGCCTTAGTGCCTTAATGCCTTAGTGCTCAAGCTGCTGGGAAGGGAGCCACGGAGTAGGGCAGCGCGGCGGAGCCGCACTGCGTAAGTGGTAAGTGGTAAGTGGTGAGTGGTAAGTAGTAAATGGTAAGTGGTAAGTGGTGAGTAGTAAATGGTAAGTGGTGAGCTTTGTCGCGAGCCACGGGAGGGACGGAGTGGGGCTGAAAATGCGCTGAAGGCGCTAGACATACCAGCCTTGGGCAACGCCCAAGGTTG
>JAAYNR010000237.1 GCA_012520735.1 Lentisphaerota bacterium | reverse complement strand
CAGGGTATGCGGGAAAATCTGAAAAGCAGATATCTGCCAAAATCACCCGGCATCTTCGCTTGCTAAGGGATCACGGCCTTATAAAGAAGATGCCAAAGCAAAACCGCTACTACCTCACTGAAAAAGGGAGAGAGTTGACAATGACTCTCAATGCGGCCTTAGCTGCTTCAACGCAACAACTTATGAAGATAGCTGCTTGAACTTCTTGTTTTTTTTGATAGTAGCTAACAGGTTAGCTACTAAATAACCTCTTTCACAAGCTGTATCATCACAACGGCTCCTGCCCCGTCAAGCGTAATCTCGTGGCGTTATGGAGATGGCAAATTGCCAAAGCCAGCGCATCGGCTTCATCCTCCTGTGGTGGTTTGTCGAGCACCAGCAGTTTCATCACCATCTGTTGCATCTGTGTCTTCACTGCCCCGCCATAACCAACCACCGCCTGCTTCACCCGACGCGGCTCATACTCATAAACCGGAATGCCCCGCCTGGCGCATTGCGCAATCAACACACCACGCATATGTCCCAGTATCAGCGTGGTACGCATGTTTTTCGCAAAAAACACCCCTTCAATCGCTGCCGCCTGGGGCTGATAGGCCTCAATCTGTGCCGCTATCTCCTCTTCCGCCGCCAGCAGGCACCCCGAGAGTGGTCGCGTCGGCGGATTCCGTATACGCCCATGCCAAACAGCACACATACGTGAACCCGATGCCTCTACTACCGCCAGTCCTGTAGAACGTAGCGACGCATCAATCCCCAGTACGCGTAAGTTTTTACTGTTAACGTTTTCTATTGCCATGAACCCATTGTTAACAACATGGTAAAAAACAGCAAGTATAATCATCTAAAACTGCTTACAGCCGTAACCAAATGTTATACAGCATAGAAATCTTCTTCCCTTTATGAAGATAGCTGCTTGAACTTCTTGTTTTTTTTGACAGTAGCTAACGGATTAGCTACTAACCTGCCAAATCACACAAAAACTTTGCCATTGTTTTGTAATCGCCTTTACCATATTATATTTAACACACGGCCGCGAAAGCGGGAATTTATAGTTTTGACAGAGCATTTAAGCGGTAAAATCTGCGGCGGCGACCCAACTTGTCGGCTCGCCTTTGGCAACAGATATCCGCAACCTTTTTGCTGTGGCCACCACTCATTTACCGCCAAAGATATTGATATTATGAAATTTTGTTTTAAATTGTTGTCACACTTCTCTCTAGCCACTCTCTTCGTTATGATTGCCGGCTGTTTAACTATACCCGGAGAGTCGGAGATAAGAGAACAACGCTCCGAGCGTGCCGACAGCCTTATTCACCATCTGGCGACCCGCTCAGCTACCAACACCCTGAGCTGTCACCTCTCCGGCGAACTCCACCTCGCCGCTGCCATCGACAAAGCCCTTATCCTCAACACTTCACTGCGTCAGGCTCGTCTTGAGCGGGAAATAGCCAAAGCCAATATCACCACGGCATACTCCGAAGTCCTCCCCATGCTGAGCCTCGATGCCAGCTATGTGCGCTATGACGAGGAGCTGGGAACTCTCCGCGACGGCAACTTTGCCACCACGCGCTACCGCGACCGCTACCGCGCCGGTCTGCGGCTCCAACAACCCCTCCTCAGCGGCAGTATGGGTCCGGCACTGCGTAGCAGCCGTATCTATCGTCTCTGGGCCGAAGCCAATATCCGTCAGGCCGAAGAAGATATCCGCTATGCAGTGACCGCCGCATATTATGATGCAGTCCTCTCAGAACACCTGCTCCAAGTTAATATCGCCGCCACTGAAACAGCAGAACGTCAGCTTGCCGATACCCGTGTGCGACGCCAGCAGGGGATGGCTTCGAACTATGACGAACTCCGCGCCGAAGTGGAAGTCGCTAATTTCCAGGCGCAGGTGCTTAAAGCCCGCAACGATAAAGATGTGGCGCTCACATCGCTTTTCCGTCTGCTTGGTGTCTCGCCTGAGAGTAACGTCACTCTGGCTGATAACTTGCCGTTGGTTGTTGAGAGTCTCCCCTTTGATGACGCTTTGCGTATAGCTCTGGAGCTCCGTCCCGATCTCATACAAGCCGATTATGCTGTCAGGCTGCAGCGTGAGGCTCTGGCCGACGCCCGTGCCAGTTACTGGCCGAAAGTCTCAGCCTATCTCTCGCAGACATGGGGCCGCTCCGACCCGCACAACTCGAGCCGAAACACCTGGGGCGATGAGTGGGAGTTCGGTATATTGGCCAGTCTGCCGCTGTTCGATGGCCTTGACCGCACCGGACGCACCGCCGTTGAGCGGGCTCGCCTTAGCCAGAGAGAGCTCGCTTTGCGTGACCTCGAAGAGATGGCCGCCAGTGAAGTGCGCCAACGGCTCCTCTCACTCACCACTGCCGAGGAGTTTGCCCGCTCACAAAGCCGCAGTCTCGACACTGCCCGCGAAGCACTCCGTCTGGTAGAGGCCGGTCTGCGGGAAGGCCAAAACACCCCGGTAGAGGTGATGGACGCACGTCAAGCGCTCACCACCGCCTCTGGCAACTATTATCAATCGCTCTATAACCACGCCATGGCGCGTGTCGCCCTGCAAAAGGCCATGGGGCTCCTCTCCAGCGGTTTACTCCCTGATGGTGCAGTGCTGCAGGCGATGTAATTAACCCCTTTATCACACACGGATACCTTATACGAGACCACATGACAACCCTGAAACCACGCTTATCTCTATACACCGCAACCACACTCTCTTTTTTTCTGGCTACTCTTTTTTATGGCTGCGATTTTCTTGCCGCTAAGAGTGATAAAAACAAAGCCGGTTCCGCCGACCGCAAAGCTCTCCCTGTAGCTGTCCG
Organism: Lentisphaerota bacterium; assembly: GCA_012520735.1. Classification (GTDB taxonomy): domain Bacteria; phylum Verrucomicrobiota; class Kiritimatiellia; order RFP12; family JAAYNR01; genus JAAYNR01. The sequence goes on along the minus strand of JAAYNR010000237.1, from coordinate 17,799 downwards.
CACCGGTTATGTTACTAAAGGGGCAATCACCGAAATCTTGCAGTTTACCGGTGAACTCGAATCACCCCTCTCTGTCGATATCACCGCCAAAATACAGGGCCGCCTGGAGAGTCTCGCCCTCAGCAATGGCGTAAATGTCACCGAAGGTGTCGCTATCAGTAGTGGCGAAATTCTTGCCGAAATAGACCACCGTAACCTCGAAGCCCAACTCGCGCTGGCACAGGCGCAAGTGCAGCAGTCAATCGCGCTGTTGAATGATAAAACACGTGAACGCCGCCGCCTAGAGGCTCTCTTTGAGGCTGAAGTCGCCACCGAACAGGCACGCGATGCCGCTGTTGCCGCCCACGAAAGCGCCGAGGCCGCCCTTGCTCAGGCGCGTGCCCAGAGTAAACTGGCGCAGGTCAATCTCGATGAAGCCTTTATCCGTGCCCCGATGGATGGCGTAGTTGCCCAGCGTTATCTTGACCCCGGCTCAATGGTAAGCCCTGGTATGCCTATCGTCCGGATGGTGCAAATGACCCCATTACGACTCATGGTCTCAGTGCCGGCCCACCTGCTCACCGCTCTAACCCCCGGCAAAACACCGCTAGTTGTCCGCACCGATGCCTACCCCGACCGTACCTTTAACTGTCTTGTCAGCCGCATCTTCCCCACAGTGGCACAAAAAACCCGCACGGCTCAAGTCGAAATCATGCTCGATAACCAGCGCAATGGCAACGGTAACTGGCTGCTGCTCCCCGGTATGTACGCCACAGCCGAGATCAGCATGGCCATGCGGGAGGGAGCACTGATGATCCCCGCCGCTTCAATCGTCCGCGTTCTGCAGCGCCAGGTCATCTTTACCGTGCAAGCCGATACCGTCAGTGCTGTCTCTATTCAAACCGGTATCCGCAGCGGCGACATGGTTGAGGTGCTAGAGGGCCTCAACGAGGGCGATGAGTTTGTCACTATGGGACAAAACAAACTGACCGATGGCTCTGTTATTGAACGCGTTACAACCGCCGACTCTTCCACCGGAATATCTGACGACAGCGGCTGGGGGGTGACCCCATGAAGCTTGCTGAGCTCGGTGTAAATCGCCCCATCACTACCCTGATGTTTTTCCTCGCCGTGTTGATGATCGGCGTAGTTATGTTTACCCAGTTAGCTGTCGACTATATGCCTGAAATCGACCGCCCTGTTGTCACTGTTGCTACCGAGTGGAGTGGTGCCAGTGCTGAAGACGTTGAGACCAAGGTTACCAAAATTATCGAACGTGCTCTCGGCTCAGTAAACAACCTGAAAAAACTCACCAGTGCCACCACAGAAGGGTTGTCGAGTGTCACCTGCGAATTCATCTGGGGCTCTAACCTCGATGAAGCCTCTAACGATATGCGCAGTAACCTCGACCGCGTTAAACGAGACCTCCCCGACGATGCCGAAGAGCCCCGCCTCTGGAAGTTCGACAGCTCACAGATACCTATTCAATTCTACGGCATCACAGCACGTGAGAGTGTCGAGAAACTGTATGATATCGTCGACCGCGATGTCGCCGACCCTATCAAGCGCCTCCCTGGTGTCGGTACGGTAAATCTATTTGGCGGCCTCCGCCGCCAAATCCAGATACTCCTCGACCCTGCCAAATTAACCGCTTTCGGCCTCGATCTGGAACATGTCGCCGCTATTCTCGCCGCTGAAAATGTCACTCTCCCCGCCGGTAACCTTAAAGTCGGCCGGATGGACTATACCATCCGTGTCCCCGGTGAATTTATCACCCCGCAAGAGATGGAGAGTGTGGTGCTGCGCGATACAGGCGGCTCGTATGTCTATCTCCGTGATGTTGCTCAAGTGATCGACAGCTTTGAAGAGGAGCGCCGCATCACCGAAATTAACACCCAGCGCGGCATGATGATGATGGTTCGCAAACGCTCCGGTGCCAATACCGTAGCCGTAGCCCGTGAGGTGGCTACTGAACTCGAACGCCTCATCCCCGGCCTGCCGCGTGACATCGAATTTAACCTCATCAGTGACACCAGCACCGATATCACCAACTCTATCAATAACGTTACCAATACCGTCAAATGGGCCTTTCTCTTTGTGGTTCTGGTCACCTTGATCTTCCTGCGTACAGTCCGCACATCGTTTATCATTGCCCTCACTATCCCCTTTTCTCTGGTAGCCTCCTTTATCTTTATGTGGATCATGGGCTGGACTATCAATATCATCTCTATGTCAAGTCTCGCCGTAGCTATCGGCATGGTGGTCGATAATGCCGTTGTGGTGCTGGAAAACGTAATCCAGAATATCGAACGCAAACTCTCACCGCGTGAAGCCACTTTGCAAGGCTCCGGTGAAGTCGGTACAGCTATCATGGCCTCAACCCTCACTACCATAGTGGTGTTTCTGCCGCTGATTTTCCTCGAGGGTGAGTCAGGCGTGATGTTCAAACAACTCGGCGGCCTCATCACTGCCACCCTCACCGCCAGTATGATCTGCGCCCTCTGGCTAACCCCCATGCTCAGTGCCAAGCTGCTCCAACCCACTGCTGTCGTCAAGGCACGTCGCTCACGCCTCCTTAATATCTTTCACGACCGCAGCGAGGCAATCTTCACCGCTTTTGAGAATGGCTATGCAAATCTCCTCCAACGTGCCCTGCGCGGTCGCTGGCTGATCATCCTCTTCGCCCTGCTGCTCCTCGGCGGTGGCCTCATTCTGTTTAAAACCGTTGGCTCGGAGTACGCCCCGGAGGACGACTCCGACCGCCTCACTATCCGTGTGCAGCTTGATATCGGCACTCGCGTCGAAGAGACTGCCCAAATATGCCGCCGTATCATCCCCTTGGCTCTCAAAGTCGCCGGCGATGGTAATGTCCGTAACTACTCCATGCGTTGTGGTGATGGCGGTGGCTTTGACACTAACTCCGGCTCTCATATCGGTCAGGTTCAGTTCCGTCTGGTCCGTGCCACTGAGCGTAATATCACCGCCAAGGAGATTGGGCGCCGCGTGGCCGACCAGATATCCCGTTGGCCGGAAGTAATCAAGGTCTCCTCCACCAGTGGCGGCATGGGACCAGGCCGCGGAGCCAAACCAATCTCCATTGAGGTCACCGGGTTCGACCTCGATACCCTGCAGGGGATCGCCGATGATGTCGCCAATATCATCCGTGCCACCCCCGGTGCTGTCGATGTCAATATCAACCGTGAGGCCGGTCGCCCCGAGCTCCACGTTGAGATCGACCGCGTTAAAGCCGCCGCCCACGGCCTCAATGTGGCTCAAATCGCCAGTAATATGCGCACGCTCTTCTATGGCACTACCGCCACTAAGTTTCGTGAAGCTGACGATGAATACGATATCCTCCTCCGTCTCGATGAAACCCACCGGATGTCTCTGGCCGATATGGCGCGCGCCGAAATCACCGCCGCCGATGGCCGCCGTGTCCGTCTCGATAGTGTCGCTAATATTGTTGAACGCCCCGGCCCGCTCAAAATCGACCGTAAAAATCAGGAGCGGATGATAGTTGTTGAAGCCGATGTCTTTGGCCGTAGCAGTGGCGATGTCGTGGCTGAGTTGCGTCAGTCGGTCAACCACCTCCCTCTCCCCTCAGGTGTCGGTATCAACTTCGGCGGCACCGCCGAAGACCAGGCCGAAACCTTTTCACAGATGCGCCTCATGCTGGCTCTCGGCATTATCCTCGTCTATATGGTGATGGCAGCTCAGTTTGAGAGTCTGGTCGACCCCTTCCTGATCCTCTTCTCTATCCCCTTTGCCTTCACCGGCGTAGCCATCAGCCTCACCGCCCTCGGCCTGACAGTCAGTATTATGTCGTTTATCGGTATGATCATGCTCGTGGGGGTGGTGGTGAACAATGCCATTATCCTCGTCGATTACACAAACCTCCTACGTAGCCGCGGACAGAGCGTGGCTGATGCTATCATCAACGGCGGACGCTCGCGCCTCCGTCCGGTTCTCATCACCACCCTCACCAGTGTTGCCGGTATGATCCCCATGGTCTTCGGCGGCGGCGAAGGTGCCGCTATGTGGCGGCCTATGGGTGCTACCATTGGTGGCGGACTCCTCTTTGCCATGCTTGTAACCCTGATTCTCGTCCCAACCCTCTACAGCCTTTTCCATGGCCACGCCGATAAAAAAATCGTAATCCCCCAACAAAGCTGACCATGCCCCCACTACTGCAGATCAGTAACCTCTCCATCCGTTTTGATACCGACGACGGCACTGTTGCTGCTGTCGATAACCTCAGCCTCACCCTTGAGCAAGGCGAGATTGTCGGCGTGGTCGGGGAATCTGGTTGCGGTAAATCGGCCACCGCTATGGCCGTGCCACGTCTCCTCCCCACCCCACCGGCACGCCTCCTCCCCGATTCCTCCATCACTTTTAAGGGCCAAGAACTTACCACCCTCCCCACCGCTGCCATGCGTCGCCTGCGCGGCAAGCATATTGGAGTGGTCTTTCAAGACCCCATGACCTCTCTCTCACCGCTCTGGCGCACCGGCGCGCAAATAGTTGAAGCTCTCCGCCTCCATCGTAATCTCTCACCTGCCGATGCCCAGACCGGTGCTCTGGAGTGGCTGCAACGGGTCGGCATTACCGATCCCGAAAGATGCGCCCGCGCCTACCCCTACGAACTCTCCGGTGGTATGCAACAACGTGTCATGATCGCCATAGCCCTCTGCCATGGTCCTGAACTCCTCATTGCCGACGAACCAACAACCGCCCTCGATGTCACCACTCAGGACAAAATACTGGCTCTTATGCAGAACCTGTGCCGGCAAACTACCGCTATGCTCCTGATCACCCACGATATGAGTGTTGTCCGCCGCCTCGCCAGCCGTGTGATGGTGATGTACGCCGGCGAAGTTGTTGAAGAGGCCCCCGCCGCCCAATTTTTCGCCAACCCCCTCCACCCCTACGCGCAAGCCCTCCTCGCTGCCATCCCCTCCGCCTCTACCCGCGGTCAACGTCTCTACACCATCCCCGGCCAGGTCCCCTCGCCTCTCGCTTGGCCCACCGGCTGCCGCTTCGCGCCACGTTGCCAATATGCCCGTCAGGAGTGTTTTACCAACCACCCCCAACTCACCACCATTAATCTCAACCATAAAATTCGCTGTCCTTACTCAAAGCCACCTGCCCTGTAAAAATATGAAAACACCCGCATTAAAACTCCGTGCCACCTATCTCACCTCTGATGGCTCAGGGAGCCTCTACTCCTCTGCCGACTACGCTTCAGCTACCGAACCGATTCTGATTCAAGATATAAGAACCGAAACACTCAGTTTTACCGAAACCGGCGCGCCGCGCTACCTCACCGGTAAACTGGTATGGCAACGCTCTACCGATAACGGCCGCACCTGGCAGATGCGCGACGAATGGAGACTCAATCTGGATCAGCCTGATAGCGATCGCCCGATGTCGCTCGGCTCTTTTCTCCTCCCCGGCCCAAATGTCGTTGTTGAGCGCAGTATTATCCCCAGTGGCTTCCCCATCAGTAACGTCACCATGAAACGGGCTCTCTTTCGTCACTCCACTGATGCCGGCCTCACTTGGAGTGAATGGCAGCAGGCGATCGACAGCCGCCCCGGCTATAACAGTGCAAACTGGGCCCCCGGTATTGTGGTCGGCCAATTAGGTGGAGTCTGCGACGGTCAGGTGGTGCTGGAAGACAACCACACCGCCCTTATGGGTTTCACTATCCGTGAGCCCCATGCACCACCGGAAGATATCTCTGCACGTGCCAAAGAGGTCTCATCGTATGTGATATGCGGCCGTGCCGTCTGGAATAGTCAGGCCCGGAAACTCGACTGGACCTTTAGCGAACCTATCAAAGTCCCCTTCCCCATCGCCTGTGGCGGCTGTTGTGAGCCGGCTCTGGTACGTCTTAACGCTAACCGCTGGATGATGACCATGCGTTGCCAGGGCGATGCCAAGCTCAATATCCCCTCGCGCCGCATGGCAGCTATGTCACACGATGGCGGCCTCACCTGGGGAGAACCGTTTGAGTTGCTATATGACACCGGCTCACCCGTCTGGATGCCCGCCTCGTTCCACCGCTTTTTCCACTCCAGCCGCACCGGACACACCTGGCTCATCGGCAATTTCCTCCCGGGACCTGTCCACGGACAAACCCCGCGCTATCCGCTGGCCATGGCCGAGATCGACCTCAACCGTGGTGTAATATTGCGTGACACACTTTTTGTAATCCAGGATCAGCCGCCCGGAGCCCCGACCGATCGCCGCTACACCAACTTCGGTCTCTATGAAGATCGCCTTAGCGGTGAATTAGTGCTGTTGCTGCCAGAACACCCGCAACATAAAAACTACAGCGAGATGACCGAACCATCCGACTACGTCGGAGATTGTCTGATCTACCGTATTGCACTATAGCCTCACTTAGCAGCTATCTTCATAAAGGGAATAAGATTTCTATGCTATACAACATTTGGTTACGGCTGTAAGCAGTTTTAGAATTACAAAAATAGAGGTTGACCAGCAATTATAAATATGGCTTCCCCCATAGGATCGAAATCGCTATCGGGATCGAATAACAAGGACATAATTCAACCCCGATACCGATTTCGATTTCGGCTGTACCTATTGCTCAAAATTAGAGTTACTGATCCCGGCGGCGTTCACGCCGCCACTCTTAAACGAAAAAAAAGTGTGAAGAGTGAAGGGTGAAAGCCTGCCCTGAAAGGGCTATACATACCAGCCCGTGGCAACGCCACGGGGTTTCGTCACATAATAAATATAGCCCTGTAAGGGCGTGACATAATCCGGTTCATTTTCGACAAAGAGTAAGATACGACTAAGGCTCGCGATTAAGAGTGTGATTAAGGGTATTCACCTTCGCTTTAGCCTGCCGCAGCATCAGAGCAGCCGCCGTCGCGGCGGCCACCCCCTGGGAACCCCGAGCTCCTGCTCGGGCCGGGCCTGCAGTGCGCCTCCGCCACACTGCCGACAAAGCTCACGACAAAGTCTCCCCACTCTTCATCCCCTAACTATTCGTTTAAGTGCAATATACGATTAAGGATTGCGACTAAGGAGTACGAGTAATCCCAAACGCGCAGCGTTTTTATTAAAACTGCGTCAGTCCATGAAAGTGCCAGATATATTAAGGGAATAAGATCTCTATGCTATACAACATTTGGTTACGGCTGTAAGCAGTTTTAGGCGAGAAACAGGCGGTACGCCGAGTTCCCGGTCTCATCACTGAAGCTGTAGCCCAGACTCTTCAGCACCGACTCAAACTGCCGTTTCTCCTCCGGCGGCACCGCCAGCCCGGCCAGAACCCGCCCATAGTCGGCTCCATGGTTGCGATAGTGAAACAGGGTAATATTCCAGCCGCAACTGAGAGCATTGAGAAACTCCAGCAACGCCCCCGGACGCTCCGGAAACTCAAAACGGTAAACTATCTCGTTGCGGACACCGGGCGCATGCCCACCCACCAGATGGCGGATATGCTGCTTGGCTATGTCGTTACCACTCAGGTCTTCAGCGGCAATATCGTGCCGGCGCATCTTGGCAATCAACTCCTCTGTCTCATTGTGGTTACTCACACGTAACCCCACAAAGACATGCGCTACCCCCGGATCGGCATACCGATAATTAAACTCAGTGATTGAGCGTCTCCCTATCAACTCACAAAACGCCTTAAAACTCCCCGGCCGTTCCGGTATCTTAAACGCCATTACCGCCTCGCGCGCCCCGCCGATCTCCGCCACCTCAGCCACAAAGCGAAGACGGTCAAAATTCATGTTGGCTCCGGAAGTCACCGCCACCAGTGTAGCGCCACTGAGTTTATGCTCTCTCGCATACACCTTGGCACCGGCAATAGCCAGAGCTCCGGCTGGCTCAAGTATGGCACGCGTATCTTCAAAGCCATCTTTAATAGCCGCACACATAGCGTCGGTATTAACCGTAACCACCTCGTCGACCAAATTGCGACACAACCGGAAAGTCTCAACACCCACCTGTTTGACCGCTACGCCGTCGGCAAACAAACCTACCTGCGGCAAAACTATACGTCGCCGCGCCCGCAGTGAACGGTTCATGGCATCGGAGTCAATCGGTTCCACACCGATAATCCGTACCTCAGGACGCAACCGTTTGATGTAAACCGCTATCCCCGATATCAACCCGCCGCCACCGACCGGCACAAAAACAGCATCGATACGCCCCGTGTGCTGCCGTAAAATCTCCATCCCGATTGTTCCCTGCCCGGCTATCACTTCAGGGTCATCGTAAGGGTGAACTGCAGTCAGCTTCTCTCTCTTTTCCAACTCTGCCGCCCGTTCACAGGAGTCGCTGTAAGAGTCGCCATGCAGCACCACCTCGGCACCATATCCCCGCACCGCATCCACTTTTATCTGCGGTGTGGTTACCGGCATCACAATTACCGCCCGGCACCCTAAACGCTGTGCCGCCAGTGCCACCCCCTGAGCATGATTACCCGCTGAGGCCGCTATCACCCCGCGCTGTAAATCAGCTACCGGCAGTTTGGCCATTTTATTGTACGCGCCCCGCACCTTAAACGAGAACACCGGCTGCTCATCTTCACGCTTCAACAACACATTGTTGCCAAGCCGCCGCGAGAGTCCCACTGCCGGCACCAACGGTGTCTCTACCGCTACATCATAGACACGCGCATTGAGGATCCGCTCCAGATACCCCTGTGAACACTTCTCCCCGAAACGAGTTTTTATTGCTTGCTCACTCATTATCGGTATGCCAATTCTGCCGAGAGATCAAGGTAACGCTTTATCGCCTCACCTGGTACGTTAAATGGAATATGGTTGCCGATACACATCATATACCCCGCCGACATCTTGCCGGTCTCAACCATCGACTCCACCATCTTTTTTATTGCAGCCGGATTGTTGTGCATCAGGATACGATTATCCCCCTCGCCGGCAATAAAGCAGTTTTCATAACGCCGCGCAATCGCTTTGTAATCAGTAAAGGGCTCGCTGATAATGCCACGCGCTCCACACGCCATCACATCGTCAACAAAGGCATCAACACAACCGTCGACCATAAAAATGACCTCTTTGCCGGCCTGTCGCAATATCCCCCAGAGTTCTTCGTAGCGCGGAAAAATAAATTTCCGCATCCACTCCGGACTGCACACCGGCCCGTTTGATAAAACTATATCATCATGACTCACCACAAACTTTATCGGCAGTCGGGCAAAGGCACGGTAAACCCGGCGGTTTATCTCGGCGAACTCGTCCATTATCCGCTCAAACTCCGGCTCCAGACACATACTGAGAAAATTCTCATAACCAAAGGTGAGCATCGGCCACATAAACATAGTATTGTAAAACGAGGTAGAGATCGCCTGCCCCTCCGGTGGTTCATCACCCCACTCCGCTGGGTAGTGTTTGCGATAGCGTTGATAGATCACCTCTTCACTACTAAAGTCACCCTCTTCTACAGTACGCCAGCCTGTGAAATCGGCCTGCTCCAATGGACTGAACTTTAACATATCGTCCAAACTTTTAAAACGGTGCGAGGCTACCTCCTGCTGCCAGTCTTCGCGATAGGAGTCGCCCCAGCGCCCCTTCGACTTATCACTCTGTGCTTCTGGTCTCACCTTAGGCTCGTCACTCTCCGGAATTCCCAAGTTAAGCTGCAGATAGAGCTCGCGTAACCGCAACCGACACTGCCGCGGGTGGTCATAATAATCGATACCGGTCAGATATGTCTCAGCATCAGGGTTTGACCAGTGCTCCCAATGAACAATTTTTTTGGGCCATGCCCCATGAATGTTTCATAACGCCCATCATACGCCATAGTCTCTACCTCCAATCCTCTCTAACAACTAGAGTTACTCTCCACCCCCAGTGCCTCTGGTGCCGTTCGCAAAATCAGATCCCGACACATCTCCAGTGCTTGCTCACCATTGCCGGCTCGGGCTACGGCACGCGCTAACCGCCGCGCATCGGCATAGGGGGTCTTGCTAATCACATACTTCACAGCCGGCACCGCCGCCGGCGACATACTCAACGTATCTGCCCCCATCCCCATCAGCAACACTGCCAATAGAGGATCACCGGCCATTTCACCACACACACTGCACCACAGCTTACGATCACGTGCCGCCTCAATCGTCTCCCGCACCAGCCATAACACCGCCGGGTGTGTCGGCTGATACAGTGCCGCCACGTTCTCATTGGCTCTGTCAACAGCCAGTGTATATTGCGTCAGATCGTTAGTTCCCAGACACAAAAAGTCGCAGTGACGCGCCAATTGCGAGGCCATAATCGCCGCCGACGGTATCTCTACCATCACCCCCTGTGCCATCTTGTCATTAAACGCCACACCTTCGCCCAGCAGCTCCGCCTTACACTCCTGTAGCAGTGCATCAGCCTCCTTCAACTCGGCTAAATCACAAACCATCGGGTACATCACACAAACGTCACCCAGCGTGCTTACTCGCAAGATTGCCCGTAACTGCTGCCTGAATACCTCGCGCTCACGCAACAAATAGCGGATCGAACGCAAGCCCAGAAAGGGGTTGGCCTCTTCGCCCCCCTCACCAACATCACCAAAACTCTTATCGCCACCAATATCAAGCACCCGGAAAACTACCTGACGTCCCTTCATGGCGCGGGCAGCTTTACCATAGGCCGCGACCTGCTCATCTTCTGTCGGGGCACGGCCAAGTTGCAGCCAGAGACTCTCCGTACGATATAGCCCAACCCCTTCGCACCACGGACTCGACAACTCCTGCCAGTCAAAAGTGTGGTCGGCATTAACCAACACCCTAATAGTGTGTCCATCGGGAGTAGTGGCACTTTTCTCCTCAACATCACCAAGCTCAATGCGCCACTCACGCCGGGATCGCTGCGCCTCTTCAAAGTCGGCCGCCTCAGCAGCAGTCGGTCGCACTTTCACCGTACCGCGGTCGCCATCGAGTAAAACTTCATCACCATGCCGTACAGCCACCGAGATATTCCTCAACCCCACCACCGCCGGGATACCCAGTGCCCGGGCAATTATCGCCGTATGAGAGGTTACACTGCCCCGGTCGGTCACAATTCCCAAAACCTGTCCCCGCGGCAGAGTGACCGTCTGCGACGGTGTTAGATCGTCTGCCACAATAATATGCGGTCGCTCAAAACTCGACGGTATAGTGTCGGCCACTCCTAACAGATTACGCACCACACGTCGCCCGATATCGAGAATATCGGAGCTCCGCTCACGCATGTAAGCGTCGTCCATCGCTGAAAACTTTGCACTGTACTTCTGCGCCACACGGTTCACCGCCACCTCGGCACAAATATAACTCTCCCGCACCAGCTCTTCAACTGCCCCAATCAGCAACTCATCGTCAACCACCATCAGGTGGGCATCAAAAACACCCGCCTCCTCAACACCAACCCCCTCTGCCACCTGTTCTGCCAACTGCGTAATCTGAGCACGTGTCTCCTTTAGAGCCAGGTGGAAACGGGCTAACTCATCTGCCACCTGCTCTTGTGTAATCACCCTGTAAGTGATCTCTTCCTGCCTTATGTGAAGTACCCAGGCCGGCCCGCGAACCAATCCGCCCACGGCAGAGATCCCCGTAAAGTGTTTGGCTGATTGTTCAGCCTCAGTTATCACTTTATCACTGTTCATCCGGAATATCGAATTTACGTGCTACTAACGACTCCAACTCCTCTAAAACATCAGCCGCCTGCTCCCCCGTAGCCGTCACCCGCAACACTGTGCCGCAAGTCGCCTCCAGGGTCATCAAAGCCATAATACTACGCCCCGATACCACATTGCCGTCTTTCTCAACGTGAACATCGGCATTATAGCGCGAAGCTGTTTTAGCAAACAACCCCGCCGGACGCACATGCATCCCGTATTTATTGAGAAGCGTCAAATCCCGACTTAAGCTTCTTTCATTGTTCAATCTTGCCACTCTTGTCACCTTAACTTCTTGTATGATGTCGTTTAATACGCTCTGCCAGATCGCTATATGCGATCACACCAGTTGCACGCAACTTATGTTCCATGGCGGCCGTCTCGACAATATTAACCAAATCCCGCCCCGGTGCAACCGGTATTACCAGTTGTGGCACCGAAACGCCCAGAAACTCCCTTGTCAAATTCTGCGCCCCAGTACGGTCGAGGTCTGCGTCATTAACACTCTGAGGACGCAAAGTGATCACCAGATCAAGCGTCTTTTCACCACGTGCCGCCGCCACACCAAAGAGTCGCGGTACATAAATTATCCCTATGCCACGGATCTCCATATAGTGTCGCGTCACCTCCACAGCCGAGCCATGGAGTGTCCCAGCAGGATCACGCCGCAAGGCGGTCAGATCGTCGGCCACCAGAGCATGCCCCCGCTTAATTAACCCCAGAGCGGTCTCACTTTTACCCACCCCGGCCGGCCCCTCAATCATTACGCCCAGCCCCGCCACCTCCAACATTGTGCCGTGAACCCGACACCGCGGAGCACTCAAAAGCTCCAGCATCATTGTCGCTTCAGCCATAAAGCGGATCGATGAAAGTGGGGTCCGTAATACGGGCACCCCTAAATAATCGCCCATGCGGTCGGCTTCGGCAAAGCTCTTGCGTCCATTGGAGAACACCAAACACGGTATCCCGGCACGAAACAACCGCTCTACCGAATCAACCCGCTTCTCCATCGGGAGTGAGTCAAGGTAGGCGTGCTCTGAGCTGCCAATCACCTGAACCCGCTGATACGCGAAGTTCTCATGAAAACCGGTCAAAGCCAGTCCGCAACGGTAGAGCGAGGGTTCCTGAACTACCCGCGGTAATCCAGCACTCCCCGCTACCAGAGTCAATCCGAGACGTTCTCGTCCCGCCTCGTAAAAAGACCCTACCGTAACTTCCGCGCCATGCTGCATCCCGCCCCGACTAGCGGGACAGGACGTAGCTGCTTCGGACTCTTTAGGCGTTTGGCTCACGTATAGTGCTCCGTTCACGATGAAAACCGTATAGTTTATCGTAATGCTTGCGCAACTGACTCCACACCTTGTTGTAGGCGTTGTCAGAGGCAGTAATCATGTTTTCGTTTGTGTCGCTGCCGTTGATAATCGGCACACGCTTGTGCTGTACAGCGTATTCAACCACGTACATCGACCTTTCACGGTCTAAAACAATGTGTATGTGTTCAATTTTAGGAAACTCCTTTAGCAAAGCTTCAGCCTTGGCCTGAGCCCTCGCCTGCAACTCGGCATTAACGGAAACATGACGTGCGGTCACCTCAATCTGCATATGTACCTCCTTTTGTTGTTAGTGTAATCACATTTTAAACCCGCGCCCCAGGTATAGTTCGCGAGCCACTTCGTCATTTATCAGAAAATCACTGCTCCCTTCACGTAGCACCTGACCGTCAAAGACCAGGTAAGCCCGGTCAACGATCGATAAAGTCTCTCTTACGTTATGATCAGTTATTATAATACCCAGCCCCTGCTCGCGCAACCCTAAAACTATCTGTTGGATATCATTTACCGCCAAGGGGTCAACCCCGCTGAAAGGTTCATCAAGCATCAGTATCGCCGGCTGCCGCACCAGCGCCCGCGCAATCTCCAGTTTACGCCGCTCGCCGCCGCTCAGCGTATAGGCCCGCTGACGTGCCACCTTGGTCAGTTTCAGACTCTCCAGCAACTCCTCGCAACGATCCCGACGCTCCGGTCGGGTCAACGGTAACGACTCCAATATCGCCATCAGATTATCCGATACTGTCAATTTACGGAAAACCGACGGCTCCTGTGCCAGATACCCCAACCCCTCACGAGCCCTTTTGTATACCGGCAGCCGGGTCACATTTTTACCGCGTAGCAGTATCCGACCACTCTCAGGCCGTACCAACCCCACCACCATATAAAACGTTGTCGTCTTACCGGCACCGTTAGGCCCCAGCAAGCCCACCACCTCGCCACAACGCGCCTTGAGCGAAACACCGTTAACCACCGTCCGTCCACGGTAGCTCTTTACCAGATCAAATGCCTCTATATCAGGCGTTTTTTCCGCACTGCTCTCTGCTTCCACTATCTCGGTATAATCACTCATCGTCTTGTTTCAGCTCCTTCTCTTGACCCTCCACAGCAGGTGTCTCTACCTCACGCTTCCGACTCCCCCCAAGCTGATCACGCTCTTTTATCGTGCCGGGTGAGATCACAAAAGTGCCGGGTGACACCTCCATCCGCTCGTCGTTTAGCCAAATGGTGATGCGGTCGCCGCTAACAGAATCACCCTCACGCTGCAGCTTGGCATCGCCCGTAAGTACTATCTGCTGAGTTGCACGGGTATAAACTGCCCTATCACAAACCGCACTCCGATTCTCATTGGTCAACGCCACATGCCCCATCGCCAGCAACTGCCGCACATCGTTTGTCCCCTCCAGAAACACCAGCACACGGTCGGCTAACATCACAAACTGCTCGTTTTTAACGTTCACATCCTCATCAAAAACCGCCACCATCTCCTTATAATCAAACTCAATCCGCTCTGCCGTAATCACCGTTGGCCCAGCCTTGATGCCGCCAAAACCGAGTAACTTGCCCGATTCATCCCCTTTGCCACCCTTTTTCGCCTCGCTTTTCACCTGAGGGCCACCCTCTTCAGTCGCCTCGCTCTCAATTGCTGCTGGGCTAACCTCCGCCTCAGCCACCGACTCTGCCTCCGGCTCGGCCACTGCATTCGCAACTGCCTCAGCCGCCGCCTCTGCTGCCGCTACCTCTGTTGCTGTAGGCTCTTCTGCCCTGCTCCACCCGACCAGTAGTATAACTCCCACCAATACTAAATAGACACTCTCGCTTAATTTCATTTATCCCCCTTTTTTCCCGGTTTCCACTCTTTTATCACCAGCCGCGACTCCGATAAAATAACGATCCGCTGCTCCTCCATCGACCAATACAGGTCTTTGCCGTGCAGCTCCACTTCAGGCCGCACCAGTGCCACTGCACCGCTGCAGTAACCACGTTTATCATCGCGGTTGAAAAGACACCCCTCAGCCGTCAGCCACCCCTCTTTCTGACCCGTCTCGCTGTAGAGATCTACCCTAATCTCACTCGCTCTGACAAACCCGCCATCGGCGATGGTCGCACGCTTAGCATGTAATACCGCCCGCACCCGCCCACTATCAAAATACTCCAACGGAAAGGTGAGTTCCTCAATCGGTGAGCCGCCACGGGCAATATCACCCGCATAAGCTGCAGCCAGATCAGCCCACTCAGACCCGTCCGCTTCACCACACAGCACCGGCATTGTCACCAGCCAGCAACATGTGCACAGCATCCATAATATATTATCGGCGAATCGCCTCATGTATCTCCTTGAGTTGCCGCCACACACGCGCTAACTCTGCAAAAGCTATCGCATTGGCCTTATCAGAGAGTGCCTCCGGCGGATTCAGGTGCGTCTCAATAAAAACACCGTCAACCCCCGTTGCCACAGCCGCCCGCGCCAAAGCCGGCGCCCACTTGCCATCACCACCACTGCTCGTCCCGGCACCGCCCGGACGCTGCACGCTGTGCGTGGCATCAAAAATCACCGGATACCCAAATTCACGCATTATCAACAAACTCCGCATGTCAGCCACCAGATTATTATACCCAAAACTGGCACCACGCTCTGTCAGGGTCAGCTTGTAATTCCCGGTACTCTCCAGCTTGTTTATCACATTGATCATATCCTCAGGCGCCAGAAACTGCCCTTTTTTCACGTTAACCACCTTGCCTGTCTCGCCGGCCGCCAGCAACAGGTCGGTCTGCCGACACAAAAACGCCGGTATCTGCACAATATCGACCACCTCAGCCGCCACTGCCGCCTGCTCAGGCTCATGAATATCGGTCAATACCGGAACCTTACACGTCTCGCGCACCTCCTGCAATATCGCCAATCCCTCAACAATCCCCGGCCCCCGGTAAGAATCAACCGCCGTGCGGTTAGCCTTATCAAAAGAGGCCTTGAAAACCAGCGGCACATCCATTTTAGCTGCCAGCTCCACCAGCCGTTTCGCCAAATCCAAACACCCCTTGCGCGACTCAATCACGCACGGCCCAGCAATCACCGCCAACCGCGGTCCGCCAAACACCACTCTACCCACTCTAACCTGACGTCGCTTAACACTCTTCATCTCAAAACCTCTCCCTTATCATAACATTTACCACTCACTCTGCGCCACACACTCCACTACGCCGCATCAACTCCTCCACATGAGCCACATCTTCAGGGTTATCAACCCCCACCCCCACGTGATTAGTCTGCAAAACCGCTATACGGCCACCAATATAAAGTGCCCGCAATTGCTCCAACGACTCACACCGCTCCAGCGAACAAGGCGGCTCCTGCACCAATCGCTTCAAAAACTCCCCACGATAAGCATAAATACCCAAATGCCGCCAATAGAGACCACTCTCAAAATCGGGAGCCCCATCCCGCCGACACGGAATCGGCAAACGGGAGAAATAGAGTGCCCCACCTTCAGCATCACAAACAACCTTCACAATAGAGCGCGACTCCAAATCCTGCAGAGAAGTGATCGGCGAGGCCGCTGTTGCCATCTTAAAACCACTCTCACTCTTCAGGCGCAACGCCAGTGCCTCAATCAGCGACGGCTCAATCAGCGGCTCATCACCCTGAATATTGATCACAATATCGTCATCATCCGGCTTCGCCGCCACTGCCACACGGTCAGTCCCCGACGGCAACTCCGGTGGCGTCATCACCACCGACACCCCGCAACCACACCCCTCCACCACCTCGGCAATCCGCTCATCATCCGTCGCCACAATCACCTCATCCAGACACTCCGCCCGACGCACCGCCTCCACCACCCACAACACCAGTGGCCGTCCGCATATCGGCGCCAGACTCTTGCCTGGAAACCGCGTCGACCCCCACCGCGAAGGTATAACACCCACAATACGCATACTGCCTCCAATCTGATACTTTGAAATACGAAACAGTCTCACTTTTTTAACAAATTATGTCAAGTACACAAGCAACAGAAGCAAGCGGCGTACGCCGCTACGCTTAAACGAATAAAAAGGGTGAAGGGTGGAATCTGTCCTGAAAGGGCTATACATACCAGCCCGGGGCAACGCCCCGGGAATACGCAACAAATCATATAAAGCCCTGTAAGGGCGTGACATAACCCACACTTCGCTTAAGCGATTCGCCTAGGAGTACGCGTTTAAGTGCGATTTCGTTTAAGTGACTCGTTTAAGGACGACGATGCAGGTACGGAGCCCTGCGTTCCCAGCCTCACAGTATTCATCTGCGGATGCCCCTCTCCCTCCCAGCCTCACAGTCTTACAGCCTCACAGTCTTCCCCTTCATCTGCTCTCATCTGCGTTCATCTGTGGATGCCCTTTCCCGGGCATGAATTTCTTTGCTCTCTTTGCGTTCTCTGCGGTTAATTTTTCCTCAGCATAAGCCGCCAGCATGAACATCTCTCCATCTGTGCAACAATGACACTTGCTAAACCGCCAGATTCATGCTAATCTAAGCTCGAAACTTAAATTTGCATGGAGGAGCGAACATGGTAAAATGCGATCTTTTGGCTATACTGCAGAGCCGAGTCGGCCAATTGTCAAATAAAATCCGGTGCCACCTTCGCCTCCGATTGGACTGACAATCTGCAAAAATGGTGTGACTTGGCCGACATGCACCAAGAGATTCAAACTCACCTGATTTATGGTGGCACCAAAAAATTTGACTTCAAAGGTTCCCACGTCAGCCACTGGAACCAACTTCCCGAACTTTAATTGGCAGCACTATGAACACAGACTATGAATTAGTAGCTAACCCGTTAGCTACTGTCAAAAAAAACAAGAAGTT
>JAAYNR010000272.1 GCA_012520735.1 Lentisphaerota bacterium | reverse complement strand
TATTGACCGGCACCGGCATCCCAGAGTTTGGCGCAGTCGCTGCAAGTGCAGGTGATCTCCATATCGGCCGGGGAGACGGTTACAGCCTTACCTTTAAGGCCGATATTCGCCTTTTTATCGCCGGCTAGTTTGGCTTCGATCTGTTCCAGATAACTCTCGATGGTCCGGGGGTTACCGTAACAGAGCATAACGGTGTTGCGGGTGCCATCGGCTCGGAGTTCGTAAACTTCAGGACGGTTTTCGAGGTAATCGGTCATTTTTGACCAGTTGGGGGAGTGGACAATCAGATTGTTTGGCCAGGAGTTACCCGAACGGAGAGCCCGGTGCAAGCCACCCAGTTGCTGTCCGCCGGCGGTCCAGGTGTGTTGGGTATTGGGCCAGATCACGCGATGCTGAAAAACGGGGGCATCGCTCAGGTGTACCGGATTAATCACTAGTTCCTTGAGCGGTTCGATAGAGCGTCCGCCGCGGTCGGTAGGCCAGTACCAGCGCACACCGCCAAAGCGTTCGGCAAATTCATAGACACCCCAGGCGGTACCTTCGCCACCTTCATCATTACCGGTGATGTAGACACGGTTGGGGGCGCTTTTAATGACAAACCCCTCTATTGGCAATTTAGCCGGGTTGATCCCCGAGGCGGTGGTATCGCCGATAACTATGGCGCTGCCCTCTGTCGGCATCTCTTTAACAATCGCTAGCTCTACGCCGGTAGCGACTTTAATGACATCGCGCAGTTCGTTGACCGTAGAGAGCAGAGGACGTGCCGTACTCTTAGGTATAACGATCACCCCGCGGGCTTCGCCATTCGAGACTAACACAACCGGGTCATGTTTGGGCGGTTTGTGCATTTTTACCGGGTTGAGGTCTGAGGCATGGCATAAGCCACATATCAGCAGCGACACAACGGCGATAGTGAATCTGTTTGTTCTCATTTTTTCTCCTTGTTATTTACCGATACGCAGCCAGGTGACAGCATATCCTTTAAGATTAAGCAGTAATTGCGCCAATTCGTTACCGCTGATGGATTTAACTTTGCCGCTAATACCTTCACTGAGAGTGAAGGTGCCCTCAGGGTCAAGCCCCAGGCGCGTCAAATCGAGCTTTACAGCCACCTGACGGTTATCAGGGTTACGATTAGTGACAAAGAGAATTAAGTCGCCGGAGGTGGTGTGCCTGTGTACAGTAGTCAACACTCCGGGAGTTTCACATTGTGCAGCAATGCCACCCTCTTGGCGCAACACCAGCTTGAGCAGTTCGGCAGCGGGGTTACTGCCGATGACGACCAGTTTGCCCGCTCCGAGGTTGCGGCTGTAGCCGATAGTAAAGAGCGAGGGGTGGCTGGCACCGATATCGACTAGCAACTCACGTGCCGTGGTATTGGTGCAGAGTCTGATCGCCTCGCCGTCAACCTTACGGTAGTGGCAGAAATTGACCTTTTTGCCCATATGGCCACCTTTTGTCAACTCCACCTCGCCATTGGCATAACGGACAGTTACCGGTAGTAACACCGGACGTGCGCCATCGGGCTGGGTAAAGTCGAACATCTCCAGGGGGTTACCATACTCATCATAAGCCGGGAAGCGGCTAAAGGTGATCATTGTACCACCGGCTCTGACAAACTCAGCCAGACGCTCGGCCGCCTGGCGTTCAATCCAGTCGGACCCGGCATAGATAAGGCGTTGGTTGGTAGGCATCTTGCCGGAGCCGATGTCGAAATAGTCATAAGCGATGTCGGCAGCCTCCAGAGCGCGATAGAGGCTCTCGAAATTACCGGGGTCGATAATGCGGTGTGGTTTGTAAACTATGAGACTGGCATCAGCGACCTCATCGAGCAGCCACGGCTCCAGAGCGCGGGCATTGGCTACAATCTCCTGGTGGATGGGGAAATACTCATTGGGGCGTCCCCACTCATTGATTGGCGCGTTGGGCCAATTGTCACGTGTCACCAGCATATACCAGTTCCAGCCGCGTAAGCCGCGGGCGATCAAAGCCATGGTCATATAGCTGAAGTGGTTTGGCGGCAGATAGCCGACACTGCGCAACGGATAGAGGCCGCTCTGAAATTCAGCCGACCAGCAGTTACCATTATTAGAGTTGGCAGCGGTTTGCCGGACAATATCCATTACGTAAAACCAGTCGTCTTCGGTCTGTTGCTGTCCCTCAAAATTAGGCATTGGGTAGACATCACAGCCGACAACATCGACCACCTCCGACATAGCGGTAAAATTCTGATAGAGCGGTGACCAACCATTGCCGCAGATTGGCACATCTATGCCGGCTTCACGCAACCAGCCCGCTGTTATTCTGACGATTTCAGTGCCATACCAGCCGACAAACTCCATGGAGTCGGCGTAGCGCATGCGGTATTGCGGGGCCGGCAACAGCCGCTCACCCAGTGTCAGGCGGGTATTCACATAAGGCTCATGGAAATAGATTTGCGCCTCATCAAACGACTCCAGTTGGCTCTGCCAGCGTCGGTTTAAGAGCTCCAGATTATTGTCATACTTGTTCCGGAGAAAGTCGGCAAAGAGTCCACTCTTATTAAAACAGCCGATCTCCTCAGCAAAACTCTCAATTGGCGGATAAGCCTCATTACAAGCCTGACAGAGGATAATATTACCGCCGCGTGTTATTTGAAACGGAGCAAGTTCGGCAGCAACGGCATCGATATAATGGCGCGCCATCTCCAGAAAACGGGGATCGAGGCGGTGTAGTTTAGCCGCTCGCTCCGGCACGCCGCCAAAAGGCCATTCAGCATAGATATAAGGGCCGGGGCGGACAATCAATTGAAACCCTTCAGCCGCTGTTTGCCTGATAAACTCACGTAAATTACGTTGCATCAAAGTTTTTCCGGTGAAATCGTACTGCCCCGGCTCTACTTCGTGGAAATTCCACGGCACATACGTGGCGATTACATTGAGGCCGAGTTTGCGGATGGCACTGAATATCTCCGGCCACTGCTCAATATGATTACGCCAATAGTGGAATTCACCACTGATTAACGGCGTTGCATTAGTACCATAATGCAAAACAGACCGTACTACCCTAATTGAATCGCTACTCATGCGAGTAATCCTTTCAAACAACTGCAAGACGTCACACCACATCAATGTGATTAGGCACAACTTATGTCGTAGTCCAAATAGTAAGCCATACTACTCCATAACGCAACCCTGCATTAGTAGTGAGGAATACAAGCACATGGCGGTAGGGCGTGTTTCTGCGAAACCGCCTCGTCCCGGTGCGGTGCCGCACCGTAACAAGGTGTAATGCCGCCGGGAGGCTGTGAATTAACCACAAAGAACACACAAAGAGAGCAAAGAAGGAAGGCCCGGGGAAGGGAAAGGAGAATGCCTTAATGGTTCATGCACGGGGAAGGGGTAGCCACGGAAGGGACGAAGGTGAAGGCACGGGCTGCGGTGGTGCGGTGGCACCGGGTACTGCGGTTTCTGCGGAAAATTGGGGGCGGTGGCACCTTTGGCGCACCGCAGGCCCGAGCCCGAGCAGGCACTCTCCCAGGGTGCACAGGCGCGGGGGAAGGGACTTTGTGGGTGCTCCCGCCGGGGACGGCGGTCCCGTGCGAACGTGACCGCACGGAATCAGCCCGTGAAAGTCGGGTCACTTCTGGACGAGACCAGAAGTGCAACTGAAAGTAACTGCGTCGCCGTAAGGCGGGGTGGGAAGCAACTGGAGAAGTCATGAAAGACTTAACATGTTGTGTGTTTAGCAGATGGAGGTATCCTGCGCCAGGGGGAGCGTGGTTAGCATCAATCGACCAGGGACTGTGACAGTAGGCGACACCGTCCCAGACCGGCAAGCGGCTACTGAGGTCGGCGACCCAGCCACCGGCACCGTTGTCAAAAGTTTCCCGATAAACTTCAGCCACTTACGACCCTCTACCAGCTCTTGTGTATGGCGGCTCTGAAGCCCCAAGCCATCCCTTTATTGGTTCGTATGGCCAGCACAATCTCATTTTTACCAGCTTGCCAGTTTACCTGTACCAGTGTCATATGATCCGACACCGGGTTGGTGGCACGCGGATTGCAGCAGATTTCATTCTGATTGACGAATACTTTAAAGGGGCCGTCAGCCCCGACGTTGATGGTGCCGGTGCCGGCTTTTCTGGCATTATAGTAACAGCGGGCGTATATGAGGCCGTCGTCCGACTTAGTCTCGCCGTAGCGGTCTTGTATCTGACAAAAATCGTGGACGGCATTGAACTCTGCTTTGGTGAATTTGACTTTAGTGTCGGGGTATGCCACTTTTGAGATGACTGACCTTACCGGTAAAAGTGCCGATGCTTCACATTTAGTGATTGAGATGCTGTCGGTTTTTTTGAATTTACGCCGTAAGGCGTTTACCTCACGCTTCAGACCCGGCAGGAGACTAGGGGCGAGGGCCTCGGCCTCCTTACCAATTTCGAGCATTTCGCCCAAAACCTGAGCGGCATCACTCTTGGGGTATTTATCGATGATGGCTCGTGCATTGAGGTAAGTCTCCTTGAGGAGCGGGTAGCAATCCAGCAACTTTTCGGCAATGGGTAAAAACTGAGACTCATCAGAGATGGCTGACGACACTTTTTTCCAATCGGCATACGAACGATAGTTGATTGAGGTGGTGATGAGGTCTTTCATCACACTGGAGAACTTGGCCGCGGGTTCTTCCGCCGGTGGGACAAAACCACCGAAAACACCACGAGAGGTGTTGTAACGCTCTTGTTTCCAGTCGTCGTCACGGTATCGTTTGCGATCGGCCTTTTTACGGAAGTCGGGCACCTCCATCGGTTTGCCACCTTCGAGGGCTGAGCGTATGGCCTGAATGCCGGGTATTGTCACATCACAGCCGCCGTAAATATCAAAAGGCCCTTTTTCGCCGGTAAGTATTTCGCGGGCAAAATAGTAGAGCGTCCAGAAGTCGCCGCCGCCATGACCGGTTTGTGCGGCCAGCTCACCCAGACCCTCCCATTTGGGGGTCACCTGCAACAGTGGGGCATGGCCGGCAGCACCCAGACGGAGGCGCAGGCCGCCATATCCCATATCAGAGGCTCCAAGTGTCCCCCAAAGGCGTTGGTTGTGGGCATCGTGAGCGGTGGCACCCATAAGGTTACGGACGACGGCTCCATTGTCCATTTGGATAAGCGATGGTGCCGCTGTGCCGTTTCCCCCTTTTTTAAGATAACCGGCCAGACGCGGGCGACAGGGGAAAGTCTCTACCGCAACGGGGCGCGTTCCGGTGATAACCATTACTGGACCCAGCGAGTGAGTGCAGTAGTAGTGGTAATTAAACCAACTGCGCCAGTTGTGGACGGCATGTCCAGGCATTACCGGGATGCCATCGATATAGGTGTAGCAGAGCGAACGGCACTCATGCACATACTCGTACTCACCGTACATCAGCTCACCAAAAAGACCTTCACGCCAGCGGTTAGCCAGCCACATATTGGCGGCGCTAAAAGGGTAGTTTTCTGCGAGGTTATAGACGAGGCCGCTCTTCTCAACTGCCTCGACCAGCTTGACACCCTCGGCCATGGAGAAAAACGAGGTTACTTCAGAGAGGACATGCTTTCCGGCCTGAAGGCATTTGATAGCATGGGGACCGTGATCCAGGCAGAAAGTTGCCAGCAGCACCGCATCAAAATCGTGACTGAGAAAGGCATCTTCGTCGTCGGTAACAAAAGCATCGGGACAAGCTGCTTGAAAGCGGTCGCGCATGTGCTTATTGAAGTCGCACCCGGCGACCACATCAATATTCAGAAACTTACAGGTGTTAAAGAAACTCATCCCCCGACCCAGACCCCAAATGCCCAGTCTGATGCGTTTGTCAGTATCAAACACCTTAACCGCTGCCTGCTCTTTCTTCGCCATAACACACCTTTACGTTTAGTAGTTTCGTGAAAAAAATGTCATAATAATACCATGCTAGTTAATCGCTACAAGTTCAAAATTAATAGCTAACCCGTTAACTACTGTCAAAAAAAGAAGTTCAAGCAGCTATCTTCATAAGCACTAGGGCGTGTCTCTCCGAGACCGCCGCTGGGGGGGGCCGTAAATTAACCTCAGAAAACGCAAAGAGAGCAAAGAGAGAGGCTACGGAGAAGGTAACCACAGAATACACGAAATAGACGGAAGCTCATGCCTGTGGCAGGTACGGAGCCCTGCGTTCCCGGTGGCACTTGCTGCTGGCCGCTTGCTTTTTGCCACTTATGCAGCGGCGTATGCCGCTGCTGACGACGGCGGTCTCGGAGAGACACGCCCTACCGCGGTGGCGCAAAGCGCACCGCAGGCCCGGCTCGAGCAGGTGCTCGGGCCTCCCAGGGGGGCACTGGTACGGCAGGGGACCATGTGAGTGCGGTGCCGATGCGGGGCTGTGGGGTGAGTGCCGCTGTTATGGGGTTGGACGGAGGCTGAAGGCCCAGCTTTCGTGGTTGCGGAGGATTTTAATGAGTATTTCGTTGTGTCCCTGACGCAGGGGGGCGGTGAAGCGGTCTTGGTCGGGCATGAAGATGCGGTAGTAGCGGCGGTGCTGGTGGACGAGTTGGCCGTTAATCCAGATGGCGGCGTCGGTGGGGCTGCCGAAGAAGAAGGTGGCTTGGCGGTCGGTGTCGGACTCTATGTGTGTGTATGCATAGGCGAGTTGGAGGGTCTCAGGCCGGTAGATTCGGTTGAGGTCGATGCCGCCACGGTCGTTTTGAGCGGTGATGTCTATGGTGCGCCATTTGACGTCGGCACCGTCGAGTCCCTGGTAGGTGGCGTTGAGGTCGACACCGTTTTCGGGTGGATAGGCGGTGTTGAAGTCGGGGTCAAATGGTCCGATTACGTGCCAGTCGGTGATGAGTGGGCTGTGGGCAGTGGCGAATTTATCGTCTATATTGAGGTATTGAGCCAGGGCGGTGCGGGGGTCTGGCTTGGTTTCGGCGTTGAGCGGGATCAGCCAGATGTGTTGGCCTCTTTTTTCTTCGATGTAACGGAGTTTGCCGTGTAATGGCTGGCCGTTAAGTTGAACTTGTGGTGCCTGTGGCCAGCCTACAGCAAAGAGGAGGGTGGCACTGTCGGGGGTGGTTTCGGTGTTGGGGCGCCAAGCGTGTTCCACGGAGATGCGATTTTGGCTCCGTTCAATAATTATACGAGCCAGGCCGAGGCGACCGTTGGCAACGAGAAATTTGCCGGGGAGTTTGTCGCTCTCCGGTAAGGTCAGGCTCCAGAAGGTAGGGTCGGGGAGGGGGTTGTAGGCGACAATTGTATCGACACCGGGGAAAACTTGCAGGTAGGCTTCGTGGAGTGGTTCAGACTCTAGGATGACGCCGCTTTTTATGATGGTGCCACTGCGGCCCTGTACTGCCCAGGGCGATGAGCGTTCGATGCCGGTATCGGGGTAAGCGGGGGAGTTGTTGACAGTACGACGTATCGCCGGGTGGCGGCGTGGGTCGTAGTCCATCTCGAGGGTGTCGTCACCGCTGCTGTAGGTGAAGTGGGCGCAGTTAGCGGCGTTGTCCCAGGAGAGGTTGAGTTTGGCTTGGCGGATATGGCGCCGGAAAGCGGCGAAGTCGGTGTAGTCGGTGGCATCGGCTAACTCGAGCACAAAGCCGGCGGATGGCGGAGGTGTAGCAGCAGCGAGGGTGGGGGCGCTGAGCGGGGTGGAGTCGCGGTATATGTGGACATTTATCATCAGCGCGGGGTAGTTGCAGGAGATAGTTACCTGATGGTCACGTTTCAGAGCGTTGATGGTTACCGGTATCAGGGCGACGTAAGTGGAGCCATCGGAAATGGTTATGAGGTCGGTATCGTTGGCGAAGGCCAGTGGCTCGCCGCCGAGGCGACGGCGCCAGTCGCCACCGGGGTCGGATTTAGCTCCGCTGAGCTCGGCAACGGGTTGGTCATTGATCCAGATCTCGCGCCGGGCGGTGTCGCCTAAAGCGACTAACAGGGCACTGGCATGGAGGGCGGTGATGCCATCTTTTTCGTTACGGAAGGCACTCTGGTTGAGGTCGGGGAGGGCTTTGAGAGCGATCAGCTTGCCACCGGCCTGGAGGACACCGAAGCCTCCGCTGTTGGCGAGTTCACGGGCAAAGCGTTCGTTACTGCAGAAGCCGACAATCAGTGTGGAGAGGTCTTCAACAGAGGCGACTTGCTCGGGTTTATGACGCCACTGGGCGATTATTGACGAGACACCGTAGTCGTAATTGGCATTGTCACGTGAGGCGAGGGCGTAGTTGCGACCCATAGCATTGACGTGAGAGCCGTTGGGGAGACAGCCGGGAGAGGAGTCGCGCGCAAAAACCTGCCAGGGGTAGGTTTTACCGTCGGTTACAGAGGCGATTTTATCGGCCAGAGGGATCTCGACCCAGGGGGCGAGGAGGCCGATCCGCTCCGGTGGGCCTTCGTCGCCGAGGATAGTCAGGCCGTGGACAGAGCCCCATGTTCCGGGTGTTCGTTGGCGTTCGGGTTTAAGATCGTTGAGGTGGATCAGGGTACCGCTGGGAGAGAGAGTGTGGAGCACATGGTACGACCCCTCCTGCAGCAGCAGGTGGTAAGTGAAGCTGCCGCGTCCCATGGGGTGGGTCATGCGGCGCAGTCCGGGGTGGTACATAGAGATGAGCGGCTCGACAAGGCGGTCGCGGAGGATTGAGCCCATGAGGCGGTCGAAGGGGTGTGCGGCGTAGCGGGCCAAGGCTCCGGCGGCACCCATGGTGAGCGCCTGATAATAGGTGTCGCCGATCTCCTGGTGTGCTCCATTGGCAAAGACATGCGCCCGCAAGAGGAGGTTTTCGACCCCATAGCGGGCGTTGGTGATTACGGTTTCAGAGTTGAGGAATTGGCCACCCAGCATGGCACCCATATTGGCGTTATGGGTGAAGTTCATGGTTCCCATACTGCGGGTATAGCCACGGAAGTAAGTAGAGCCGCCGCGGTGGCTGCCACCGCCGAGAAATTCATCAAACGGCTGTTCGATCTCAGGCATCAGCCAAGCGCGCCAATACTCGTGCAGATAGTCGCGAGCACCGGGTGGCAGCAGGGCACCGTAGGCTACAGCGAGGAGGGCGAAATCGGAGGTGAGGTGACCTTGCCAGGTACGTGGTGGCATGGTAAGGAGGTTTTGCACGGCATTGAGGTAGTTTGTGTGATTGGGTGAGAAGAAGGCGGCAAAGTTGACACCACGTCCCAGCCAGAGGGAGGAGTCGGCGGGGTCGGCATGGAGCTGACGCAGTTCGTTGATACGCTGCCATTGCCACTGCGGTAGACCGTCGGGGCGGGCCAGCAACTGCGCCACTGTTTGTGCGTGGTTGGCGGGGACGGCGATAGCGGGTTGGTTCTGTTTGGAGCGACTCGCTTTTTTGGCCAACTGTTGCAGTTTGGCTGGTGGTGGCAGAGTGGCGGGGCGGGCGGTGTTATCTTTGACAAAAGCGACCCTTAATTCGGGACGTTTGATCCAGATACGGATATAGCCGGTACTGACAGCCCAGTCATAGGCGTAAAAATTACGGTACTTCATATCGTAAAGTTCGCTCTTATATATCTGCAGGCCACACTCCTCAAAACGGCGCAAACGCTCCCCCGGAGTACGGCCATAGGTCTTATCCTGAAACAGAGGGGTGAGGTTAAACAGGGCAGTTTTGGCATCGACATGGAGCGGCAGCGGGCCGAGTGGGAGATCGAGCCGGTCACTGCCGTTGCCATTGCCGCCCCCTCTGCTCCAGTAGGCGCTGTTTGGCAACCAGGCGTTCCAAGTTGGTGCCAAAGAGGTGTCTGAGGCATCCCAGGGACGCAATAGTGGCCATATAATGGCGCTCCATTTGCCGGGATTCTCCTTATACTGTTCATTGGCACCCCAGCCACTACGACCGCGCTGCGGGCCGGCTCCCTCCTGGCGTTCCCAGGTTAGAGAGAGTTCAACTTTATCGACACGGAAGCCGGCGGCCTCTTTATTGCGGATGGTTTGCGCGATGCCGGGGTAGCGGATCAGCAACGGACGGAGGGCATCGAAATAACGCTCATTCGGGTACGGGGTATCCCAGTTAGCGGGGTCGAGCACGGTCGATTGCGCGTTAGTAAAAACAAGCACTTCCGGCTCATTGGCAAACATTGTCAGGGAGAGTGCGAGACAAAACAGGGGGATAAAGAGGTGTCGGGAGATCATAGCTGCTCCTAATGGTGCAAAATTTATGCGGGTTTGAAAATGCAGTTTAATACATAAGAAAACTTTATTTTAACAGAGTTGCGATGTCGGCTCAATAGCGGAAAAGGGTGCGCCGGTGCGATTCACAATAGTGAATATGCACCAAGGCGTTCAGTATTCAG
>JAAYNR010000002.1 GCA_012520735.1 Lentisphaerota bacterium | reverse complement strand
TTTAAAAAGAATAGAGTTGACGATGACTCTCAATGCTGCCTTAGCTGCTTCAACGCAACAACTTATGAAGATAGCTGCTTGAACTTCTTGTTTTTTTTGATAGTAGCTAACAGGTTAGCTACTAATCAACGTTGCTTTGGTGCCCACCCCTGAAAGTTATATATTGCAGGCATGATTACCAATTGTTCAATTTGTAACCGTGATTATACAGCGCGGCACAAAAATGACAAACGACCACTTTTTCATAAATTTGCCGGCTACATTTCAGCCCTTGTCTGCTTTACTAGTTTTTTGGTAAAATCGCCATGAAAGCGTAAGCTTTTCACTACTACATTTGTTGCAGTTGTATTAAGAAAGGGGTCAAAGATGAATAGTCTCAGACATCTACTCACTCTCATTCTAGTGGCCATGGCGGGGCTAACTCTGGGTGGTGAGACTAGCAATAATGCGGTTCAGCGCGTGAAGCTGGATCTGGTAGACGGCTCCAGCATCATCGGAATTACTGAGATTGAGTCTCTCCCTATTGAGACACCCTACAGCAAGATGGATATCCCTTTAAGTCAAATACTTAGAATCAGAGTGAAGGCAGATAAAAAAAGTGCCACTTTTGATTTGACGAACGGTGACAAACTTAATGGCACCATCAATATCGAACCGCTTAAATTAGCGATGCTTTTCGGCCAGATATCGGTTAATTTTGAGCTTATACGCGAATTGCGTACTCTAGCCCCAAGTGTAGTGCCTGTAGAGGGTCTAATAGCATGGTACAGGTTTGAAGATGGCAACACCAATGACAGCAGTGACCATCATAACCACTGTATTGTGCGCAATGCAAAACCGTCACCGGACCGTAACAAACGGGCGAATCAGGCGATATTATTTGACGGGAAGAATGCATGGATAGAGATACCTGCACATGAAATTTACGACACTCTATCAGAGATCAGCGTGGCACTGTGGATGTGCCCGGTTGCCAATCCATATCAGCAGCGCGCCTCTTATGCCCTTATCGGCAAACAGCCGTCGGGATCGCTTTGCACGCAACATGGGCCAACCACTTCAAATCATGGTGGCCTTTTTGATATTGGAATTAATGTCAACGATGGATTGTGGCGCATCTACTTCAGCAGTCAGGTCTCTACAAGCATGTGTACTGAGGGCTATAACGCTCATATGCAGCCGCTGCCAATGGGCCAGTGGTACCATCTTGTAATTATGGCATCAAGGAGTGAGAACCGTGTAAAAATATATGTAGATGGTAAAAAAGTTGATGACGCTATACTCTCAAACCAAATTCGGGTCGGGCGTATCTTGTCTCAGCCTAATAATGAGCCGCTGAGGATCGGCAAGCGCAAAGATAGCGATTTCAGTGGTCTCTTTTTCTCCGGCAGCATGGATGAGATCATAATTTATAACCGTATCCTGGACGATCAGGAGATAGCGCAAATCTATGAGTCTCGCTGATTATAGGATATTTCAAAGCATAATAATAATGAACTCTAACGCCAACCCTAAAAGCCAGCTTGTCTCTATTGTCATACCCACCTACAACCGTGCAGAAGAGGTGAGTAATTGTCTGAATTCTGTCCTAAACAGTAGTCATCAAAACTTGGATGTTGTAGTTGTTGATGATGCCTCCTCCGATAACACCTATGAACTGTTAACAAACAAATACAAGGATGATAAAAGGATACGTGTCCATCGCAACCCCACTAACCTACTGCCTGCAGTCACACGCAACGTCGGTCTCTCTATGGCACATGGTGAGTATACCCTCTTCCTCGATAGTGATAATATAGTTGAACCAGATCTGATAACTAAACTGCTGGAGATTTTTGCAGACCCATCTGTTGGACTCGCCACAGCACTCTCAATACAAAGCACCAACAACACTATTTGGACTCTTGGAGCATCAATCAATCTCCTAACCTCACGGCCATGTAACCTTCACGAGGGTAGCTCTTTTAACGAAATAGGAGCAACAGGGCTCTACCCAACAATTTACAGTCCTAACCTTTTTATGGTACCCACAAAACTCGCCAGACAGATTGGGGGATTTGATGAAGGATATGGCTTTATATATGAAGAAACAGACTTTGGCTATAAGATCGCAAAAGCCGGCTATAAGGGGGTGATATGCGCCGATGTCACCACACTCCATGTAGGGCACCTCACGGAAAAAGAGGCGGGAAAGCTGCGCGCACTTGGCGTAGAGTCCCCGCGTCGCACTTACTGTTTCGCCAGAAATAGGACTAAATTCATGCGGCGTTGGGCTCCCTGGTGGGGATTAATCTCCTACCATCTCTTTTTTCTACCGCTTTTCACGCTATACTATACATATACCGCATTAAAAAACCGTCGTCCGGATATTGCTAAAGCATATATTGCTGGATCTTTTGCCGGGTTAATTGGCATCTATAAAACAAAGTTGTATGAGGCTGGCTAAGGAATTGCTTGCGAATAAAGTTGCCAGAACCACTAATAAAACGAATATACCCAAATGTATCGCCTGGTTAATTCCATTCTCTATTACTTATCACGGCGGTGCGCACAGCGCAGTGCCGTATTCGTGTTGCCTTTCTCCGCTTCATCCGCTACACTCCCCTCTGTCCTCTGTCCTTAATATTGTTAACGGTGCTAAGTACAAACACTGAAAATACATGAAAACTCTACTCACTTTCTCACGCTCCGCTCTCTCTCCTTTCTTAAGCCGTAAAGTCTCCTCTATCATCTCGCTGCTAACCGTTGCCTTGTCGCTCTCAGCCGCTGAATTGGTTACGCTGTCGCCTGAAAATTACGATGCCTATGCACCGCAGGGCGATACTGCCGGTGCTTTTTTTGGTGATTATGTCATGCATAACGATCACCTCTCTATATGCATTGCCGACCCCTTTCTACTCTCGGGTCGCAGTGCCAGTCGCTGGGCTATCTCTAAAGTCGGCGGTGCGGTTATAGCCCTCACACCACGTCATAACCTCAGCTCCGCTACCCCCACCGCTTATTACCCCGGGCCGGCACGTTATAAACCTGATGCCCCTGCCTTTCGTGATGAGTTCGACGCCGAAGCCGCTAATCCCCCCTGGTCTCGCCCCGAACGTGCCCCCGTTAATGCCAGCGAGGTCACCCTCAACATCGGCACATATGAGATTGCCAGCGGTAAGTCTTTGGCCGAACTTGCCGCCCTCCCCGCCCATCTGCAGGGTGCACCCAAGCCTGCCGTTACTGTTATCTATAAACTCCTTGATAATGAACCTTTTGTCCGCGTCTCAGTCACTTACACCAACCCCACCACAACCGTCTTTGTCCACACCCCTACCTCTATCCTCCGCACCGATGGCGATTGGGAACACGGCCTCGACCCCGATAAAAAACTTTTCTGGACCTACCACCGCCCTACCCACGCCACCACCGTTGTCATGGCCGACGACCACACCCTCTCACTTCAACGCCCCGGCCCGCAATCCCACCTGCGCCAAATTCAACCTAACGGCTCTGCCACTATCACCCTACCCCCGGGCGGTAGCCACACTTTTAACACCCATCTCTTCCCCGCCTCCTCCCTCTTCGCAGCCCGTGAAATCGCCCTCAAACTACAAAACCTACCCCTCCGTCATGTAAAAGCCACCACTCGCGTTGGCAATAATACCGATACCCCGGTGGAGATAATCGCCCGCATTGCTAATCAGATATTCGGTGCCGGCCTTGCTACAAACGGCACGCTCGACCTCTACCTCCCCGAACAGACCGATCTTAAAATATTCGCCTCCACCCCAGGCCTTCATGTTTTTGGTCGTCACCTCGCTGCTAACGACTCTAACGAAATCTCTTTCAACCTCCCCCCCGTTGCCACTCTGAAAACCATTGTTACCGACCAGTATAATAATCCCATCCCTCACAAACTACTCCTCTACCGAACTACTGAGTCAGCCATCAAAATTACCCCCGGTTCACCCGCCGCCTCTCAACCGCCCATTGCCCGCTGGGGTGGTGTTGATGGCATCACTACCACCGCACTCGAACCCGGTAGCTACTACTCTATCTGTAGTGCCGGCTCTGAGTACGACATAGCCGAACAAGAACATGAAATCACCCCCGGCTCGACCACCACACTTAAAATCACGCTTAACCGCTCTCTCACTACCCACGGCTGGATCTCAGCCATTACCCATAACCATACTGCTCGCTCTGGTGCCAGTGAACTCTACTATGTCTACCCTTACTCCCCAAATAGTACCACCGATGGCGGCTCTGTCGAACCCATAGCCGATAAAATCGCCAGCCTCGCCGCCGAACATATCCGTTTCGCTCCGGCTACTGAACATAATTTTTCTTACACTTATGCCGACAAAATTGCCGAGCTCGGCCTCACCAACCACCTCGCTACTTGCCCCGGTCTCGGCCTCACCGCTGGCCGCCGCCACACCGTCACCCACCAGAATGTTTTCCCCGTCCCCTATATTAAAGGAGCCCAGGATGGCGGTGCCAAACAGCGTGAAGAACATATCGGCCAGCTCGAATGGCTCGTCAAATGGGATGACCACACAAGCCGCGTCGTGCAGATAGTCGTCCCTCGCAACGACCCGCTCCGTATCTCTCCCAATATGGATATCCTCGATGTTGTCGCCCTCGAACCACTGGTTGAAGGTAAACCGCTCTCCGCATATGATAACCGTATCCTTAACTGGGTCGACCAGCTAACCCTCGGTTACCGCCTACCGGCAGTCTGTAATGCCGGACGTTTCTCCAGCTTTCAAGAGACCGGTCGCTACCGTAACTATATCCGCAGCAATGCCACATCTACCGCTGACATCGACCCCGTCGCCATCGCCGCTGCCATGCGCCGCGGTGAAGTTATGATGACCACCGGCCCCTATCTGGAGAGTACCGTTATCGCCGCCACTACCGGCCAAACCATCACCTCCATCAAAGATACCCTCCACGCCCCTAAAGGCGAAATCATCGTTAAAGTCCGCGTCCAATGCTCCAACTGGACCGCCTGCGACCGCGTCCAGATCCTCGCTAACGGTATCCCCGCCACTGAATGCAACCGCATCGCCAACCCCGAATTATTTGACCTCCCCAAAGACTCGTTACCAGACATCCCCCATGCCACTTTCTATGCCCCTATCCCCCTCAAACTCACCGCCGATAGCCACATCATTGTCGTCGCCTCGGGCATGGGGCGTGACCTCCACAGCAAAACCGGCAACCCCTCTGCCACCCGCCTCCATGTCGCCGTCTCTAACCCCGTTTTTGTCGATATCGACGGCAACGGCTACTCTGTCGTCTCTCCTTTGGATGATAAAGTCCGCCCTTTCATAAACTTTATAGAACCGCCCGTTGCTGCTCCCGGTTACGCTCCCGGTCGTATCCGTGTAAACCTCCTTAACGACTCCAAAACCACCGCTGCCGCCGACACCATTGAGCTTTTAACACGTCCTGCCGGTGCCATCAAACTACTAACTCCCGCTACTCAGTCGTACCAGATAGCCCCGGGTAGTGAAACCTGGCTCGAGTGGTTGATCACTTTTGAAGACGACTTCCTCAAAAAAAATTACCCCATTCGCTCTAACTACAACCTCGCCACTACCTTTGGCCTCTATCTCAAACGCTCTCCCGTTGCCCCTGGCCGCAAAGCCGCCAATATGTGGATGTTTATTGACCACCCTATCCCCTCCCTCCCTCCGCTCAGTAACCCGGATCTCCTCGCTGCCACGCTGGCGGACGAACGCCCCATGCCCTTTGCTATCCGCAACCAACGCTTCGGTCACCTCCGCTGTGGCATCAGTGGCCGTAACCTCGCTCTCCACGCTACCATCACCGACAAAAACCGTCAACGCCGTGCCACCATCATCGACGGCTCCTGCCTCGAAATATACGGAGCCAACTCCGGCCGTGATGCCACCGGAGCCGCCGCCGTCCCTGGTGGCTACTATGCCGTCAAACAGGTCTACCTCGTCCCACCACTAAACGACCAACCTGCCGAATTCTTTAAGCGCCTCGGCACAGGTGCTGAAATTGAACCGGCTCCTGAGATCAAAGCCACCTTTAAAGATACCAACAACGGCTACGAGGTCAGTGCTCTTATCCCCCTTAACTTTCTTGGCATCGATATCGACCGCATTCCACGCACCCATCACGTCTGGCAAAGCGGACAAGCCGACGCCGAACTGGTCGGCAAGTATGCCTTTGCCGGTCGTTTTCTTTTCGAAGCCCGTGCCAACATCCCCGGCACTGCCGGAGCCACCACCCACGCCACCGTCTTTGGTAGCCCCGCACCCCATGTCGACACCAGTGCTTTCGGTACCATGCGCCTTGCCGGCCCGATCCTCTGCCAAGTCACCATAGAAAATGAACTACCCGTCGATCCTGACCAACCACCGGCACAGGTGCGGCTCACTCTCACTAACACCACCAACCGTACCTTAAGCGATATCGTCACCCTCACTGCCACTCCGCCCGAAGCTGCCACCATCTCTGCCGATGGTACCCTCTCCTACACCCTCCTCCCCGGCCAGACCATCAGCCGCACCTTCTCAGTCACCCCCACCTCTACCACTCCCGGCACCCCGATCCATCTGGTCGTTCCCCGCTCGCCACAAGGCCAGGTCGCCGCCACCCCCTCACCACGCCTCCCCTTCAGCCACCGACCTATCCAAAACATCGGTGCCTGTCACCTCGCCAACCTCACATCAAAACTCACCACCACCCGCTCTTACACTGCCCGTAATGGTGACAATCAGGTGGCTCAAGTATATCTAGCTCTGGCCAACGACCACCTCGCCATCACCGCCACTGTCGTTGAACCACAAATCCGCCAGACCCCATCTGTCTGGAAAGGCTCTGACATCGAAATCTTCGGCTCACTCCCCGGCGGTAACACCGACGACATCGGCCAGATTTTCCTCGTCCCCGGCACCGCCGATCTCCCACCCAAAGCCCTCCGCAAAATCGGCCCCGACATCACCGCCGCCCCTGAGATAAAAATCACCTCCTCCACCACTGCCAACGGCTACCAACTCACCGCCCTTGTCCCCCTCGACCACCTCAAACTCCAAACCCACAGCGGCCAACTCGCTATTGAGGTACAGATATCCAGCCTCATCAACGGCAAACAGAGCTACACCACCCTCTTCGGCAGCGTCCGCGCCTACCTCGATACCTCCCGCTATGGCCTCTTTCAAACCCAGCCGCTACCACCAGCCAACCAACCATGAAACACCCACACACACGCCGTCTTTCCACCACTCTACTTCTCTCAGTCGCCCTCACAGCAGCAATCATCAGCGGCTGTTACCGCCTCCATCTCCCCACTACTTCAAGATGGCTCTGCATGGGAACTACTGTCACTGTCACCCTCCGTGCCAACCAACCGGAACGCCTCGCCACCATCCGCCCCATCGTTGCTCAGGCTCTTACCGAGATCGAAACCGACCTCTCCATCTTCCGCCCCAACAGCACCCTCGCAATCATTAACGCCACCGCCGGTCACGGCACCCCCATCCTCCTCTCTACCAACGCCGCCAACGGTATCGCCCTTGCCTGCCACTGGGCCGCAGTCAGCCAGGGTGCCTTCGACCCTACCATCGGCCCACTGATGAACCTCTGGGGCTTCCGAAGCAAAACCATCACAGAGCCACCCACGCCCCACTCCATCACCCAAACCCTCAGCCGCATCGGCTGGACCGCTATCCACCTCCACCCCGCCACCGCCACTAACCCTGCCACCGCCCACCTCACCAAACCCGGCATGCACCTCGACCTCGGGGGCATCGCCAAAGGTCAGGCCGTCGACCTCGCCTGGCACCGCCTCCGCCTCAATCACCAAACAGACTTCCTCATCGACCTCGGCGGCAACATGCGCGTCCACGGCACCCCCCACCCCAGCGCCAAAGGGTGGCGTATCGGCATTCGCAACCCCTTCACCTCACAAGACCACCTCGACATCGGCACCATCATTCTCACTAACGGTCAGGCAGTCGCCACCTCCGGCAACTACGAACAATACGTCGAACTAAACGGCAAACGCTACACCCATATCATCGACCCCCGCACCGGCTGGCCCGTCAGCGGTATTGCCAGCGTCACCGTAGTCGCCCCCGATGCCACCACCGCCGATGCCCTCTCCACCACCCTCTTTGTCATCGGCCCGCAAGCCGGCCTCAAACTCCTCCAAACCCTCCCCGGCTGCCACGCCCTCTGGATACCCGACACCCAACCCATATCACCTATCACCTCCCCCGGCCTCAAACTCCAAAAATAAGCTAAACCTGCTTACAGCCGTAACCAAATGTTGTATAGCATAGAACTCGTATTCCCTTAATATATCTGGCACTTTCATGGACTTGCGCAGTTTTAACAAAAACGATACGCGTTTGGAAAACAGATTTTAAAAGGAAGAGAGTTGACGATGGCTCTCAATCACCTTTTAACCACTCCTTTGCGTCCACTCCGTGATCGCAAAAGCCATAGCCATCGCCACCAGCCCGTCCCCAGCGGCATTCATGCCGCTAC
>JAAYNR010000049.1 GCA_012520735.1 Lentisphaerota bacterium | reverse complement strand
CCCCACCCCCCGCCACATCCAATGTAATCGGTAACCCCTCCGCAGCCAGTTTACACACGCCCCTGACCATAGTGCGTATATCATACGAAAATCCCAAACTCCCCACATAACACAGCCGTAACGCCCGCCCGCTGCCATACTCATCCCATGGCTGCAATTCAGGCAACTTACAGCCCAGTCGGAAAACCCGCGGTTTATCACCCCTTCCCCCCACCTCCTTTGCCAAATCTGCATACCGCTGACAAACCGCCGTAACCATGTCGGCCTCACGATAAGCCCGTGCCGCCATCTCGTGACATCGCGCAAACAGCCGTGATCCCCAATGACGTATAGACTGCGGCAGTATCATATAAAATGTCTCCGGCCACACATCCTGTATATCTACCGCTATCCGACTATCCCACGCATCGCGAAGACGACTCGCGGCCTCAAACAATCCTAATGGCGGCATGCTTACCACTATCATATCCGGCTTGGCCACCTCGCCAGCCAACACCGCCAAACGCGCCATCCGCTCCCAGCGCAACGCATAACGCTTATGACTAAACCACCGCCCCACACTGACATTTGACGCGTAAGGCTGAGTCGGCACCAATCTCACCTCAAATCCCTCAGACCGATATACCCTCTCCACACTTCGCTTCCGCTTCCGCATATGGTGAAAATCGCTCGACCACCACACCACCTCATGCCCCGCCGCTACCAGCGCCCTAGCCAACAACCAATAACGCAACTCACGCCCGCCCTCACCCGGCAAAGGGTCAAACGGATTATTAATCCATATCCTCATCACCCAGCTCCTCCTCCTCCTTAACCTCAACCGGTTCGCTTATAATATCGGCCGACTCTATCTTCTTCTCTGCCACCTTCACCAACCTGCTACCCAATTTATCCAGCGACTGCACCACCCCATACTTCAACCGATACAACCAATACCCTGCCACCTCTTTCCACATCATACTGTTAGCGTACAAACACCTCTCAACAGGAAAATAATTCCATAACTCTTTTACATTAACATATGCCAATGTCGCCTCATGGTCGGTAGCCGCCGGCACCACCTCAAAACCGGCCCGCTCAAAAATCAGCACCGACCGCCGCATGTGCCAGGCAGAGGTGACCAGTAATATTTTATGTCTCTCTCCCTCCCCTAGAAGCTTATCCAACACCCCCTTGGTCAGTAAACCGTTCTGCTCAGTATTTCTCGCCTCATTCTCTACCTCAATAGCCTCCCTCGGCACGCCAAGATCGAGCAACAACGGCACGCTATGACGCTCCTCTCCATAACCACTCGGCACTACCAGCGGTGCCTTACCTGCCCGGTATAACCGCGCAGCATGCCACACCCGGTCAGCCGCCGACCACATCTCCGCATAAACCATATTCGTATTACAATTCATCCCCCCACCCAAAACCACAATCGCCGTCGCCTCTGGCATATCCTCCGCCCGCTGAGGTGGATAATTCCGCTCCAGACCATACCCCAACGACCTATAAAGTGCCGTCGTACTCCACACCCACAACCACACCACCGCCACCACACCCATACATATGGCACGCCGCCCGTGCCGCCGCCGCCCCAACGCCAAAGCCACCAGCGCCAACAACACCCCTATTGCCATCGGGCTCAGCGCAAACCCCACCACCTTATTCAACAAAACCGCAAACACCCCAATCACCCCCTGCAATACGCAATAACTTTAAACCAGAAAGCCAGAAACGGGTCATAAATCTTATTTTATGCCACATATTATACATAAAAGCATTATACTTTGAAACATAATGTCTTCAGGCTGTGTATTCCAATAATAGACACACTGTTACACCACCCGCTTATACGCCTTCTCCATCCGTGCCGCCACCACCTCCCAAGTGTACTTCCGCTCCACCAGCCGCCGGCCATTCTCGCCCATTGCCGCCCGCTCCGCATCACTCAACCCCATAGCCTCCCGCAACGCCCCCACCAGCGGCTCCACCCCTATCTCAATCCACCAGCCGCAACGGCCCATGGCTATCGCCGCGGGCAGATCGCTCGCAACAGCTAACTGTTGCTCGGTAAGTTGTAAACTGTTAGTAGTAAGCAGTGATTCCTGCAAGCTCCGAACGCCTGCTCGGTCACTAAGGCACTCAGGCATTAAGGCATTAAGGCATTCCTGGTCTGAGCTGCCCAGCAGCTCAGACCACGGCGCCCCCTTAGTCGTGATCACCGGCACCCCGCACGCCAGCGCCTCCGCCACCACTATCCCGAAATTCTCACTCCGCGTCGGCAGCACCACCAGATCCGCCTCCTGTAACACCCGCCACTTCTCATCACCCTCCACCACCCCATCCGGCAACCCCGGGCCATACAGCTTCAGCTCCCACATCTCTCCCTTCCGCCCCTCCACTCTCCCATCACTCCAGTAGCTGTCCTCTTTTTTACCCCCTTCATCCCACCCGATCCTCTCGGTGCTCCCTTTTTTACTCTCCCCATTGCAAGCAGTCCCCTGCTTGCAATAATCTGAACACTGAACACTGACCTCTGAACACTGGGCCAAACTGCCCCGCAGTGCTGACCACGCCGCCTCCAGCAAATCCAGCCCCTTCAGCGGATGTTTCCGCCCCAAATACACCACCCGCCGCACCCTCTGCGCCCCACCTTGCAATCTCTCCATTGCGACCACTTGGCGGTCGCAATAAACCCCATTCGGCACCACCACTATCTTTGTAGCACGTTCCTTCCGCCCCTGCTCTGTCAGTGGTAAGCTGTGAGCAGTGCCCCCCTCCCCCTTACCCTCTTCATTGCAAGCACTCCCCCGCTTGCAATCTTCTGAACACTGAACACTGACATCTGAACACTCGACAACACTGCCCCGCAGTGCTGCCCTCATCCACTCCCCCTCCATATCACTCGTCACATGCACCACATCCGCCCGCCGCAGCAGCCACCTGTCGAGCCACCCCACCAGCCGCTTCTTCCACGCCGAATGCTTCAACCGCACCGGATCAAAACACCCATGTGGCGACATCACCAATCTCCGTTTTTCCTGAAGCGCACACCATCCACCCCACCATACCGGAAATGTCCAGTTCGAATGAATATGCACCACCTCTACTACTGCACACAATGACCGCAAACTACGCACCATCTGCCATGAAAAGAACATAAAATGTGGCCACGACTTTTTACAAGTCACCAGCCGCACCCCTTCCGCCACAACCTGCTCCACAGTCGAATCAATCTCACCAGCCAAGGTAACCAAAGTTACCTCATTGCCACGCCGCTGTTGCTGTTGTGACAATCGTGCAACCACCTCCGTAATCCCA
This sequence comes from Lentisphaerota bacterium, assembly GCA_012520735.1. Classification (GTDB taxonomy): domain Bacteria; phylum Verrucomicrobiota; class Kiritimatiellia; order RFP12; family JAAYNR01; genus JAAYNR01. The sequence continues at coordinate 302 of JAAYNR010000049.1, read as the reverse complement.
CCGACCTCCAAACCGGCTATTATATGCAAAATCCTCACGACAGACTCTCCCTAATCGCCACCCTTAACCTTAAAACGTCATTTTAAAATCAAAATATATTTTAACTTATAGCAATATAAAAGGTTATAAAGAAGCATCCAACTGTCAAATGGACACCTGCCGAAACTCCATAAATATCTCTCTTTGTTTTCTTTGCGTTCTTTGTGGTTAGTAGCTAACCTGTTAGCTACTATCAAAAAAAACAAGAAGTTCAAGCAGCTATCTTCATAAGTTGTTGCGTTGAAGCAGCTAAGGCAGTATTG
>JAAYNR010000169.1 GCA_012520735.1 Lentisphaerota bacterium | reverse complement strand
TTACAGCGAGTGTTACCAGACAAAGCCCGCCGCGAAAAAGTCTGCTTTTATTTTTCATTTCAAGCCCCTTTTCAGTTAGCCAACGATTAACTTTACTGAAGAGCATAGCCGAAGCAGGCGGAATGGTCAACCCCGTATCAAGTGGGAAAAAACTGGAGAGGGGCGTGGGAGTCGGTCCAGGTGTCGATGATCGATCCGTCTGGGGCGCGGCGGATAAGGGCGAACTCGGCAAAGGCTTTGAGTTGGTCGGTGAGGATATATTTGTGGTCAGGGGCGACGAGGATGGTGTCGGTGAAGGGGCCGCAGTCAACCTCTATGCCGATGCCGTTGGTGACGGGAATCTGGCGGACGCTGCGTGACTCTTCGCCGTTGTGGTGGGGCGAGATGAAGGCAAGGAGCATACAACTGCCGGTGGTCTGTTTGGCGAGGAGGCGGGGACGGCGGAAGCTGGAGATCCGTTCACCGGAGCGGGCGTGGAGGTCGAGTTCGGCGGGATCTTGGTTGTGACCATAAGGCCATGCCCACTCCTTGATATCGTGGTCTAGTGAGAGGCTGTGAGGGTGGCCGGGGGTGGGCTCCTCCGGCTTCTGGAAAAAGGCGCAGTCGATACGGGCTTTGGTGCCGTGTACGGTGGCGGTGTGGTCACCGGTGAGTTCAATACGGGCGGTGGTGGCGCACTGCATTTGCCACCAGTAGGTGTGGGGCTTGGCACCGTTGTCGGGATTGATATTATCGACAGTGATGACGTAACCGCTGTCGGTGCCGGTTTTGATAAAGAGGAAATTACGCAGAGCCCAGCGGGCACCTTTTATTTCGGTGGCATCGGCGATGCAGTAGTCGAGTGTGCGGTGGCGCTGGAAACCGTAGAGGCGTCCGCGGGTCTGGACAATACCCATCCCTTTACCGGCGGTGGAACGCTGGTTATTGACACCGTCGATCAGAATAACACTGTGCTGGTCTTCGTTGTTATTGTAGCGGCCGGTATCAACGGCAAGGTATTCACCGCCGATGGCGATATTGAAGTGACCACAATCGGCCTGAGCGTGGGCGTGGCTGACAGTACTGCGCCCGGCACCGAGGAGGGAGGTGAAGATGGCGTTATTGCGCCAACTGGTGCGGCTGGTAGTGATACCGAATTCAGGGGCGTAACAGGCGGTGGGGAGAGGCGAGTGCTGAAAAGGTTGGACCTGAGCGTGGGGATCGAAATAGATGAGGGTCATGATGAGGGTTTTATCGAGGTGCTCCAGGGTGCGTGTTTCGGTGTTGGTGAGGCGGCCCCAAGTGGGCCAATAATCGCCCCAGGGGCGGATCGGGTGGTCAGGGCCGCTGAAGTGTTCCCAGACGCCACGGTAGTCGGGACGGTGCCACTCATTGGCGGCGAGGAGGAGCCACCAGAGACCCATGGGGAGGCGGGTCCCCTGATCACTGGTGGTGGCACTGTAGCTACCATCGGGGAGAATGAGGTGCTGGAAGGCGGCGGGTTGCAACTGGAGGAGGGGTTCAGAGCGGAGGAGGTCGTCGTGCCAGCGGGCTTGACGGAGGAGGTGGCAGAAGAGGAAGATCATCTCCATCACTTGTGCACCATAGCCACTCCCTTCATAAGAGAAGCCGAGGGGGTCGCAGCCGGTACGGAGATACTGACGGACATTGTCGCAGGTGTTGTCGACGACACTCTGCCAATTGTGGTAGCCGGTTTTTTCGCCCCAGATCAGGGCAGCAATGGCGGCATTGACATTACGGGCAACGGCGACATTATTACCGGCACTGTAACCGGCCAGGGCGTGTTCGAAATTGGTATGGGCGATGGCGATTCCGGGTATCAGATTAAGGAGACGCGTCTCAACCTCGGTGGGGAGAGCAGAGCCGAGGAGATCGGCCGCGAGTGCGACTTCACCATGCGAATGCGGGTAGAGCTTTTCGGGTTGGCCGTCGGGCTTAAGCGAAGCGGTATAGGTGTCGAGCAGATGATTGATCATGGAGATGGCATAATCGCGGGCAGCGGGATGGCCGGAGAGGTGCCAGATAGCGGCAGCTTCAACGACCATCGGCGTAATACCCAGATAAGCGAGAGAGCCTTGAGAGAAAGGGCCTTTTTCGGCAACACGGGCGGCAATACCTTCCCAACGGCTGATGAGGTAGTGCCATAGGGGGGCGACAGCGACGGTGGCTATTTTCTGCTGGAGGAGTTTAGCGTTGGTGCCAAAGAGGAGGGTGTGGTGCATAATTATCGATGTGGTTAGTGATTATTGTCTGTTTAAGTGGGATAAATATACCATGCTGAGGGTAGAGTGGGCAAGGTAATGAAGGGCGAAGGGTGAAAAAATGCCTTAATGCGGGAATGCCTTAGTAGCTAACCCGTTAGCTACTGTCAAAAAAAACAAGAAGTTCAAACAGCTATCTTCATAAGTTGTTGCGTTGAAGCGGCTAAGGCAGCATTGAGAGTCGTCGTCAACTCTCTTCCTTT
>JAAYNR010000011.1 GCA_012520735.1 Lentisphaerota bacterium | reverse complement strand
TATGCTGTACAACATTTGGTTACGGCTGTAAGCAGTTTTAGTTTATCTTTAGCTTAGAGGTGCAGATCGACCAAACCACTAGAATAACGGTTATAATAAAACCACCAGAATAACGGTTATAATAGTATTTCTCATAAATTCCTCGCTCAGTGGCGCGGCTCACGTGTCCGCATAAGACACCACATACCTATGGCGACAAGTGCCAAGAGGAGCAGACTTCCCAACACCCGTAATGTAACGCCGCTGACACGAGTTGTCGTTGTAGGCTCCGTAGTGGCTTCTGCCGCCACCGCCACCGCGTCTCCTCCGGGCGGTGATTGGCTGAAATCACGGGAGTTGAGCGTCACCAGATTTGTGTTGATATCAGTTGTCGGCTTAACCTTTTGCAACTTATCCAATCTAGTCTTTAAATCCGACAGCGCCAACTCGTCTGCCAGGCACGTCGGCGTTGCGTTAATGAGCATTTCCAATATATAGCGCCTTTGCCGCGAGTCGGCGTACTGCTGGCTTAAACGTGACAAAATGTCGTCATACACTCGAAACAGCCATTTGGCGTCCTCGTTGGCCAAGGCAACATATAGCGATTCGATGATGGCGCGTTTTTTTTCTTGGCCAGCTTCAATGTATGCCAACCGTGCATCTTCGATAATAGATGACCTTGCCTGGGAGTCCATCCTGCTCTCACTGACAAGAAAACGCATCAGTGCATCCTTCGCCTCTCGCTCATCGGCAGCGCGGAGGTAGGACGCAACCGCGATTATACGTATAATGTCAGCCTGCGATGAGTCCCCTGCCAAATCCCTTAAAAACGATTTCACTTTAGTGTCCGCGCACGACCCTAGCCAAAGCAGGGCGTTATGCTCAAGCAAGTCCTTTAGTGAAAAGCCCTGTTGCGACGAAGTATCCTGCCGTGGTGTGACGGCCTCTTCATATAATGACATCACCGCGATGCGAAGACGCTCGTCCGATATAGAGAACCTCTCTTTAAACTGATGGACATTTTCCCAATCCGAGCCATCAGTTGCGGTGAATTCTCCTCTAAGGTAAGTCTTCAGGTTGCCATCGTCGCTGAAGTATTCCGTCCATGCTCTGCGTCCCCGCTCAAGTTGTGTAGCGGCATTCTCGTTTGACGCAAGCATTCCCAAACAAGCCAGTAAGGCGATCATAATAAATATCAATCGTTTCACCATTGTCTCCTTTCAATGTAAGGGAGCTCTTGTGCTCATGTCGTCCAATCCGACATAAGTGGGATACGAATCCGGTAAAGCCGGATCTGTGCCCTTCACGCACCCTACAGCAATGTCGGCCTTCTGTTCGTCGCCTATGTAAAACATAACTAGCCGGCGCACCAGCTCGTCATGCTTCAGGCAGGGGGGATGGTAACCCGTGCCCCCTCCGCCGCTCCAATTGGACATGCCGGAAAGGTCTTCACTAACGGCGTCACCGTCATGCGCGTAGCGGATATCTAGTAACCCACAGGCATGTCCGATCTCATGTGCGAGGGTATTGATGTTTGCATTAGCTCCAACAGCCAGACCGCGACGTTTATCGCCATATTTTAGGTTCATATCCGAATGCTTACCATAGGCACCTCTGATATAACTTACGCAATACAACTCCAGCCCGCCCGTGTCATTTGCATAAGAACATAACTCGTCAAATTCATAGTTATTATCAATCCTGAACCAATCGTTACTGACCACATGATCCACGCTGGCCACGGTGAAGCTCATGGCGGCCTGGCGGTAGATGCGGTTGGCCTCGGCGACCCAGGCGTTGACCGTGTCGGTGCCGACCGCCGGCGTGCCATCAGCGTCGCAAATGATATAGACATGGATCGGCGTGATCGTCGGGGTCAAAACTCTGCCGTGGATGTGGGGGCGGTAATCGGTGGGCATGTTGTCGATGGTTACTTCTAGCGTAAAATCGCCCTCTGCTTGGCCACGGACATAGGCTTCACGCCCCCAGTTTTTGCCGCCGTAGAAGGTGACGTTATTGTTGTTTTTCGACCAGTGGATGTCGCTCTCGGGGATGATCCCCTCCGGCACCACCTCCACGCGGTAAACCGCCACGCCGTTGAGCGGTACGCCGGCAGGGTTGACGATTGTTCCTGCAGAGTTAGTGGCAACAGTAACTGGCTCTAACCGTACAGGTGCATTGTTGACATCAATAACCGTCCAAACGGTACGTACAGTAAAATTAGTCTCCACCAGTTCTCCATTTGTAGTTTTAGTTAAACCGTAGTATTTCCAGTCGATCCAATCAGCGGCGTGGTCGACACTAGAGATCGCTCCCTCGACGTAAACCGTCTGTCCATTGCCAATCTGGGGAAAAAATGGCCTTATAACCGAACTTTTGTTGGTGGTAGCATATAAGCGCATGTTATCCGACATCCCCTCAACCTCACACGTCCAATTGGTGATGTTGTGCTCAACGCAGGCGCAGCAAGTAGGTACGCTGAAGGGGATCACAGGCAAAAGGTCGTCCTCGTTCGAAACATAGTAGTCGTCGTAGTCAATTATACCATCGCCATCATCGTCGTCAGTATTAGCATAAATTACATTAGTCAATGAAAGGTTACAGTGCAAAGCCTCATAAAAACCTTTGCAGTGCCTGATCACCGGTGCCATAATCTCAACCGCTGCTTGTGCACCAGCAGCCGTGAAGAGAACACGAACTTGACCGCTATCATGCCCTACCGCTACCCGATTGGTTCCCATAGCAATCACTTCATTCTCACCTAACCACAGAAAAGTGCCGGGTTGTGGCGGCATCACATATGCCGTAAAAACAGCACAATGGTTTTCGGTATAGTGACAACACCACCCTTCAGATGGCTCTATTGCCAATAAAGGGAGGTATGCTTCACCATAGCCATAGCTTCCGCGTAGACGCTGGTGCGTTAGCACAGCAGCCGGATGACCCAAAGAAAAAACAAAGTCAGGCTTAACACCATCTTTAGCGGTAAAAAAGATGCTATGCATGACACCAGCGGGGAGCCAGAATTGCCATACTCCAGCACCAGTTACCAGTACACGCCGATCTCCTATCGCCAATATACCAGGCATACTTGGCGAAGCACTTAAAGAAACCGTTAATGAGAAATGACTATTCTTTCCCTTTGGATTATCTAACGAGTTCATTGGGTCCGTGCCAAAGAGCTCCTCTAACCAGTCTGGCCAGCCATCACCATCGCTATCTAACGAGAGGTCGACATCTGGGGCAATACCATTGGCCAGCCTGAAGGGAAGATTGGTGTCTGACAGATCATAACCTGCCACACCGTAGCAGTCCGGTACTCCTATGCCTCGACTATCGGGGTTATTCGGGTCTGTCCCATAAACAAATATCTCGTCATAATCGCTTAACCCGTCGCCATCGGTGTCGGTACGGTTGGGATCGGTGCCGTAAATCATCACTTCATCATAGGTGGAGAGGCCATCGCCATCGTGGTCGTCGATGGCTGGGTCGAGAAGACCAAAAGCTCGCCAGTGGAGGTTTAAGCCATGGACAACGGCGTTAGTGTCGCCGAGAGTAAAAGTCTCACCACCATGGTTATGTTGAGCACCGATAACGAAGTTAGTGGTCAGTGGATAGTGGTTAGTGGTTGGTGGAGAGTGGTCTCTGAATAGTTGATTGTCGTGGAGTGCCGAGAAGTCATATCTATAAACAAAATCGCCATGAGGCCAGAGTTCGATTTGGAAGCTTATCGGATACTCTGCCAGCCTACCGTAATAGACGTTTTGCCAAGTGCAGAGCAGGGTATTGGTAACGGTGATAGCGTGCCAAAATTGACCGGCTGGCGGCACAATACCGATATGGGTCTGCAAGGGGGCCATAAAACTGATACCGTAGGGATCGGGCATCTCGCGAGCAGTGGGCGATCCTTTAGGGCGGTTGAAGGATAGTGTGCCGGTAGTGGCGATGTAGATGCCTTCGATCTGATTGGTGCCAAGTGTGTAACCCCAGTCCAGTGAGAGTCTGCCATTGGGGCTGTTGGTAGTTCCAGGTGTACAAGGGAGCCAGAAGAGATCGTTGGCCACGCCGTAGCGTGTCCAACGTTCATAAATCACCGCATTAGCTGGACGCTCAGCCCAGGTCGCAGCGTTAGTGGTGACAGAGGTCAGCGCAAACCCGGCGCGGTATTGGTTGGTGGAGAGGCGTAGTGGTGGAGGGGGCGGTGTGGTCGGTAGTGGGTCAGGTGCTGGTGGGATGGGACTTTGTTGTTGAGTGGGTGGTGGGGTGGGAGGCGAAAAGCCCTGACTAATTGATTTAGTGCTCCCCTTTACCAGAAAAACGGCAAGTAGTGCTATGGCAATAAACCGACCCATGGGGGTTAGTTTGCGGTAGTGTTGCCTGAGTGTTGCAAATGTCAATCGCCAGCCGGGGGATGTCCAGAGCCACATTATCAGACAAAACAGTGCCAG
>JAAYNR010000252.1 GCA_012520735.1 Lentisphaerota bacterium | reverse complement strand
CTGCCGCAATTCTCCTCTCTGACCCCGGCAGAGCCGTGGTGGCCGCACCACTATTGCGGATCAGAGTAACCAAACTTGACCGGATTTTGCCCGCATACCTCAACTGGTACCTCCGCCAGCAGGATGCACAAATATATCTCACCAGCCGCGCTAAAGGGACGGCACAGAAAATGATCAGTAAACAAACCCTTGACGGACTTGAAGTGGCGCTTCCCCCCCTTCCAATCCAAGCACAAATCGTAACGCTGGCCAAACTCGCCACCCATGAACAACACCTGTTACATACCCTGGCAAGCAAGCGCAAGCAATACATTTCAACATTAATGATGCAACTTGCAAAAGGATTCAGAATATGAAACCACAGAGTATGAAACCACAGACCACACAGAATACACAGAATGATTTTCTGTTTGAAGATGAAAGTTATCTAATCAGGGGTGCAGTATTTGAAAGCAACAAAACTCAAATTAGGTTTTTTAGTAAACTTTGGACATCGTCCGAAAGCAATAATAGAGAGGATTATTAGATGAGTTTTTCTGTATTTTCTGTGTATTCCGTGGTTAATAAATCAGGAGAATCCCAATGACTAAAATTGACCAGAGAGAGATCAATAACGCCGCCTGGGCGGCATGCGACACTTTTCGTGGTGTCGTTGACCCTGCACAGTATAAAGACTACATCCTCGTGATGCTCTTCCTGAAATACATCTCTGATGTCTGGCAGGACCACTGTGCCGAGTACCGCCAGCAGTATGGCGATGACGAAACCCGCATCAAGCGTAAGCTGGCGCGTGAACGTTTCGTCTTGCCAGACATCACTCTGACTGATCAGAGCGGTAAAAGCAGCCAGCCGGTAATTCTGGACGAGTTCCCCGCCACTTTTTACAGTCTCCATGAACGTCGCTCAGCCTCTAATATCGGTGAGCTGATAAATATCGTGCTCGATAATATTGAGGAGAATAACAAGAGCAAATTGGAAGGGGTCTTCCGTAATATCGACTTCAACAGTGAAGCCAACCTCGGTAAAACCAAAGACCGCAACCGCCGGCTGAAACAACTGCTGGAGGATTTCCATAAACCCCAGCTTAATATGAAGCCAAGCCTTGTCTCTGAGGATGTTATCGGTAACACCTATATCTACCTGATCGAGCGCTTCGCCTCCGACTCAGGCAAAAAAGCCGGTGAGTTCTTCACCCCGCTTAAAGTAACCGAGCTGGTCGCCAAACTGGCCGCCCCCAAACCAGGCGACCGCATTTGCGACCCCGCCTGCGGTTCTGGCGGACTGCTGATCCAAGCCGCCAAAGAGGTCGGCGACCGCAATTTTGCCCTTTTCGGCCAGGAGTCTAACGGCAGCACCTGGGCTCTATGTCGCATGAATATGTTCCTTCATAGTTTCGACAGTGCCCGTATTGAGTGGTGCGATACCCTGAATAGTCCACTGCTGATCGAAAAAGACCGGCTCATGAAGTTCAACTGTGTAGTCGCCAATCCCCCCTTCTCGCTCGACAAATGGGGTGCCGAAAATGCCGAGAGCGACCAATATAACCGTTTCTGGCGTGGTGTCCCTCCCAAAAGCAAAGGCGACTGGGCCTTTATCAGCCATATGGTCGAAACCGCCCTCGAAAAAGCCGGACGCATCGCCGTGGTCGTCCCCCACGGAGTGCTCTTCCGCAGTGCCGCCGAAGGACGCATCCGCCGCAAAATGATCGAGGAAAACCTCCTCGATGCCGTCATCGGCTTACCCGGCAACCTCTTCCCCACTACCAACATCCCGGTGGCCATTCTGGTTTTCGACCGCTCCCGCGAAAAAGGCGGCAGCCGCGAAACCTCTAAAGACGTCCTCTTCATCGACGCCAGCCGCGACTTTATCGCCAACAAAAACCAGAACACCCTCTCGGATGAACACCTCACCACAATCATGGAGTGCTACCGTAAACGCAGCGACATCGACAAATACGCCCACCTCGCCACCTTTAAAGAGATCAAAGATAACGACTTCAACCTCAACATCCCCCGCTATGTTGACACCTTTGAAGAAGAGGCAGAGATCGACATCGCCGCCGTCCAACAAGAGATCGACACTCTGGAGAAAGAACTGGCACAGGTACGCAAGCAAATGGCAGCACATCTGGAAAGTTTGAAAGGTGAAGGGTGAAAAAATGAAAATCGATGTGCCACACAAAACCCCTAAATCAGGCGCTCAGTGTATGCTTTTAAGCCCAAAATGCCACAATTCTTTCCTTCTAAAAAGGAAAGAATCGGCAAATCTTTCCTTTTTAGAAGGAAAGAAAGAGTCACACCGCAAAGCTGATTCAAAAGTGTTTACTTCCCGGAATGGTGCCGCCAGTGAAAAAATCTCACCACACCCACCCCCAAGATACAACTATAGAGATGACACCCTTCACTCTTAACGGAGGCAAACATGAATAAATACTTAACTGATTTATTATTGCAGCCCGAAGGTAAACGACTTGAGTTCAAGCGTGACCTATCCTCTCCACAACCATTGCTTAAGACACTCATCGCTTTTGCTAATTCCGCCGGCGGCAAGCTGATTATCGGCGTAACCGATGACCAGCAAATTATCGGCGTTGAAAATCCTCTTGATGCCGAAGAGCAGCTCTGCAACCTCATATCTGACAATATAGCACCACGCCTGGTGCCAAACATTGAATTGATCTCGTATCAGAACAAAACTTTACTCAGTATTGAGGTTTTTTTGAGCGGATTGCGCCCCCATTTTTTGCGTTCCAACGGCATTGAGAATGGGGTCTATATAAGACTGGGCTCGACTAACCGACAAGCAGACCACCAATTGACCACCGAGCTACAACGTGGCGTTGCCGGCATCAGTTTTGATGCTTTACCGATGCCGAGTCTCTCTGTCGATAATCTCGATCTAAAAGCAATTGCCAAAGATTTCAGCGGCAAGCGTGAAATAAATGAGCAAACGCTCCAAAGTTTGCGCCTGATTGCCAAAGACCAGAACCGTTTAGTTCCAACCCATGGTGGTTACCTCCTCTACGGCCTGGAACGCAGACAGCACTTTGATGATGCCTGGGTGCAATGCGGACGCTTTATGGGTACTGACAAGTCCAACATCTTCGATCAAACAGAGATTGATGAGTCGCTGCCAAACAGTTTACATGAGGTGATGATTTTTCTCAAAAAACATGCCTTTCGCAGTGCCGATTTTTCACAGATTAGACGCAAGGACATCTGGAGCATTCCGCTGGATATCCTGCGAGAGGTAGTAACCAATGCACTGATACACGCCGACTATTCGCGACGTGGTACTCCATTACGCGTCGCATTTTTTGACGACCGCATTGTAATTGAGAGTCCAGGTGTATTATTACCCGGCATGACAGTAGAGGACATGAAACGCGGGGTTTCCCAAATCCGCAATCCTGTGATTGCGAGGGTTTTTAAGGAGTTGGGTTTAATTGAACAGTGGGGCAGCGGTATTCCAGGGGTATTCCGTCAGGCAGCAGCCAACAACTTACCAGAGCCACAGATTGAAGAACTGTCCGGACGCATTCGCTTTACTGTACCCATTAATGAACCGGCACCACTCACCAACGACCAGATGCGCGGCTATCGCGTTAAAGAAGACTGGAGCTATTTAGGAACGTGGGGAGAGGAGAGGTAAACCACCAATGAACACAGATAACATCGTAAGGCAACATTACCGCAGCTTTGAAGAGTTAAAACATGGCACAGAAAACTATGGAGAGTTCTGGTATGCCCGTGACTTACAACTTGCTTTGGAGTATGCCAGTTGGGATAAGTTCAAGCGCGTAATTGAGAAAGCTATTACCGCCTGTGAAAAATCCAAACAACCAATTAGCAACCATTTTTCCCAAGTGGGAAAAATGGTTGCATTAGGCTCTGGAAGCCAACGGAAGATAGAGGATTATCGACTCTCCCGTTATGCCTGCTACCTAATTGTTCAAAACGGCGACCCCACCAAGTCTGTTATTGCTAATGGGCAGACTTATTTCGCGATCCAGACCAGACGTCAAGAGTTAGCAGATGATGAACATTTTAAACAACTACAAGAAGACGAAAAGCGTATTTTTCTACGTAATGAAATGCGCGAACATAACAAAAAATTAGTGGAAGCCGCTCAGCAGTCAGGTGTACAAACTAACTTGGATTTTGCAATTTTTCAAAATCATGGCTACAAGGGGCTTTATGGCGGACTTGATGCAAAAGCGATTCATACTCACAAAGGGCTGAAAAAAGACTAAAACCGCAAAAAGAGATTAACGGGAAAGCATAAATGATAAAAAAAACAAATTTGCCAGAAGGGTGGGCTCGTTCGGTTCTTGGCGACAATTTTGATGTTCAGCTTGGTAAAATGTTAAGTGAAAAAGCCAAAGCAGGGCTACAATTGCCCTATCTTGCTAACTTTAACGTTCGATGGGGATATTTCGACTTTAAAAAATTAAATACAATGGCATTTTCAGACCAGGAAAAGAAAAAATACAAGTTGTTAAAGGATGATTTGCTGATATGTGAAGGAGGAGAAATTGGTCGTTGTGCGGTATGGAAAAATTTAGACTTTGAGATTTATTATCAAAAAGCATTGCATAGGGTTAGGCCAAAAAATGATAAAGCTATAACTAAGTTTTTATGTTTTTATATCCAATTAATAATATCACAAGTTCTTATTACTTGTATTTTTATCTAAAATTAAATGAACCAAGGCTCATGAGTTTAAGAGTTGGATCAGGTCTTCCAAATATACAAAAGAAAGATGTTTATAAATTTGAAATCCAATTGCCTTCATTTAATGAACAACATAAAATTACAGAAGTACTTTTTTCTGCCCAGCAAGAAATCGACCTACTCAAACAACTTTTATCCAAGTATCAAACCCAAAAGCGGGGTTTGATGCAGAAGTTATTGACGGGTGAGTGGAGGATAAAATGAGCAATCTCATTCCTAAGCATGGTGGTTATCGAAATCTGAAAAGTTTTCAGATTTCCCAGTTGGCATATGATGTAACGGTGCGGTTTTGCGAACTCTATATTGATAAGTTTTCACGCACACATGACCAGATGGTTCAAGCCGCCAGAAGTGGTGTTCAGAATATCGCCGAAGGTTCACAGGCATCAGCAACCTCTAAAAAAACTGAAATCAAACTCACTAATGTCGCCCGTGCCAGTCTGGAAGAGCTGAAACTTGACTACGAAGATTACCTGCGGCAAAGGGGTCTTGAACAGCTCAGGCATGATCACCCGGCACTTGCCAGATTCAAGCAAAAACAGTGCAAAACATTGCAGGAAGTTCAGTCATGGGTCAAAGAAGAGCGTCAAATCTCACAAACCAAACAGGTGGACACTCACAGACTAACACGGACAAACAAGGACATAGCCAATGCAGCAACTCCGTCCGCACCTCTCCATGACAGTCCGTGCCCGTCCACACCTCTCCGTGACAGTCCGTGCCCGTCCGTGCCCCTCCGTGACAGTCCGTGCCCGTCCGTGCCTCTTTCATCCGCTGCACTTGTCGCAAATGCTGCCCTTTCGCTTTTAAATCTCGCCTGCCACTTGCTCAACAGGCAGATAGACACGCTTGCGAACGATTTTGAGAACGAGGGCGGCTTTACTGAACGACTGTACAAAGTAAGAACCGCAAACAGGAGGCAGTGCCATGACTAATGAATCGCAAAATATTGAGTTTAAAGGGTCTTGGCAAGACGAACACATCAAGGTTGTCTGTGGTTTTGCCAATGCGGATGGTGGTCGCCTCTATATCGGTAAAGATGATAGAGGCAAGGTGGTAGGAGTGACGAATGTCGGTAAGCTTTTGGAGGATTTACCTAATAAGCTGCGCGATCACTTGGGACTGATGCCAGCAATCAACCTCCATCATGAAAAAAATAAGCCTTACCTTGAGATTGTTGTCGAGCCTTCTACGGTACCTATCTCTTTTCGCGGCTCTTATTATTGGCGCTCGGGCTCTGTAAGGCAGGAGCTGAAGGGTTTAGCTCTAAACGATTTTCTCTTTAGAAAAATGGGAAAATCGTGGGATGGTATGATCAATGAGCGTGCAACTCTTGACCATATTGATGCTCCCACAATCGAAACTTTCATGCGCGATGCCAGTAAATCTGGCAGATTGCCTGATTTGAGTGCATTGTCAATAGCCGAATTGTTGGAGAAGCTTAATTTACTTACTAGCGAGGGGCTGACAAATGCTGCTTTGGTTCTGTTTGGGAAGGACCCCGGTAAGTTTTATACGAATAGCTTTGTAAAGATCGGGCGGTTTGTCCAGAGTGCTGTTGACATACGCTTCCAGGAGGTGTGTGAAGGCAATCTTTTTCAGATATTGCATGGGGTTATGGAGCAACTCGAACGGAAATTCCTAATTAAACCGATCAGATTTGAGGGATTGCGCCGCATTGAGGAGCTGGAGTACCCCGTATCTGCCTTACGTGAGATGATCTTAAACGCGCTGGTACACCGCAATTATCTTGGCACTATGACTCTACTGCGGGTAATGGATGACAGTCTCTCACTTTGGAATGCTGGTGTTTTGCCGGTTGAGCTGACTATCGATAAGCTATATGTGTCGCATGGCTCTTATCCGCGTAACCCGTTGATTGCCAGTGCTTGTTATAAAGCGGGCTATATCGACTCTTGGGGCAGAGGTATCGAGAAGATCAGGGAGGCATGCAGAACAGCAGGCCTGCCTCCGCCACATTTTGCCGAGGAACAGGGCGGTTTTATGGTTGAACTGCACAAATCCTATACAAAAGATCCAGCAGAAAATAGGTTAGGTAATGAGGTGGATAATTGGTTGGGGAATGAGATTGTGTCTGATGGCTATTTTGTTTCGCAACAGCCGCCGCCTGATTTCGGAAAGATTTCGGAAAGAATTCGTATTGATTGCGGAAGTGATGCGGAAAGGGCTTTTGAAATCATACGCCAAAACCCTGACTATACAGCAGCTCAAATCGCCGTACGGTTAGGCAAAACCTCAAGAACGATTGAAAACTATATTGCTAAACTGAAAAAGGCGGGTTACATCATAAGGCGTGGCCCTAAGCTGGGTGGCCACTGGGAGGTAAAGGTGTAATATGCGCAATTTTGAAACAACCGAGAAGCAGCTATCGCAGGTGCCGGCGGTGCAGCTTTTAGTTACTCTAGGCTATGAGTTTATCTCGCCTTCAGCGGCTTTTCGTGAACGACAAAAGCGCTGTTCTAATGTTTTGCTGGAAGGGGTTCTCTATGAGCAGCTTAAGAAGCTTAATCGTATCCGCTATAAGGGGGAGGAATTCCTCTTTAGTGAGGAAAATTTGCAATCTGCCATCCAGAAGCTGAAGAATATCAAGTATGACGGTTTGCTTAAGACCAATGAAGCTGTCTATGATCTCCTCACCCTCGGCACGGCTCTGGAGCAGACCATTGAAGGCGATTCTAAGAGCTTCACGCTCAATTATATCGATTGGCGACACCCAGGGCGGAATAAGTTTCATGTGACTGTCGAATATAGTGTGGAGCGGTCGCGCTCCAGTGAGACGATCCGGCCCGATATCGTCCTCTTTGTCAATGGCATCCCTTTTGGTGTGATTGAGTGTAAGTCACCACAGGTCGAGATAGATCAGGCTGTTTCGCAGTCGATCAGGAACCAGAATGACGACCACATCCCGCGACTCTTTGTCTATAGCCAATTGGTTATGGCACTGAATAAAAACAGTGCCCGATATGCCACCACCGGCACAGCCGCCAAGTTCTGGAGCCAGTGGCGTGAACCGGGATTGAATATCGATGCGGCCTCCCCCAAAGAGCCTGAGTGGCATACACTTGAGCGTCTGGTACAGGAGTCGCTATTAAATAGGATTGAGTTACGCTCGGCAGACAACTCTCAGGAGTTATCCGGCAACCCTCTCCCACAACGTTTGGTCACGGAGCAGGATATTGCACTCTATGCTCTGTGTCGTCCCGATAGACTACTGGAGCTGACTTGGAAATTTACTGTGTTTGATGGCGGCACCAAAAAGATAGCCCGCTATCAGCAGTATTTTGTGACTAAATCGGCGCTGAATCGTGTTAAACAGTTTGATATCACCGGCTGTCGCAAGGGTGGTATTATCTGGCATACGCAAGGCTCAGGCAAGTCACTGACCATGGTCATGCTGGCCCGTAATTTGGCTCTTGATGCCGACATCAGCGAGCCGCGCATTGTTCTGGTGACCGACCGCGACGACCTCGACAAGCAACTCGGCAACACTTTTATCGCCTGTGGGCTCGATGCCCATCGCGCTACTTCGGGTCGTAACCTGCTGGAGCTGGTATCTGAAAACCGGGCCGGAATCATCACCACCCTGATTCACAAATTCGATAAGGCGCAAGCACTGTCGAAATACAAATGCGACTCCCCCGATATTTTCATTCTGGTAGATGAGAGCCACCGCACCCAGTTCGGCTCTTTTTCAGCACGTATGCGGCAGATGTTCCCTCGTGCCTGCTATCTCGGCTTTACCGGCACACCGCTTTTGAAGCGGGAGAAAAACAACTTCCGCAAGTTTGGCGCTTTGGTAGAGCCCCACTACTCCATCACTCAGGCTGTATCTGACAACGCCGTGGTACCGCTGCTATATGAGGGCCGGCATGTGGAGATGACGCAAAACAAGGCGGCGGTTGACCTCTGGTTTGAGCGTCACACTCAAGGGCTGACCCCGGCTCAACAGGCCGACCTCAAACGCAAGTATGCCCGTGCTGAGATGCTCAATAAAGCCGAACAGGTCATCTATATGCGTGCCTTTGATATTAGTGAACACTATCGTGCCCACTGGCAGGCGACCGGCTTTAAAGCACAACTCGTTGCGCCCAGCAAGACTACGGCACTGAAGTACCACGAGTTTCTGGGTGAAATCGGTTTTGTCACCTCCGGTGTGGTCATATCGCCGCCCGACATGCGTGAGGGCTATGAAGAGACCGACGAAGTGACAACCGATGAAGTGCTTAAATTCTGGCAAAAAATGATGGCACGCTATGGCAGTGAGGATGAGTACACCAAGCAGCTCATCAACCAGTTTAAACACGGTAGCGAGCCCGAAATTCTGATTGTTGTTGATAAACTGCTGACCGGTTTTGACGCACCGCGCAATACAGTGCTCTACATGTGTCGCACTCTCAGAGAACACAATCTACTACAGGCCATTGCCAGGGTAAACAGGGTCCATGCCAACAAAGATTTTGGTTTTATCATCGACTATGTGAGTATTCTCGGTGAACTCGATAAAGCACTGACCATGTACAGTGCCTTTGAAGACTTTAGTGAAGAGGATATTAACGGCACATTACTATCAATTAATAGTGAAGTCGAACGCTTGCCTGAACGTCATGCCGATTTATGGGCAATTTTTAAGACAATCGAAAACGCCAACGACGAAGAGGCTTACGAGATATTACTGGCCGATATGGCACTGCGGGAGGAGTTTTACGAGCGACTCTCCGCTTTTATGAAAACGTTAGGCATCGCACTCTCTTCAGAAAAATTTCTCGACAGCACAGATGAAACGACAATCAGCAGATACAAAACCGACCTCAAACGATTTGTGGCGTTAAGAAACTCGGTCAAACTCCGCTATGCTGAAGCCATCGACTACCGCGACTATGAACCAAAGATCAAAAAGCTGCTCGACACCCACATTCAGGCACATGAGGTGATACAGATCAATGAGCCGGTAAACATCTTTGATGATGCCGCTTTCGGAATGGTTAAAGAGGAACAAGCGGTTTACGGTACCATGCGAAGCGCCGCCTCCAAGGCCGACGAGATAGCTCACCGCACCAAAAAACACATTTACGAGAAAATGGATGAAGACCCCACCTTTTACGAAAAATTTTCACACCTTATTCAGCAAGTGATTGAGGCTTTCCGGGCCCAGAGAATATCCGATCTCGATTACCTCCATAAAGCCGTCGATATCCGCAACAAGGTGATCGGTAAAATACACGATGGCATTCCGGAGCAACTAGCTGGCAACGAAACCGCTATCGCCTTTTACGGTATCCTCAAATCACTCCTCGAAGAGCAAAACAGCACTGACGATAATGATGCCGACACAATTATTGCAGAAGCAGCCACAGCCATTGAAAACATAATGGCCAAACATGCTAAAGTCCACTTCTGGGACGATGAAGACGCGCAAAAACAGGTTGTCAACGAGATCGACGACTACCTCTACGACGACCTCAAACAAGCCAGAGGCATCGAGCTGTCGTTCGAACAGATCGACGAGATGATTGAAAAAATTTTACAAACCGCCAAACACAGGAGCAGACAGTGAAACACGCTCTGACAATTTTTGCGCTGGAAGATGAGTTAACCATAAAGTATGCGGAGTAACTGGTGCAACTCTCTCTCTTTAGTATTACTTATGGACAGCAGATAATTACCTGCAAACTTATCTGCTGCAGGCGCAAAACCCTGACGATTAGCGTACATCCCGATTGTTCTGTTATCGTTAGGGCGCCAATAGATGCTGACCCTGACGT
>JAAYNR010000179.1 GCA_012520735.1 Lentisphaerota bacterium | reverse complement strand
GCTGCTGTTGAGGTAAATACCGAAGCCATGGTCGGTCTGGTAATAACCGTGCCCAGCGATTAAGGCATATGCGCCGTCGGCAGGCTTCTTTGGCATCTTTATCCAGGCGGAGAGGGTCAGGTCTTTAAGATTGGCAAAGTGCCCAGCCCCTGCATCGATACGACTACTGGTGCCGTTAAAGGTGAGTGCCGGCTCATCGGCGGCGATATCGAGCGTAATGGTGGTAGTGGCCGACGTGATGACATTACCGGCGATATTTTGCGCAACCACTTTGACGCTGTAAACGCCCGCTTCTGCTAGTGTGGCATAGCGCTTGTCAGGAGTGGCATCGCTGTCAGGCCCGGAAATCACCAGCAGCTTGACATCACGGATACCGATCTCCTCGCCTGCTATTGTCCCGCCGCACACGCCGCCGTCGCCACTGCTGCAGGCGACCAGAGGCTCAATGCGGCAGGGTGTCTGCATCACCCGCAGCGGACGAGTAGTGGCGTGTACATCTATACGTGGTGCGGCCCGCGTGTAGATGATCGAACCCATGGAACGATGGAGCGTGGTCGCTCCCAATTGATTAGTAAACCAGGCATAAAAAACAATGTTGTCATCAGCGTCGGGCTCATCAAACGTGAGCGTGGCGGGGCGATTACCGACCGCCAGCCAACTCTCAGGCGAAAAATTTGACGTTGCCAAGTAGTAGTGTTTTTGCGTAATATGATGGTTTCAGTTTTAAAGCCATTTGGATGGATCGACTATGACAGCTAAAAAAATCGCCGATAAAAAAAACACAGAGAGTAAAGAGACTCGCCCTATCCCGGATAATCTACCCGAGGAGTTTTTGCCTCTTTATGACTGGTGGCATACTCAAGGGAAGAAGATCGCGCTCTATATTGTTATCATCGTAGCCATTTTCGGTCTGAGTGCTCTATACCGTAATCATAAGGCAACTCGTAACCGCGTAGGCTCGGAGCAGTTGCTGACTGCTCATAGTGTGGAGGATCTCGAGCCTATGGTCAGTCAGTATGGCAGTTCCGGTGTTGGGTTGCTGGCGCAGTTCAGTCTGGCTAAGGCCTATTATGATGCCGGACGTTATGACGATGCTCTTAACAGTTATAACGCTCTGTTGCGGCACTCTTCACACCCGTTTGTCGGCATAGCTCAATTGGGTAAGGCGCATGTGCTGGAGGCACAGGACAATTTTGATGCGGCACGTGAGGCTTTTGCCGGCTTTCAGGCGGAAAACAGCAACCACTATCTGGCACCGTTGGCACTAATTGGTGAGGCTCGTTGTATCGCTCAGCAAGGTGATAAAACCGCAGCTGCCGAGCTGCTGGATACCCTTATTGCAGCTAAAACCGATACTAGCTGGGAACATATCGCTGAGGGTAACAAGGAGATGGTGTTGCGCTATGTGAAACGGGAGAAAAAGTCGCTCTTCGATCAGGCCGACCTCTTTGCCGGTGATCTTCTCCCCGCTAATGAGGTTGCCGCGCCCCCGGCCAAACCTGATGCCGAGGAACCTGCCGCTGAGAGCCCCGAAACAGAGCCGGTAACTATTGAAGTAGCGGCTGATGTTGATATTGCGGCTGAATCAGGTGCCGACACCCCAACCGAAGCAACCGAGTAGGATGCTGCCTCAATAATGAGGTAGTAATTAGTAGCTAACCCGTTAGCTATTGTCAAAAAACAAAAAATTCAAGCAGCTATCTTCATAAGT
>JAAYNR010000121.1 GCA_012520735.1 Lentisphaerota bacterium | reverse complement strand
GCGCTACCCGATCTACTCCGGTTTCAATGCCGATATCTCTACCAGTATCACCAAATTGCGCGGTATGGAACAACTTATGATCGATATGTATGAGTCGCCGCAAGAGCTCCACTCGCTCCTCGCCTTTTTTGAAAAATTCGGCTTAGTCCACTACGGCTGCTGTGAAGACCTCGGCGAAAAAATTGGTATGTTGCGCCAGCTTAAAAACCTCCGCAGTATTGCCGTCACCCCCGTTGCTAACGTCCGTCACTGCGCCTAACAAATCGGCACCGATTACACCATCTCCTGGCGTCCTAACCCCACCGATATGGTCTGCTGTGGCTATAATGAAGACCGCGTCCGTAAAATAATCACCGAGGGCCTCGCCGCCTGCCGCGGTGGTTTTCCCCATATCCACCTCAAAGATGTCGAGACGCTTGAGAGTGACTTCACCCGCATGAAGCGCTGGACTACTCTGGTACGACGTATTATCGATGATGTCTGGTCTTGAGATATTATCAACATCAGGTTATCCTGAGACACACTAAACCATCTGAAAGGGATCGTCATGGTAAAAACTCCGTTTGCGCAGAAAGATATTGTCTACTCATCTACCCCACTCGAAAACCGTCTTCTGGGTATCCACCCCCGCCTCTTTGCTACCGAAGACCGTATCACCGAGCTTCGCTCGCAACTCACCAAAGCACCTTATGACTCCTTTCTGCAACGGATCATCGCTGTGGCCGACTCTAAAAAGAGACCCGATTTCCAAGGCGACACCCGCCCTTATGGTGAGTGGTTGCAGCATAATGCCGTCGCCTATCGCATGACCCAAAACAAACGTTTCCTCAAAGCCGCCGTCTCTGCTATCGAAGCCATGGCCGCCGAGAAAGAGTGGTCGCTCAGCCTCAATTATGGCCACTGGGCATCAGGTATGGCACTCGCCTACGATTGGCTCTACCACCACCTCTCCCCGGCAACCATCACGCTGATTCAACAAACTCTGGCCGACCGTACCGAGAAAGTCTACCGTAGCTGGACTGCCTACCGCGATGCCTACCCTCTCGGCTATGCCTGGAACCACATGGGCGTAGTCCACGGCGGCATCATGATGGCCGGTTTTGCCCTCTGGGGCGAAATCAACGGCCCCGGCCGCTGGCTTAAAATGTCGATGGAAAAACTCCGCCTTATGCTGCTGGCTCTCGGCCCCGACGGTGCCTCTGCCGAAGGCCAGGCCTATGGTCAGTACCATATAGACTATATGGTGAAATCCATGTGGCTGGCCGAAGACCTCCTGGGCGAGGAGCTTTTCAAATATAGTGAATTTTATAAAAACCACCCGATCTCCATGATCCACAATATGCTCCCCCACAACTCCTGGCGCTCACGCAAAGGGGGCTGTTTTCCTATCGCTTTTGTCCAAACCAGCGACACCGATGATGTCCACTGGCACGGCCCCGACTCCCATCTCCGCGTTATCGCAAGTCGCCTCCGCAATGGCCATGCCCAATGGCTGGCCGATGAGGCCTCAGCCGCCGATATCAATGGCGAAAGCTCCACTTTCCTCAACCTGCTGGCATATGACCCCACTGTAAAACCAATCGCCCCCACCCGAGAACCCACATTAAAACACTTCACCGATAAAGATGTAGTTATCATGCGTAGTGGCTGGGGATCGGACGACTCCTTGAGTGTTTTTAAGTGTGGCCCTAACTCCGGGCACCATGCCGCACGCCACTTCCGCCATAATGTGGCTGGTGGCCATATGCACCCCGATGCCGCCCATCTCATGATCCACGCCTTTAATGAGTGGCTTATCCCCGACGACGGCTACACCCGTAAAGAGACCACCTTCCAAAACACTCTGCTCGTTAATGGCATCGGCCAAACAGGTGATGGTGCCATGTGGTTTGAAGACCTCGAGATGCGCCAGGGAAAACCTGAGGGATATATCGTCCGCGCCGCGCAGCAGCGCCGTTTCGATATTGTCACCGGTAACGCCGCCCCCGCCTATAAACCCGAAGCCGGTCTCAAAACCTTCTACCGTACCCTACTCTACTTCCGCCCTCACTTGTGGGTCGTTATTGATGAGGTTAAAACTGCCGCTCCTGCCATTTTTAATCTCCGTTTTCATGGCGCAGCACCTTTTGAGCCACAGGAGACCCCCAACACGTGGAATCTCACCGGTAAACACGGTTCACTCAAGGTAGCCGCCTGGGCCTCGCTCCCCTTCAGCGGTACTGCCTACAAAAACGAACTCGTCAAGTCCCCCGGCTATCCGCGCCGTACCCTTGATGGTATTGAGTTTGCCAATATCCGCCCCGCCCGCGCTGCCTGTTTTATTACCGCTCTCCACGCCCACGCTAACAGCGAACCTGCCTCGCTTATTGCACAGGTCACCCCAAATGGCAAAGGCTTGCGGCTCCGCTTCAGCGGCACTGACTTCAACCACTCGCTTAATTGCAGTTTCTCTAAATCTAAACCGGTGACCATAAGTTGAAAAGAGTCCCTCTCATCTGGCTTATGGCTGCTGTAAGCCTCATTATACCGCTCCTCTCGCTCATGGTAGGACAAGAAGGCATCGCCTGGCCCGACACCTCTACGGAGTTGGGCCGAGCTCTCTTTTTGATGCGTACACAGCGGGTGCTGGCCGGATTTATCGTCGGCGGCACACTCTCTTGCGCCGGTGCCGTTTTACAGGCTGTTCTACGTAACCCCCTCGCCGACCCTTATGTCCTTGGTGTCAGCAGTGGTGGTGCCGTCGGGGCAGCTCTGGCAATAGCTACCGGTTTTGTCAATTACAGTGCCTATGCCCTGCCAATGACAGCCTTTGTCGCCGCTATTGTAACCCTTGCCATCGTCTATCGCCTCGCTTCACGGCACGGCCACACCTCAGTACACGGACTTATCCTCAGTGGTGTGGTAGTCAGCACCATGCTCTCCAGTGTCCTGATGGTCACACTCTCTTTCACCCGCAACGAACGGCTCCACGGTATTTTATGGTGGATGCTCGGTAATCTCCAGGCCGGCGACATCCGTATTCTGGTGGGCTGTGGCGTTTGCGGCTTAATCGCTTTTGTCGTCTCACTCGCCATGGCTCGCGACCTTAATGCCCTCACCCTCGGCCGTGAAATGGCCCATAACATCGGCATCCGCACCCGCTTTGCTGTCGGCTGTTCACTGGCCGCTGCTACCCTCGCTGCCGCCTCAGCCGTAGCTCTCGCCGGCTTGATCGGTTTTGTCGGTCTGATCGTACCTCACGCTGTGCGCCAGCTCTCCGGGCCCGACCACCGCCGCCTGATCCCCGCTGTTTTTCTGGCCGGAGGTGCTTTTCTGGTCATTTGCGACACCCTCTCCCGCTCGCTAATCCCTGTGCGCGAAATCCCCGTCGGGGTGATAACCGCCCTCACCGGCGGCCCTTTCTTCCTCTTTTTATTGCGCCGCCGTCGCCACGAATGGGAAATCTAACCCCCGCCATGTCATCAAACACTCCAGCTATTGATCTCAAAAATGTCACTGCCGGTTACTTTGCCACACCGGTTATCAGCGACCTCACCCTCACCGTCACAACCGGTGAACGAGTTGCAATAATAGGTCCCAATGGAGCTGGCAAATCGACCCTCTTCCGTATCATCACCGGCCTTATACGCCCCACCGGCGGTACTGTAACACTCTACGGCCAACCACTCCTTAAAATTACCGCCGCTGAACGAGCCAGAACTATCGCCATTGTCTCACAAGAACTCGAATCGACCATGCCCTTTACCGCCGGCGAACTGGTGATGATGGGCCGCACCGCCGCCCTCAGTCGTTGGTCGCCCCCTTCACGCGAAGACCGCCGTATCATCGCCGAAGCCATGGCACTGACCGAAACCTCTCATCTCAAGCGCCGTATCTTTCAGGAGATGAGCGGCGGCGAACGCCAGCGCGTCTCCATCGCCATGGCTCTGGCCGCACGCCCACGCATTATCCTCCTCGATGAGCCCACCGCCCACCTCGATATGAACCACCGTCTCGACACCCTGCTTTTGATTGAACGACTCAACCGCGAGCAGGGCGTCACCATCATGATGATCGGCCACGACCTCAACCTCGCTGCCGAGTACTTCCCCCGTATGGTATTGCTGCATGAGGGGCGTATCGTCGCCGACGGCTCTCCGGCGCAGGTGCTTACATCAGAGATTCTCAGCCCTGTCTATCGTTGTGGTGTCACCATCCACCCCGACCCCGCTACCGGTGCCCTCCGTGTCTTCCCTACCAAGTTATAAGTAACTCGTCAGGCTCTCTCCTTGCTCTCTTTGCGTTTTTTGTGGTGAATTAACTCACATTTCCAGGTTGAACCAATAGCTGTAACCACAACAATGGTCAACAGGATGCCCCCTTTGCCCGACAGCAAATTTCGCCAAATTTCTGATATGACTCATCCCAGGCGGCTACATCTTGCGGCATAAAAGTCTGCACCGCAAAGGTCTTGCGGATAAACGGCTGAGCCTCAGCCATTGAACCTATAATCCCCTTTGCCATCGCCTGCACCATCAGATTCCCCACTGCTGTCGCCTCTTTCGGGCCGGCATGTACCGGCAGGTTAAGGGCATTAGCCGTAAACTGGTTTAGCAGCAAATTACCGCTGCCACCACCCACAATATGTACAACTTTGGTAGGTGTGCCGCAGATCGGCACGATCTGCTCATTTACCATCCGGTATTTCAATGCCAGACTCTCATAAACCACCCGCAGAATTGTTCCACGGCCAACTGGCTGTTGCTGTCCCGTCTCTGTAATAAACTCACGGATCGCACTCTCCATGTTGGCAGGGTTGTAAAACCGCTTGTCGTCCGGATCAATAAACGCACTGAAAGCCGCTGCCGCCGGGGCTATCGTATCAACCTCCCGCCAGCTCATCCGCTTGCCATCCTCAGCCTCCCAGACTCGCAGCAGCTCCTGTACTATCCAGGTTCCCATACAATTCTTCAGGAAGCGGGTATTACCAATTCCACCCTCATTGCTGATGCCGGTAACCATGGCCGCCTCACTGGTTATCGGTTTGGGGATCAACCGCCCCACCAGCGACCATGTCCCCGAGCTTATAATCAGCGCATGGTCAGGATCATCAATCGGTGCTGCCGCAAAGGCACTTGCCGTATCGTGTGCCCCCACCGCCACTACATCAGCTCTACTGATCCCGATAGCCTCTGCCAGCTCAGGCCGCAATTTGCCGATAATCGTCCCCGGCTCAACAATCTGTGGCATGACTCTCTCGGGCACGCCCAAAGCACTCATAATGGTCTCCGACCACTCGTGAGTCGCTGCATCCATCAATTGAGTAACACTGGCCCATGAAGAGTCAACCGCTGTTGCGCCCGATAGGTAAAAATTGAATAATGTCGGCACCGGCAGGAATCTCTCCGCCAGCTTCAACAGCTCCGGTCGCCGCGTCACAAACCATAAAAGCTGGTTACTCACATTAAACGGCTGAAAGTGTACCCCTGTTATGCTGTAAATCTGTTTCTCGCCTAACTTGGCAATCACCTCGGCACACATGGCATCAAGCCGATGATCCCGATATGTATGCACCTTCCCCAGCATCTCGCCGTCAGCACTCATAAAGGCACCATCGGCCCCCCAGGTGTCGATCCCGATTGCATCAACACTACTGCCGCGTTCGCGCCGGTATGCATGTAACCCCTTAATAATATTGTCGTAAATCGCTGTGTCGTCCCAGTAAGAACGCTCACTTACCGCCCCGGAGCGATCGGCCAGATAAAACGAGGTTCCGCCATGGTCAAAACGGTGCACCTCGTCCATCGTAAAATCACCACTCTTTTTAAAGGTACCAACAAAGCACTTGCCACCCGAAGCTCCCAAATCTACACAAAACAGTTTTTTCTCACTCATCATTTCCTCCACTTTTGAAAACCACATCTTACCACTAACACGAGGAATTTTTCAACCCAACTTAGTCGATGTTTTGTTTGCGCTTGTTTTGTCCCCCGTAAACTGATAAATTAAATAACTATAAATTTAAACCATATTCGGAGTTGCTGTTATGAGCAAAATGTTTAGTCGCCATGTGTATACCTCGGAGTCAGTCTCTGAGGGACACCCTGACAAGGTCTGTGACCAGATCTCTGATGCCATTCTCGATGCCTGCCTGAAGCAAGACACCAAGGCGCACGTCGCCTGTGAGACTCTCGTTACCTCAAACCTCACTGTCAATGCCGGCGAAATTACCTGCGACGGCTGGGAGAAAATCAACCCCGAGGAGATCGCCCGCGCCGTAGTTAAGGATATCGGCTATGTTAAACCTAACCTCGGTTACTCTTACGACACCTTTAACTACCTCTGTGCTCTCCATGCGCAGTCACCCGACATCAAACAGGGTGTCACCCGCAATAAACCCGAAGATCAAGGTGCCGGTGATCAGGGTATGATGTTTGGCTATGCCACTACTGCTACCCCGGAGCTTATGCCCGCCCCCATCATCCTCTCCCACCGCCTCCTGGAGCGTCTGGCTGAGTTGCGCAAAAATGGCACCATCGAATATCTGGAGCCCGACTCCAAAGCGCAGGTCTCTGTCCTCCATGAAGACGGCAAACCAATCGCCATCACCTCCGTGGTTATCTCACACCAAACCACCGATATCCCCCTTAAAAAAATCACTAAAGACCTCAAAGAGGTCGCTATTGATGTTTTGCAGCCTACCGGACTCCTCACCAATAAGACCGAGTGGTTTATCAACCCCACCGGGCGTTTTGTCATTGGTGGCCCGCAGGGCGACTCCGGGGTCACCGGACGTAAAATCATTGTCGATACCTATGGCGGCGTGGGCTCACATGGTGGCGGTGCCTTCTCCGGTAAAGACCCCTCCAAGGTCGACCGCTCTGCCGCTTACTACGCCCGCTATGCCGCTAAAAATATCGTCGCTGCCGGTCTCGCTGAAAAATGCGAAATCCAGGTCGCCTATGCTATCGGCATCGCCAAACCACTCTCTATTAACGTCTCTACCTGCGGCACCTGTACCGTTCCGGAAGAGGTTATTGCCAAAGTCCTCACCTCAGGCGAAATTTTCGACTTCCGTCCCGCAGCCCTGATAAACGATCTCGGTCTGCTCACTCCCAAAAAGTGGAACTACCGCCAGACCGCCATTTACGGCCACTTCGGGCGCAACCAGTTCCCCTGGGAAAAAACCGATCGCACCGCTGCCCTGCGCGAAGCCTGTGGCTTAACCGCCACCACCAAAAAACGCCGCTGCGCAAAATAAAACTGAAATCAGCCGCGCATATTGTCTCACCTCTGCGCGGCTCTCCCTATTAACCATATTTCAAGGAATCACCTCCATGCTACCCTATAAAGTAAAAGATATCTCTCTGGCCGACTGGGGCCGTCGCTCTATCGAAATTGCCGAAAAAGAGATGCCCGGACTCATGGCCACCCGCGCTAAATATGGCCCAGCCAAACCGCTTCAGGGCGCCCGTATCATGGGTAGCCTCCACATGACCGTTGAGACCGCCATCCTCATCGAAACACTCGTCGCCCTCGGTGCCGATGTCCGCTGGGCCTCCTGCAATATCTTCTCCACTCAAGACCATGCCGCCGCCGCTATCGCTGCCAGCGGTATCCCTGTCTTTGCCTGGAAAGGTGAAACACTCGAAGAATACTGGTGGTGCACCAAACAGGCACTCACCTGGCCCGACGGCAACGGCCCCGACCTTATTGTCGACGATGGTGGTGATGCCACTCTCCTCCTCCACCGTGGCTATCAGGCACTTAAAGACCCCTCATTCCTCGACACCCCAACCGATGTCGAAGAACTTGCCATCATCAACGCTCTCATTAAAAAAATCCTTAAAGAAGAGCCCAACTACTTTAAAAACGCCGTGGCCCGCTGGAAAGGTGTCTCTGAAGAGACCACCACCGGTGTCAACCGTCTCTACCAGATGGAGCAGGCCGGCAAATTGCTGGTGCCGGCCATCAATGTCAACGACTCCGTAACCAAATCAAAATTCGACAACATCCACGGTTGCCGTGAATCACTCGTCGATGGCATCAAACGAGCCATGGATGTCATGATCTCCGGTAAAGTCGCCATGGTCTGCGGCTACGGTGATGTCGGCAAAGGTTCAGCCGAATCACTCCGCGGTCAGCACGCTCAGGTATGGGTCTCCGAAATCGACCCCATCTGCGCCCTTCAAGCCTGCATGGCCGGTTATAAAGTCACCACCATT
Source organism: Lentisphaerota bacterium (assembly GCA_012520735.1). Classification (GTDB taxonomy): domain Bacteria; phylum Verrucomicrobiota; class Kiritimatiellia; order RFP12; family JAAYNR01; genus JAAYNR01. The sequence continues at coordinate 1,978 of JAAYNR010000121.1, read as the reverse complement.
GAAGATGCCCTCCCCCATGCCCAGATATTTGTCACCACTACCGGCAACTGCGATGTTATCACCGCCGAACACATGTCGAAAATGCGCGATCAGGCAATCGTCTGCAACATTGGCCATTTCGACAACGAAATCGAAGTCAATCGCCTCAAAACCTGGCCCGGGATCAAACAGGTCAACATCAAGCCGCAAGTCGACAAATTTATCTTCCCCGACGGCCACTGCATCTACCTCCTCGCCGAAGGACGCCTTGTAAACCTCGGTTGTGCCACCGGACACCCCTCATTTGTAATGTCAAACTCATTCACCAACCAGACCCTGGCGCAAATATCACTCTGGCAGGAGAAACACGAAATTGGTGTCTACCGCCTCCCCAAAAAACTCGACGAAGAGGTTGCCCGCCTCCATCTCGACCACCTTGGTGCCAAACTCACCGTCATGACAAAAAAACAGGCCGACTACATAAACGTCCCCGTTGAAGGCCCCTACAAAGCCGAACACTACCGCTATTGACCACCCTGTAACCACCTCGTTCCCTCAAGGTTTCACCGGGCTCTATTCTTTATCGTGAGCTTTGTCGTAAGCTTTGTCATGAGCTTTGTCGACCATATCAACAGGCAGCATCATTACACCTTGTTATGATGCGGCTAAGGGCTCTCCCCACGCCACAGTCTAAGGGTTCTTATTACCGCAGCTGCCATATTTGGCATCCTAAAGGAGAAGGTAAAAGAAAAAAGCCTCTGGCACAGCCACTCGCTTACCCCACGGCACAGCACTCACATTGCCTGCCGGACATGAACCATGGGAGCCCCGAGCACCTGCTCGAGCCGGGCATGCAGCATTTACCGGGGACAGAGAAGCTATGCCCCCTTTTCTCCTTTTAACCACTCCTTTGCATCCACTCCGTGGTCGCAAAAACCACAGCTCACCACCAGCCCGCTCCACTACTTCTCTGTCCCCATCGCCCCTACTCGTGCCGCAATGCCTCAATCGGATTCAACTGGGCCGCTTTGCGCGCTGGGAAGTAGCCGAAGACCACGCCGACAGCCGCAGAGAAGAGGAAGGCGGTCATAATGATCGTAGCATTGAAGACAAACGGGACCTCTAAAACGGTGGTTAATACCACTGATGCTGCCATAGCGATGATGATGCCGATTAGTCCACCGCAGGAGGAGAGCACCACCGCCTCAACCAGAAACTGTAACAGCACCTCCCACTCAAGGGCGCCAATCGCCAGACGGGTCCCGATCTCGCGGGTGCGCTCAGTAACCGAGACCAGCATGATATTCATGATGCCGATACCGCCCACCAGCAAGCTGACCGCCGCCACCGCTCCCAGTAGACCGGTCAACACCTTGGTGGTGCCGGAGAGCATTGTGGCAATCTCTTTCATGTCCATCACGTCGAAATCGTCTTCCTGAGTAGCGGAGAGGTGACGGCGCTCACGTAGCACCCGCGTAATTTCCGCCTGCACCGCCTCTGTCTCTACACCGTCGTGCATCGACACCTGAATCATACTGATGTCGGTGTTACCAGCCACACGGCGCTGGAAGGTGCGCAACGGTATCACCACCAGATCGTCCTGGTCATGCCCCATTGAGGATTGGCCCTTGGCGACCAGAGTACCGACCACTTCGCAGGAGAGGCGGTTTAGCCGCAAGCGCGCTCCAATTGGGTCAGCAGTACCGAACAGCTTCTCTCTGATAGTCTCACCGATCACGCAGACTGCTGCTCCTGAGCTGACCTCATTGGCAGTAAAGAGGCGTCCTTTGTTCAATTTGCGGTTATTGACAAAGAAAAAAACCTCAGTTCCCGCTGAAATAGTGGTGTTCCAGTTTTCATTGGCATAGATAGCCGTGGGACTGGTCACCATGGCGCGGGCAATGGCCACGCGCTGCTGCTGGCCGCCGGATAGCTCACCAGGTGTATGCTTCTCACGACCTGTCAGCCCAACCGTAGCCAATGCCTGGCGCGCCCGCTC
>JAAYNR010000235.1 GCA_012520735.1 Lentisphaerota bacterium | reverse complement strand
CGTCGAGGAGGAGGTCGGCGGTGGTGGTGCCATTAGGGCTGTAGTTTTGGAAGGTGGTGTAGATGTCGATGAGGGGGGTGTGGTGGCGTTTGGCGATGTCGCGAATCGCGGCGGCGTAGTCGTGCAGGATGACATTGAAGCCGTCGACTTCTGTGGGTCGATAAGGTGGTTGGCCGTAGAGTTCAAGGGTTCTGGGGGCCCAGCGCAAGGGGTTGGGGGTCATGAGTACGGGCTGGCAGTGGTGCTGGCGGAGGGAGTTGATAAAGTATTCGATGTTGGCGATGTATTGTGTGAGTGAGAGGCGGGGGGTAGTGACAGGAGGGGTTTTATAGAGGTCGATGGCGGAGTCGTTGATGCCAAACTGGATAATGGTGATGTCGGGTTTGTGATCAAGGACAGCGGTTTGCCAGCGGTTGCGACCGTCGGCAGTGGAGTTGCCGCCAACGCCTGAGTTGATGACGTTAGCGGGTATGCCGTGTTGGGGGAGTTCGTGGCGGAGGAGGTCGGCATAGACTGTGAGGGAGCCACGGGGGGCGGTGGTGGAGTCGCCAAAGGCTACGATGGTCGTCATAGGTGCTTTCCGTTTTGAGGTGTGGTTACTGGTGATTTTTAGAGTTAGGATCAATCACCCCAGTTACGGCCGCCGTAACGGCGCGGGGGTGGGTTTTTATAGATATCCTGGCGGGCATTGAACCGGACGGTGTTGCGACCAAGTAGCTCTTCGGTTTGGCTGATGAAGGAGGTGGTGAGGGCGACACTTTTAGTAGGGGATGATTCAACGACAACCTTCTGGCCGGTTGGGTAGCTGAGGCAGATTAACATCCGGGTGTTGCCGGGGTGGGTGGTGGCGAGCTCACCGAGCTGCTGGAGGCGAGTTTCTGCGGTGTCGTCGACGCGAACCAGTGTCATGACGTGGTCGGCGAAGTTGTTGGGGGCTTCGTTTAGGCGATATATCTCTCTGGCAATAACTTGAACCTGACCGTCACGGCGCTTTACCTGACCGCAAACGAGGAGAGGTTCGTTTTCGACACAGGCTGCTTCATAAGCTGCGAAAGTCTCGGCAAAGGCGGGGACATCGATGGTGTTCTCGCCATCACTGAGGAGGATGGTGGCCCACTGTTTTTTGGTTTTTTGCGATATGCGACGTTGCACTGAGGTGGCAAGTCCGGCTACTCTGACATCACGGCCTTCGGGTAGTGAGTCGAGTGTGCTGAGGCTGAAGGTTTGGAAGTCGAGCATCATATTGCGGTAGTTATCGAGGGGGTGCCCGGATATATAGATACCGAGTAGTTCACGTTCGGCGGAGAGAGCCTCATGGTTGGAGAGAGGGGGTGCATCGGGGAGGTCGTCGCCAAGGATAGCCTCCATACCGGGGGCATCTTCGGAGAGGGTATTGAAGAGATTGCCCTGACCGCTTTCGCGTTCGCGGATTTTTTCAGAGGCACGAGCCATGGCAGTGGCTATGCCGGCGAGGAGGCGGCCGCGGTGCATATCGAAGCAGTCCATAGCTCCGCATTTTATGAGAGCTTCGAGGACACGTTTATTGAGGGCATTGCCACCGACACGGGAGCAGAAGTCGACCAGCGACTTATATTCACCGTTTTGGCGGCGCTCCTTGATGATAAGATCGGCGGCCATCTCGCCGACGCCTTTGATGCCACCGAGGCCATAACGGACAGCGGTTTTACCATTGCGACGGGTTTCAGGTGTGAAACGGGCGGAGGAGCGGTTAACACACGGGGTGAGGATTTTCATGCCCATGGTTTCGGCCTCGCTGATAAAGCCGGGGAGTTTATCGAAGTTTCCTATTTCAGAGGATATCTGGGCGCACATATACTCGGCAGGGTAGTGTGCTTTAAGCCAGGCTGTCTGGTAGGTGATAACTCCGTAGGCGGCGGCGTGTGATTTGTTAAAACCGTAGCCTGCGAATTTCTCCATGTTGTCGAAAATCTGGCCGGCCTGCTCTTCGGGGATGTTGTTTGCTTTAACACAACCGGCAATGAATTTGGCGCGTTCTTTGGCCATCTCTTCGCGGAGTTTTTTACCCATGGCACGGCGCAACATATCGGCCTGACCGAGTGAGTAGCCGGCGAGGATGTTAGCAGCGCGTTGAACCTGTTCCTGATAGACCATGACACCGTAGGTCTCTTTGAGGATAGGTTCGAGGAGTGGGTGGTCGTAGATGATCTCTTCTTTACCCTGTTTGCGTTTGATAAAGGTGGGGATCATATCCATAGGGCCGGGGCGGAAGAGGGCGATGACAGCGATAATTTCATCGATAGAGGTTGGCTTAAGGTCGGCGAGAACGCGTCTCATGCCGGCAGACTCGACTTGAAAGACACCGACGGTATCGGCGCGGCTGAAGAGGTCAAAGGTGAGTTTGTCGTCGAGTGGGAGTTGTATGGGGTCGATATCGATATTGTGGAGTTCTTTGATAAGGTCGACACACTCTTTAATGACAGTGAGGGTTTTGAGGCCGAGGAAGTCCATTTTGAGGAGACCGCAATCTTCGACCGGTTTCATTGAGTATTGTGTAACGGGTTGCCCCTCTTTATCACGCGCCAGCGGGATGATGTCGATCAGGGGGCGATCGCCAATAACGACACCGGCGGCATGGACCCCGGCGTTACGATAGAGGCCTTCGATAGTTTCGGCGTAGCGCATGATACGCCGCAGGTCGGGGTCAGTGGCGCACATGGCATCGAACTGCGGGTTGTCAGTTTTGGCCTTGGCGAGGGTCATATCAGGGGATTCGGGGATAAGTTTACAGAAGGTGTCGGAGCGTTCGAGAGGTATCTCCAGAGCACGAGCGATATCACGGACGACGGTTTTGGCACCGAGTTTACCGAATGTGACGATTTGTGCGACACGGTCGGTGCCGTATTTCTCTTTGACATAGTGGAGGACAAGGTCACGGCGTGACTGGCAGAAGTCGATGTCGAAGTCGGGCGGGGAGACACGTTCGGGGTTAAGGAAACGTTCAAAAATAAGGTCGAAGCGGATAGGATCGATCTGAGTGATGTCGAGAGCATAGGCGAGCATGGAGCCGGCACCGGAGCCACGCCCGGGACCAACGGGGATATCGTTACGGCGTGCCCACTGGACGAAGTCTGAGACAACGAGGAAGTAGTTGATGAAGTTAGTCCG
>JAAYNR010000072.1 GCA_012520735.1 Lentisphaerota bacterium | reverse complement strand
AGTGATAATAACAGCCAGCCTGATGGCTATGCGGTGACGGTTGTTGGTGGTCAGACAAACACCACCGGCGACTTCGGTTTCTACTACGCGCCGGCGTCACTCGGTGACAGGGTGTGGGAAGACTTCGATGGCAATGGCATTCAGGATAAGGACCAGTACGGGAATTACATTGAGGTCGGCATCGTTGGGGTTGAGGTGCAACTGAAGATCACCTATCCCGGTGATATCGTGGTTACGGTCGTGACGGTGACAGATGCCAAAGGCAACTACCGCTTTGACAACCTCCTGCTCGATGATGATCACAATGGTCAAGGCGAGGGGCAGCCGGTCTACGAAGTTTCGGTCAAGGATATAGGCGGCATTTGGCGTCCTACCACAACCAAGGCAGGGGCGGGTGATGTCGACTCTGACCTGCATGGCGGTGCCGAGGCAACGGTCGTTCAGGGTGAATATGACGACACCTACGACTTCGGTTACTACTACCCGGCACGGATTCATGGCTACGGCTATGCTGACCGTGATGGTACGCTAATGCGTGATCCGGGTGATCCCGGAACCTCCAATATGCTGATCAAGCTCTACCTCGATGGTGTGGAAGTGGCAGTGACCAATGCGGCGGCCGATGGTTTCTACAGCTTCGATAACCTGAAGCCGGGTGCCTATGAGATACGTTTCTACGGTGATAACGACTACCTGACCGAACGTCCGCAAGAGGGAACATCCGAGGCCGAGAACATTGAACGTAATCGTGCTGAAAAGAGCGATAAGGACTACGCTGTGATTTACCATACGGTCTACTCCGGCGACTATTACCGTGAGGGTAGCTTCAACCAGCCGCTCAATGCCGGTTATCGTGGCACAGGCCCGATGAGTTCCGGTATTGATCTGCGGGCTTATGCGGCGGCGGATGGTGTTTATGTTGAGTTTATTGCCTATGATGTAGAGGCAGACGATTGGGTATCGCTCTATCTGGTAGACAGTAATGGAGTGGTAATATGGTTTGATGATGTTTTTATTGAGGCGGGTGAGCAGCAGTTTGTCCGCTTCAAGGTGCCGGGTCTGGAGGCTGGGCAAGAGTACGACTTTGCGGTACGTGATGAAGTCGGCAAGGTTTGGTGGGTCTACGATGTTAAAGTTGGCACGCTTAAGACTGAGATGATCAGCATGACCAATAGCGGTGTAGTACTAAGCTTCACCTCTTTGCCGGAGCGGACCTATACGGTTCAGTGGAGTGCACGCCTTGGCACCTTCTGGCAACCGGTAGTGACAATTAAGGCGATAGATACAAAGACCACGGTTGTGGTACAACCGCCGGACAAGAGTTCGCCAACCGGGTTTTTCCGGGTGGTATTGCAGGAGTAGTTGCGAGATAAGCGTGTCGTAGGGCTTTGCATCCCCATGTGTCAGCAACAAACAGTAAATAATGCTTATATGGGTGAGTCTTTAGCTAACAGAAGAGGTGTGTTTTCAGGGCTGTTGCTGGTCGTGGGCATCTACATTGTGGCTTGTGGTGGGGAGTTGCTGGTGTCGGCGGCGACCTATAGTGGGGTGACCATGCCGTATAGCGGTGGGGTGGGGCAGAGCTGGATTGGTGGTGGCGAGCGCGTGCAGGAGTGGCAGGAGGAGGAGCCAGCGGAGCGAGTTCGGCTCAGTCTGCGGCATAGTGGTCTCTACCGGGTTACATTGGAGGAGCTGGCGGTAGCTGGTGGGTGGTTGTTAGCGACAGTGGAGCAGGCTGCGACGAGCGGCAACCTGCTGCTGACATCGCGGGGAGTGACCAATGCCTGGAGTCTGGGCAGTGACAATTCGTTGCTGTTCTATGGGATGGCACCGGAGAGCCAGTACGCGCCGGAGAGTGTTTACTGGGTATCGCTGGAGCAGGGAGAGACGATGGCGGCGATTGATGGCAGTCCCCTAGGCTTCACTGGAGGCACCAATGAGTGGTTTAGCGAGACTATTTCGTTTTACGGCACCGACTATCCGGCCCGACAGGGTTACAGTTCATTTACCAATGAGCCGTATGTGACTTTTTCACCGGTTTTCAAGGCGGAACGCGAGGAGAATCGTGAAGCACTATACACAGTTTCGCTGCCTGCTGTGGCATTGGGCGAGTGGGAGGCAACTGTGTCAGTGAGACTGCTCTCTTATTATCATGGGCCAGAGCGCGGCAATCATAAGGCTCAGATATCTCTGGGTAGTACGGTGATGGGGGTTGAGGAGTGGTATGGCGAGCAGATTCGTGATGTAAGTTTCTCTTTTAGCTCTACTAATATTAGCAATGACAAGGTTACGATAAAGATAAGAAATGTCAGACTCCTCTCTCAATTAGAGACTGATGACTCCCTCTTCATATTGACGGGTTTAAGGTTTAACTATCGGCGAAGGTACAGGGCAGTGGAAAATCTCTTATGCTGGCGTGGTGGTGAAAAGTTGTTGACAGAGATAGAGGGGTTTACAGCGGAGCCGGAGGTGGTGCTTGATCTCTCCACGCCGTTCAGTCCGGTGATCGTGGAGAATTTTGTTACGAGTTACGATAGTGCAAGTTCGAGTTGGCGGGTAGTGGTGGCTGCCGGAGGGGGAGGTAGTCAATATCTGGCGGCATCAGTTGACGGTACGCTGAAGCCATCAGTTCGCGGGGCAAGGAGTCGGGTATGGGGTAGTGAAAAAAGCGGTCCGGAGTTTGCCATAATTATACCGCCGAGGGCATGGCGCGATGACTTTAAGGCAGCAGTGGAGGTTTTAGTGGAGCGGCGTAATGGTCAGGGGATAGCGACAGAGATATATGATGTTGAGGATATCTACAACTCATTCAGTGATGGTATGGCTGATCCTTGGGCGATACGGGACTTTGCGGCTACGATGTACGGCAGCGGATTACGCTATATTCTGCTGGTGGGGAGTGGGAGTCTTGATTTTTTGCATCGCAGGGTTTCGGTTAATGATTATACCGCAGCGTTGATACCGACACCAGTGGCGGGACAACGGTTTGTCAGTGGTGAGGGGCTGACAGCAGCAGTGGATGGTATATTGGGTGATATAGATGGTGATGGGTGTCCGGATGTGATAATTGCCCGTTTGCCGACGGCAGATGCCAGTGCTGTGGCCACGATAATCAGCAAAACGATAAACTATGAAAACAGCCTGCATTGGCGGCGTCCGGTGGCTCTGACAGCAGATTGGCAAAATGAGGGTAAATTTGGTGATGGGACATCTATATTGACTGCTACACAGATCAACCTGCCCAGTTGGCATAGTCCTATGATAATGGTGGCTATGGGGTGCAGAGCGAGTCGCTGGCAGGGGTTGACAACGACTGTGGGGGCAGCGGTAAAAGGGCTTTATGTAGAGAGTGGCGGATTTGTGGCATCTATTGGGTCTACGGCAGATATTATGGGTAATGATGGCGAGGCATTCGGGGTGGCATTATATAGTCAGATGGAGAGAACGCAGACCGTTCGTCTTGGTGATATGGTACTGGGTGCGTACCGTGAATTGAGTGATAAAATACCATTTGAGCGCCTCTACAGCATCTCTCTGACAGGCGACCCGACGCTGATAGTTCATAAACCTCCGGCTGGTACAGTGATATCAATTTATTAGGGTTTAAGATTGTGCAGGGGAAAGTGTGCCGGGGACAGAGGCGCAGCGGTTTAGCTTCTCCGGTTTAGCTTCTCTGTCCCCGGACAAACAACATCGGTTTGGCCGTGTTTTGTGATTTTAGTGCTGTTTTTTGACCGGTTTATCGAGGCGCACCTCACGACCGGTAGCGGCTGATTTGTATATGGCATCTAAAATGCGCATCAGTGTAACGCCATCTTCGGCAGGGGCGATGCAGGTGGCACGTCCCAGAGCGCACTCTACGAAATGGTGGATTTCGGCATCAAAGAGACCGCCGAAGCTCAGAGAAGTGTCGTGGTCAAAATTGACGTTTACCATATAGCCGTTGATTTCGCTGAAGATCTCCAGCTTAGGGTCGAGACGGCCACCGGCCTTAGTACCAAACATCTCGATTTCGCCACGCCCGTGCTTGATATTAAGGCTGAAGCTCGCCTCGACACTGAGAACCGCACCGTTATCAAAGCGGATCAGTGCAGTGGCCAGATCTTCAACATCACAAATCTCTTTGGTGTCAGCCTTAGCGTCGGCAGCGAGATATCCTTTAGTTGTCTTGAGGTTAGCACGGTTGCCCAGTTTGTGGAAAGTGGCACCATAGACAGAGACCGGCTGGGGGTTGCCCATTACGTAACGGACAAAGTCGATTACATGAACGCCCAGATCTATCAACGGTCCACCGCCGGAGCGAGCCTTGTCGCTAAACCAGCCACCGGGATTGCCATTCCGCCGCAAATAGGCCGCCTTGGCGTAGTAGATATCACCGAAATGGCCATTGTCCACAAAGTCTTTTACCAGTTTGGCATCATTACCGTGCCGACGTACAAAGCCGATCATCAATAGCTTGCCGGCCTTTTCAGCCGCCGCCTTCATGGCCATCGCCTCTTTGCTGTTCATAGCCATAGGCTTTTCGCAAAGGACATGCTTACCCGCCTTCAATGCCGCGATAGTGCACGGGGCATGCTCATTATTCCAGGTACAGACGCTTACGGCATCCAACTCAGGCACGGCGCGTAACATCTCCGCTTTGTCGGTGAAAACCCGCTCCAGCGGCACACCGTGACGCTTGGCCGATGCCTCAGCGCGCTCCTTATTTATGTCGCACAAAGCATAAACTTCGGCATCCGCATGCTTTTTATAACCCTCGATGTGAACTTCACTTATGCCACCTGTACCGATAATACCGATCTTCAGCTTTGCCATATTGCGCTCCTTTTACTTAAATTGCAGTGGAAATAACGTCATATATTGTCAAATATCGCCTATTGACGCAATAGCAGAAAAATGGCCGCATCTATAATGTAATAAGTTCCGAGTCCCGGAGCCGGTATCAAATGAGCTTTGCTTATTAACCACGGAAGGCAAGTATGTGGGTGAGTCAACTACACGGAACTTATGCCCGGGGCTACGGTGCCTTCGGTGGCTGCGGCTGTACGGCGTGCCGCACCGCCGGGGACAGGAATGTCTGTCGTACATTTGGGGAAGCGTGTTATAATAGAGGGGATTTTTTTAGCAGTTAAACCTGAGTGACAGGAGAGTAGGAGAGAGGTGTGATTATTCCAAGAGAGTTGTTGTTGCCGCAGCAGACGATTGCAGGTGATGGTTCAATTAAGCGATTAATTGGTGAGGCGATGGTGTTTGGTGTTAGGGGTGTGGTGGTGCATGGACGTTCGCTGGTGGCCGGTGGCGGACTGGAGGCGATAATGGCTGTTGCTCCGCAAGGGGCCGAGGTGGTTAGTTACTGCCATGAGGGGCGTGAGCCGACGTTGCAGGATGTGGATCGGTTGCGTGAATTTCTGGTGGAGAGCGGGTGTGACTGGGTGGCGGCTGTTGGTGGTGGCAGTGTGGTGGATCTGGCTAAAGCGGCAGCGGGTTTGCGAGATGCGCCGTTGCCGACCGGCGATTACCAGAGGGGTGCCAAAATAGCGGCCTCTGTGGTGCCGCTGATTGCGGCACCGACAACGGCGGGGACGGGGTCGGAGGCGACGGTGGTGTCGGTATTGACTGATCCGGAGCGCGAGTTAAAGCAGTCGATACGTCATGCCAGTTTTATGCCGCGGCTGGTGGTGTTGGATGCAGAGCTGCTGCATAGTTGCCCACGAAGGACAATTGCGGCTTCAGGACTGGATGCGTTTGTGCAGGCGTTGGAGTCGTACACAAGCAGACACGCCAACGGTTTTACCAGAGCACTTTCAGAGTTGGCATTGGTGGCGATCACGGAGAATTTGTTGGCGGTTTACAGCGGTGACTTTACCAATGCGGAGGCGTTGTTAGAGGGGAGTTATCTGGCTGGTTTGGCGTTGTCGCATGCCAGATTGGGGTTGGTGCATGGTTTGGCGCATCCTTTGGGGAGTCGGTGGCATGCGGCTCATGGGTTAACCTGTGCGGTTTGTCTGCCGCCGGTGCTCGATTTTAACCGACCGGTAATTGGTGCAGCACTGGAAGATTTGCGGTTACGATTGGGTATCGATGTGGAGAGGCAGGTGGCAGACTGGATGGATGAGATGAAATTGGAGTCACCATTTGCCGGTGAGGCGATACGCGATAGAGAGGCGATTATACGTGAGACGCTGACATCGGGGTCAACAGCGGCAAATCCGCGGGCAGTTACAGCAGAGGATGTTGAGGTTTTACTGGATAATATTTTCTGTTGATTGTTTGAGGGGTTAAGATGAGGCGGTATTATGTGGTCAAAAGGGTTGTCGGCTAAAGAGATTTTTGATGGTATTGAGCGCGATGAAGTTACTGAACGCCCGGCTGAGTCGGCTTTGAAAATGGTCGGTGATTGGAACGGTAATGCGTGGAACCCGGCGGCCAGTACACAACCGGGAGTTTACGCCTGGGGCGAGGCGCATCTGCTGTATGCATATATGGTGCAATATGAGGCTACCGGTGAGAGGCGATATTTAGAGACTCTGGCGAAGCGGATCAGGGTAATGCTTGATCTGAGGGATTCACTACACGGCAAAAGAGACGAGGTGCGTGGATGTATAATGCCATCGTGGGGGTCGGTCTATTTCTCGCAGAATACTCCGTATGCGGGGAAACGAACTTGCTGGCTGGTTCATGCCGGGATGATCCTCTATCCAATGGCTCGGTTTGCCCGGGAGGTGAGAGGTTCAGCAGAATTAAAGGAGCGTTTCGGGGAGTTGGCTCTGGAGATCATAGTAGTGGCTGATGAAATTTTGCAGGCATATGAGCCGTATTGGAGAGAACAGGAGAGTTTCACCGGTGATGGTTTTGAGGGGTGGTATTGTGAGCCGATACTGGGTATAGACCGACCTATGCCGATGAATCAGATGAATGCCTGGGGCAGAGTGATGCTTGAGGTGGACTTGGCGATCAGAGAGCCGTTATGGCAGGAACACGTAGAGTCATTGGCACGATTTTTCCGTAACAGGATTGTATTTTCAGTTGATGGCAGTTGTGTCTGGTCTTACTGGCCGGGGGGAGATTTTAAAGTGTCGGGTTGTGACGGGAGGGGAATTAAGGGAGAAGATTTCAGCCATGCTGCAATAAACGGAGATTTTGCGCTGGCGTGTTGTCGGGCCGGAGTAGTATTTAGTGAGAGTGATATAGTGGCGATGGCACGGACAGTAACGGAGAAGATCCACTTGGGAGGGGGTAATTTTGCCGATTTTATTGACGGTAGTGGTGTAAGTGGAGCATATTGTAATAGTGTGGCTTGGTGGGGAGAACTGGCAGAGTTTGATGAGGAGATAGCGCGACTGATAGAGTTGCGCTATCGGCATTGTCAACCGTCTGTGGGTGGAGCGGCAGGGATGTTGGCAGCGGCTATGGTAGCGAAGTATGGAGACGACACAGTATGATGGTCGATTACATGTGAGTTTGCGGCGTGTGTTTGATTTTCAGGAGAAGGTGTCATGCTTCAACAGAGGCATCGCCGGCACTGTGGACAAAGAGGACATCACAGGGGAGATTGGCGATTGGTTCGAGAGCGGCGAGGGTGGTGGTATTGGCTGTTTCGTCGGGTGGCTCAAAACCGGCAAAAAGTACGGCAGTAGGGTTTAGCAGGTTTTGCAGTGTAGAGAGGGTGTTGTCGGTGGCGACTACTGTGAGATCGGCCTCGATACGGGCATTTACAAGCATGGTACGCATGGCTGTGGTGACCCCTTCGGTATCACCTTTTAGCGGTAGAGTGCGGATAATGCGGAGGTTTCTTTTGCGCCAATAGCGATTTTGGCGCAAAAGAAAGGCGAGGAGCAACATAAGGTGGCCATTGCGGTCGTCGGTCCACCAAACCGTGATATCGCCTGTTGGAACATTGGTGTGAGGGGCATCGGGGTGTCTTTTATTGGCTACCACGACGAGGCTGCGTCCCATACGTTTGGTGAGAGTGAGGAGACCGATAAAAGATTCGGTTTTGGTGAGGTCACGGCTCCAGCCGAGGAGCAGGGTGTTAGGGCGCAATTGACCGAGACCATGGCTTTGCAGCAAACCCTGTACGGCACGGTGGATGTTTTCATCGACAACAACGACAGGGAAGGCGGCAAAGCGTTGTTCAAAAATGAATTTGCGCAACAGGGCTTCGGCTTCACGTTGGCGTTCCAGCAGGTCGTCGAGGTTGCCGCGGATAATTTGGGCCAGAGAGACTACACCACTTTTGCGCGTGAGCCAGGTGGCGTAGGCGGTGAGGTGAGTGCGGTTATAGGCTCCACCGGAGAGGGCGAGGATTGAGGGTCGCCAGTTTTTAGGGTGATAGCTACCCCGTTCCAGGCGCAAGAGGGCGTTACGGGCGCGCTGATAGGCGACACCACTATCGACATCACCCCAACTGACACGGACGTGGGCACGTGCCATAGCCAGATAGAAAAGCGTGGCACAGCCGATGGCGATGATAGTCCAGAAGAAGTTTGTGAGGAGCATGACTGCAAAACAACCGACAGCACCGACCAGGGCAAAGGTCCAGTGGTTCAGGCGGAAGGTGGGTCTGAAGCTGGGGTTGTGGGAGAACATCTCGTAGAAGCAGGCGAGGTTTACTGTACCATAGGTCATCAGGAAAAAGAGTGTGATGACCGGGGCGACGGTATTGAGGTCGCCGGCAAAGATACCGGTCTGGGCAATAAGAAAGGTGAGGATTGTGGCACGGCGCGGCTCGTTAGAGGGACCACTGCCATAGCTGAAGATTTTAAAGGGGCGGAAGATGTTGTCACGTGCAAAGGCTTGAAGTATGCGTGGGGCACCCATCATACTGCCGAGAGCTGAGGAGAGGGTAGCGGCAAAGACACCAGCGTAGATGAGTGGTCCCCAGAGAGCACGCTCACGCATGACAAAACTGTCGGAGAGCAACATTGCGCGGGGTATGCTGGCAGCCAGCAGGAAGAGTAGTATGGTGTAGATAAGACCAGAGACAGCGATAGAGGCGATGGTTCCGCGTGGGATGGAGCGGCTGGGGTTTGTAAGATCGCCCGACATATTGACACCGGTCATGATACCGGTTACGGCGGGAAAGAAGAGGGCGAAGGCAGTAAAGAAGGTGAATTTAGCGGTCCAGGCCGGGCTTAAATTAGCTGTTAGAATTTCGGGAGAGAACCCCAACAGGGCACCAATAGCAAAAGAGAGGAGTGAGATACCGAGGATGGCGAGGATGCCGTATTGGATACGTATGGTCCAGCCGGCACCGATAAATACACAGAGGAATACGGCTACATTGGTGATAGTGGCGATATCACGAGAATGGATGGCTAGGCCGGGAAAGGCGGCACAGACGGCCTCTGTAAAGCCGATTACATAGAGGGTGACAGCGACGGATTGAGCGATATAGAAAAAGACGGCAATGACACCACCGAACTCGGCTCCGAGGCTACGACTTATCAGGTAGTAGGCACCACCGCCTTTGACTTGCATATTGGTGGCGATGGAGGAGAGAGAGAGGGCGGTAAGGAGTGTGATGAGTTTGGCGATGCCGAGGATAATCAGCGTGTTCCAGAGTCCGGCATAGCCGACAACCGTATTAAAACGGAGGAACATTATTACACCGAGAATGGTGAGGAGGCTGGGGGTAAAGACACCGGCAAAGGTATTGAACTTAACGGGTTGGCTGCTGTCGGAAGTAATGGTTTTATTAGTAGATTCTGTTGACATAGGGTAAAGTTCCGATTTCGCTGTTTAGATAGTATACTAAAAGTGAGCTACGTTAAAATGAATTTTTGCCATATTTAAGCAAATTTTGTATATAATACCGATTTTCTTTAATTGTTATGGAGATGTGGTGTGAATAAAGATTTAAAGAGGTGTCTTCTGGGGGGTGTCTATCTGGCAGCAGGTATTGTGCTGATGGCTGGAGTGGCGGGGGTGTTTTTATTGGATGTTCACTTCTATACAGGGGGTGGTTTTTTTTGGGAAGACTCGTTAACTGAAAAGACACAGGCGGCACTTCTGTTTTTATCGGCTATATTGTTTACCTGCGGTGCTTGGTTGAAGAAGGAGCGTTTTCTACCGGGGATGTTGCTGACGGCTATGGCTTTGCTGGGTGGTGTTCGCGAGCTTGATTACCTCTTTGATAAGGTTGTGCATGGGTTTTGGAAGCTGCCGGCGGCGATTATTGTGTTGTGGGCGTTGGTAATGGTATGGCGGCGGCGCAAGGAGATTTTCAGGTCGTTTGCCGGTGAGGTGGTGCGTCCTTATTGGGGGATACTGTGTGCCGGATTTTGTTGTGTGGCGGTTTTTTCACGTCTGTTCGGGATGCGGATGAACTGGGAGAAGATGCTGGAGGTGTACTGGGAAAAAGTCTCAGGGAGTGTGTACGACTCTATGGCGGCGGGGGGCATTACCGGGAGTCATGAGGGGTGGGAGCAATCGATCGGCTATGATTGGCGTTCGATGACCAGAAGTATTCGCCGATTCGCGGAGGAGGGGACAGAGTTGGCCGGGTACGCGTTGCTGTTTCTGGCAGCGATCGGTTTTTTTGTGTCGTGCCTGAATGAGAGGCGTGAGGGAGAAGAGTGAAGATAGAGTGCCTTAATTTGGGGAATGCCTTAATGCCCATGATTAGGGGAGGGTGCAATGGAAGGCACGGAGGTAGGGCGTGTTTCTCCGAAACCGCCGCGTTACGGTGCGGCTTGCCGCATCGGTACAAGGTGTGATGGCAAACACATTACCAGTCACAAACTTTGTCGGGGCTGACGAATGACCATGGCTATGATTTTGCGACCACGGAGTGGACGCAAAGGAGTGGTTAAAAGGGGGATGTTGCTTCTTACCATTTACGCAGCCGCGTGAACACGGCT
>JAAYNR010000001.1 GCA_012520735.1 Lentisphaerota bacterium | reverse complement strand
TCATGGTCACCAACTGGTATGTCCGCTTCTGTGACACCAACTTTACCCTTACCGTCACCAATGACCTGACCATCAATGGTAGCAGTGCTCGTCTGGAGATTGGCGGTACTGTTGTCTCCAACGTCTATCGCGTCGGCTACTTCGGCACCGCTGGCCATAAGCCACGCCTGAACGTTGGCGGCGACATGACCATCACCAACGGCGGACGCTTCACCGTATACGCCAGCGTCACTAACGGCCTCCCCGACACGTGGGGGGCAGAGATTGATGTAAGCGGCACCTTGACCATCGCCGCCAACAGCAGGGTCTACGCGCAATCCGAACCGGTAAACGGCGGTTCGCCAAAGTTTACCGTCGGTAATCTCACAGTGCTCACCAACGGACTCTTCTCGGCCGCTGGGCGCGGCTTTCTCGGCAGCTATTCAGACACTGGCCACGGCCCCGGCAAAGGTAACGGTGCCGGCTACGGCGGCAAAGGGTACGTGGGAGCGACCTACGGTTCGCGCGATCGGCCACAATATCCCGGCAGCGGCGGTGCCAGTGGCATTTACGGCCATGGTGGCCACGGCGGCGGACTGGTACGGGTAGTAGCACGCCGTTATGTCACCATTGACGGCACAGTCAATGCCGATGCCGGCGTATGCGTCGGCAACCACAGTAGTGGCGGCTCAGGCGGCGGTATGCTTATCGACTGCGCCCGCTTCGCAGGTGCACCATCCGGATTGCTGTCAGCCAATGGAGGTAACGGCACAAGTACTGCGAAGAGCAACGACGGCGGTGGCGGCGGCGGGCGCATCGCCATATGGACCGGCCAGCCCTACTTTGAGGGGATAAGCCCATCGCGGGTCACGGAGGTTGACGACCTGCCCGAGTTTGATGGCGTGATCACCGCTGACGGCGGCACATCGACCACCGCCAACCGCGAGGGCCAGCCGGGGACGATCGCCTTCTTCCGTGTCACCGCGCCGGCCGGGACAGTGTTTATGCTGAAATAACAGGCATTATTTACTGGGGACAGAGAAGCAGTACACTACTTCTCTGTCCCTGTACTAACCGCTTCACTCATTTGACCGGCAATATACCAAATCCCCTGCCATTCTTCAGCCCAACACGTAATTCGTCTCCTCCACTTGACATGATTAACTTACATGATGTATGATATAGCGCATGAAAACAGATGTCACAGTTGTAACAGAGCGGGGACAAATCTCCATACCCGCCAGCGTACGCAAGCAAATGCATATTGTGCCAGGCACACCAATTGTCTGGTCTGTAAGTGATGATTGCACCTGCACCATCACACTCGCCAGAAAATTGCCTGTTCGTGGAGCAAAGGCGATGCTGGGGTTCGCACATACTTACATGAACAACGATCTGAGCAGCGACCAACTGCTGGCCGAACTGCGAGAGGGAGAAAGCGTATGAGTTGGGTGGTTGATACCTGCCTTATTCTCGACGTTTTGCTCAGCGACGCCAGCTTTGGGCAGAGTTCGGCCAATCTTATAGACCGACTGCAACCTGAAGGTCTCGTGGTATCTCCTGTTGCCTACATAGAGTTGGCTCCGGCCTTTCTTGGTGTAAGAAAAAGACAGGACGATTTTTTAGCTGCCGTCGGAATAGACTATAAAGCCCCTTGGCTCTCAATTGACACGATGCAAGCTCACAAGGCTTGGGCAAGACATATAGAGTTGAAAAGAAGCGGCATGGAAGACAAGCGTCCAATCGCTGATATCTTGATTGGGGCTTACGCCATCAACCGCAAAGGACTGTTAACCAGAAATAGCAAAGACTTTGCATCAACCTTCCCCAGCCTAAAAATCATCACACCCCTTTAGACTTCCATCTGGTAACTGGAGAGAGAGAAGTAATGTCCCCCCCCACCACATCCTTCTCTGCCCCCCCTGGCGATATACAAATATAAAGTTCAACTTGCAATCTGTACAACAATAGTGTACTATCTTCCCCATGACAGCCAAAAGCCGCCAACTCATTTCACGAGAAATAGAAGCGCACTTGCTACGCTTATCCAAAATGTACCCGATAGTAACTGTCACCGGACCACGACAGTCGGGCAAAACAACGCTGGTGCGCAAGCTCTTTCCAAACTTTGACTATGTCAATCTTGAGGTTCCTGATGTGCGGGAAGAGGCGTTACGCGATCCGCGCGGTTTCCTGTTGCGACACCCCGCACCTGCCATATTTGACGAAATTCAACGCACTCCGCCGCTACTCAGCTATCTCCAGGCAATTGTTGATGAAGTCGGCGATAAAGGCATGTATGTGCTCACTGGTAGCCACCAACCTGAGCTGCAGGCATTACTCACCCAATCGCTTGCCGGGCGCACCGGGATCGCCGAGTTGCTCCCCCTCTCGATCACGGAGTGGCAGACAACAGGCATCACCAAGGAGCGTGACCAGTGGATTTTGGATGGTTTTATGCCGCGACTTGCCGATGGTGTGGTTGACCCAACCCAGTTGTACCGTGACTACTTCCGCACCTATGTTGAACGTGACGCGCGCCAGTTGATCAACCTGCGTAACATCCGCCCCTTTGAAACCTTTATCCGTCTGCTGGCTGGACGTGTCGGACAGCTCATCAACCTCTCCTCGCTGGCAGGTGATGTTGGTGTCTCAGCCGTTACCCTGCGCGAGTGGCTGAGTGTGCTTGAGGCTTCATATATCATCTGGACGATCCAGCCCTACTTTGAAAATTTTGGCAAGCGCCTGATAAAATCGCCAAAAATCTATTTCACTGAGACCGGACTTGCCGCCTACCTGCTCGGTCTGCGCACGCCGGAGCAGGTCGGACGCGATCCCTTGCTGGGCAACCTCTTTGAAAATATGGTGGCAACCGAAGCGCTAAAGGCTAACTTGAATGCCGGCAAAGATCGCGACCTCTACTTTTTTCGCTACAGTCAGGGGTTGGAAGTTGACCTGTTGTTGACAAGCGGACGCAAGCTGATACCGATCGAGATCAAAGCAGCCCATACCCCGCATCACGATTTAAGCCGCGGGGTCGAACGCTTCTCCACACTGACACAGGAGGCGCAGCACCCGACAGTTATCTACGCCGGACGCAATATTCCATCTCAGGCAGCTCCCTCTTTCCTGAACTTCAAAGAGACTACCCAGTTTATCCGTAACTGCCATTAGTCGGCAAAAAGAAGAAGTATTCGCTGTTTGAGAGCGGCAGCCTGCAAAACCTCGAACCCGGCAGCGTCAAGTGCCTACAACAGATTCACGCCTATCTCTTCGCAAAATAGAATAGTGTCACTACTTCTCTGTCCCCGTACTGATACCCCGCCATCCACCCGCCACTTTCAACAACTGCATCTGGGGAGGCAACCTATAATGCGCAAGCTCAAAGAGCAAGGCAAGGTAGAGTGCGGTGGGCGCGGCCATGGTGCCAAATGGCGGAATAAAGCTAAATCACCCAAAAGAGTGCAATAAAGAGTGTAACAACCCCATCGAATTTGGTATTATCTTTTTAAATCAATTAAGAGATGAGTATGCAAAAAAACAATACCATTAGTAATGTGCGTGACAACTGCACCTATGGCAAGGTGGCCGATTTTTTGGGCGATAAGATTATGGCTGACAGTAAGTTATCCATAGTCTCTGCTTACTTTACGATTTATGCGTATGAGGCTCTGTCAAAGCAGCTCGATGGCATTAATAATCTCAGGTTCCTATTTGGGGAGCCACGTTTTGTTACTATGCTTGATCCAGACAAGAGTGATAAAAAAGCATTTAAGATCGAGGATGATGGTCTGCAACTGGCAAATCGTCTGCAGCAGAAGGAAGTTGCACAAAGATGTGCGGCCTGGATACGTGAAAAAGTTGAGATCCGCTCAATCAGGCAGAGTAACTTCTTGCATGGCAAACTTTACCATATTGATGATGGCAAGCGTGAACATGTCATAATGGGTAGCTCCAACTTTACCCGTCGGGGACTGGGGCTCTCCAGCACTCCTAATATTGAGCTTAATTTGATTATCAATAATGAGGATGACAGGAAAGAGCTGAGGGAGTGGTTTGATAGTATATGGATTAAAGAGGAACTGGTAGAAGATGTAAAAGAAGATGTTTTGTGCTATTTGCAGCAACTCTATGTTGACCATGATCCAGAGTTTATCTATTTTAAGACACTATTTCACATTTTTGAGCGTTTTCTTATTGCT
>JAAYNR010000019.1 GCA_012520735.1 Lentisphaerota bacterium | reverse complement strand
GATAGCTGCTTGAACTTCTTGTTTTTTTTGACAGTAGCTAACGGGTTAGCTACTAATATCCCCCAAGAAGGGAGCCTAAATTCCATAAGCATAGATCAGCTTCTCATCCAAATCAAAGTGAACACTGATTCCTACTTGATGGTCAAATTGTGTCATACGATGGCTGTAGCGTTGTTTGCTGTGGTAATTTGCAGAACCATGACCCTGTTTTAGCCGATCTCACCATTTCGTACCTATCCGCCCCCACCTCACTCCATAACTCTAGCAGTTTTGGGCTGGCACTATATTGCATTGTTTCAACCAAGCGGTTATGCTATCATTTTTATTTTACAGACAAATTGGAGAAGCCTGTTCCTTTTTAGTGGAGTGGAGCATAATGAGAGATAACGCCATAGAGGTCGTTGGTAAAATAGGGTCAATGGCACTCATTCGCGATAATGAGCTCGATATTGACTATAACGTATTCAGCCGTGTTGCCAAGGAGTTGAAACCAGGGATGTTGTGGGTCAGCTCTGGTGCCGTAGAGATCGGTCGGCTCGACTATATCAAGCGGATGGGATGCGAGTTGGATGGCCCTAAAAGCGACGTCATGACCGATTATTCGGCTCAAGGACAAGCTATCCTGATGGAGGAGTACCGTCGCTACATCCCCGCCAAGTACTCGGTGCGCCAATTGCTTGTAGAGCACACCCACTTTAACCACCCCGAAAAAAGAGAGCATATCTGTAATTTTTTCCTCCGCTGTGCCAGTCAGAATGCTATCCCCATCATAAACTATAACGATACCGTCAGCTTTGAAGAGAACCGACGCTGGGAGCTGAACCAACTCCGTTGTAATGGCAAAAAAGATGTGGTCGAGTGTATTGATAACGACGAAACAGCCGCCACTATTGCCTGTCTGGTGCGTGCTAAAAATCTGATTATTTTCACCTCGGCTAAAGGTATTTACTTAGACCCCAAAGACCCCTCCACCCTTGTTGAACGTGTTGAAGGGAAAAACGCTGACGAAGTTATTGCTGCCATCACTGAACTGCAAAAGAGTTGTATCGGGGTGAGTCGCGAAGGAGCCGGCGGAGCCAAGGCCAAACTCGAGTTTATTAAAGAACCCGTCAGGGCTGGCAGCAAAGTGATGATAGCCAGTGCTAAATATCGTATCTCCGAGGTCTTATCAGGAAAATGCCCGCAAACACTGTTTCAAGTAAGATAATAAGAGTACGGTGCTTATCACTTATTGCCTGTTACTAAAAAAGAGAGCGGCGTGTCACCACACCGCTCTCTTTTATTTATATCCTCTGTAACCGGCTTACAGTGCCATTGAAGCCGGGACAATGGAGTTCAGATAACCGTTGACCCACAACCACAAGGCAATAGCCACAAGCAACAACAACAGCAGGAAGTTGCGGCGTAGTGTTTTCTTGTCTTCATACGGATCAACCAGTTGGCGCTCCGCCCCTTTAGGTAACGTTGCCTCCAGAGTAAAGAGATGAGCCAGCTTGAGAGACATCCGCAGCGGACGGTTTATCGCCCAGCCGCAGGCGTTGAGTATCGGAGCCAAATCGCGGCCTCGCAGCTTAAACCATGTCAGGATCACTGAAGGCCCGGAGACAATCAGAATCACTGCCACAACCCCGAGAGCCGTCTTCCAGAGTGGCAACCCTGCGATGACACTAACCAAACCACCGATTGCAGAGCCTACCAAGCCTACAGCAATACCTATGGCCGCTACTGAAGAGGCTAAAGCAGCTCCCTCCATTTTCTTAGGAGCCGCCGCTACATCAGCAGCCGCCGGAGCATCTGCCGTGGTCTCAATCCGCTTGGCAGCATCTGAAAGAACCGCCTCATTTTTAGACTCCAGAATTTTTTTGACTTGATTGCCGATCATCTCGGCAATTTTGCGCCACGGATCCCAGAAAGCCTCTTTAAGACTGATTGAGTTGTCGACCATCTTAACGATAACCGCTTCCCAGTCTTTGCCGTCACGGTCGTAGAAGATACCGTTACGACCAACCCACAGTGTCCGCGCAAAACCAGCCGTAAAGGCGGCGCAAATCTGTTTGGTCTCGCTGCTGCCAGGACGCTTGAGGGTGCAATATGCCAAACAACATTTACTGGTGGCAGCCTGTGCCGCATGGGCTTCAATGTCATCTACATGGAAGCAGAGTGTACAGGCACGCGCATCCATATAGAGCGTACCCATCTGGAAAACAGCCTGACGTTTGGGGTCGTACAAGTCCGACATATTAACGAAGTTATCGAGCAATATGTCAAAGTTTGCATGATACCGGAGCAGCCGCTCAAGATCGTCGATTTTGGCCAATTCAGGAGCCAGAGCAGCATCGCCCTCTATCAGATCATCCAGCTCTTTACGCAGTTTACTTCCAAGGAGAGCCTCCAGCCGCTCCAGACCCAAACCTGCAACCTCAACACCAGCCTTGGAGTTCATCCACCCCTCGTACGGAGCCAGAGTATCCTTGAGACTCTGCCATTGCGCTGCCGAAAGGGTGTCACTCCCTTCACCCAGCAAGGGGACAACCACTGCTGTGCGGAAGGCAGCCACAGCAGCCACCCAATACGGGTTAATCCCTGTAGTAAGAGACAAGTCACGACCAGCCTCAATCCGCGCCAGCGGGAATTTATCGAGCCCCTCTTCGCTGTCGGTAAGCGTGTTAGCGGCCAGCTCTGTAAACTCCGACTCAGCCCGGTTCAACGGCGTTACAGCACGATTGTCAAACTCGGCCAAGCGGCAACGGGCAAAGTAGTCGTCAATTTTGGCACGTACTACCGCCAGAGCAGCATAAGCAGCGGCAGTTTTATCACCCAGCGGCAAAACTGTTTTGTCGCCTTTTTTGCTCCACTCTACATAAGCCGCGACAGCAGTGAAAAATGCCTCAACCTTAGCCTTGTCGACTCCCTGCTTACCGGCCCGATCATCTACACCACCTACGGTTGCCATGATCTCAGTAATCAGCCCTTTAAGTTCATCACTGTCAGCCGCATCTGTCGGGATTACACCATCACCGTTGAGCTTGGTATTGGCAAAAATCGCCACAGTATTGGTTGCATCGGCCAAAGTCACAGCATCGGCCTCCGGTTTACCCAGATTTGTCAGTACTCTCTTAGCTGTGGCCAGCAGTTCGCTACCTTCAGGAGTCTCGCTGTTAAAGCTAGAGAGTACAACCTCGTCCGAACCGAGCAACAGTGTATCGAGCGATGCCAGCCGCCTCTTCAACCAGGCCACAGCACTGAAAACCTCAGGTACGCGGATACGTCCGTCTTTATCGGTATCGAGTAAATCTAAAGTCTTCTGATCAAAAAGGATACCTTTAACCGGACTGCTCAACGCTGTCCACAACTTCTGGTCCAAAACGGCCAACTCACCGATGTCATCGCCTTTGCGTAACATCACCTGATCAATACCACCGGCTCTGTAAAAGCGCCACACGTGTTTATCATTTACTGCTGCCATAACCCCTCCTCGTCTCCAGTTAAAAGGAGACTCTGCGTTGTCCCATATCCGTATACAGCAAAACGCCTGCAAGCGTCAACTTGCAGGCGCTTTAAAAGTTAGAACGTCCAGCCGAGGCCACACAGATAGAGCCAATCCTGACGATCCCGCCCGGGAGCAGGCTCGGAGTCATAAGCTAACTGTGCCTTGGCATCAAACGAGAGCCGCGCTGTAAGTGCGGCACGCAAACCGGCATCAGCGTTAATCAGATAAACATGGATATCCTCAAAGCTGGGGACATACTCAAGTGAGTGGTAGAGAGTGACCTTATCATTGACCTTTTTCTCAATGCGATAGGCCAGACGCCCCGAGATGTTTTTCTCAGTGCTTGAGGGGTCTGTATATTTTTCATAAACATAAGCCACGCCAGCCTCTGTGAAGAACTGCAGGGTATCGGTCTCAATCCACTGGTAACCAACGCCGAGCCCGGGGATCAGCCGCATATCGAGATCAGCGATACGGTCTTTCTCATACTTCATATTGGCGTAGCCATAGAGCTGAGACGAGAAGAAATAATCATACTGAGCACTGGCAAACCACTTGTCAGCACTGGTTGATGTCTCACGAGTGTCGTTATTACGCTGCTTGCCATGTGTATAACCGGCAGCCACAGTGCTGCGATCAATCTTTGAACGGCGTGTCGCTTCAGCCATCAGTGCCGTAGTCTCACTTTTGGTGTTACCACGAGCATAAGCGGCACTGGCCGAAACCACACCACTCCACTTAACCTCTGGAGGATTGATCTCACCAATAGCATCAAAATTCACCGGCTGTGCTGCTGCGGCACCATCCGCCATCATCACCTGACCGGCAGTTGCAGCCGCTGCCACCGAGCGCGATGCCACACTACCATCGGCCATCACCACCGTAATAGGATCGTCAGTAGTAAAGGTCTTGATATCGCTCATATTAAGCGTTACCGTACCAGCCACGGTAGAGGCAAAAACCATCTTGCCGCCACCCATTTTTACTACTTTACCCTGCAGGCGATCGCCCGATTTAAACTGAACTTCATCAGCCTTTACCATTGCTGCACACGCAACAATTGCCAGAGTACATACTATCAACCGTTTCATAAGCTCACCCTTTTAAACATGTTCCGCCAACCTGTAGGCATAAATAGAGATAAAATTTACCATTTTTCAAAAAAAGTCCAGTTTAATTATTATGCAAATCGACACTCCATACGCTGCCTACTTCTGCATCACCAGCCACACCCCATAATTAAGGGTGGCGTCTTCAGGTTTATGCCGTATAACCTCAACTTTTGCGGCTCCTAATGCCGTGGCAATCTCGCGCAGTAATATAGCATCTTCATCAGGGACATATTTAGGTGCCTTAGCCAATCCACCTGCCCGTAGCTCACGCACCTCCGCTTCCGGTGCATTAGGCGGGAAGCCACGCCCGATAAATGCCCAGCCTCCCGGCTTCAACACACGGTGTACCTCTTTTATCCCATCAGCCAGACTCCCCCAGAACTGATACGAACCCCGCGACACCATCAGGTCAGCATAATTATCCCTGAACGGTAAATTACAGGCATCAGCAAAGACAAACCCTACCTTACCGGCAACATTATGCTCTTGGGCCAGAGTGAGCGTTAAACCACTGTTCCAGGAGTTGACATCGGTGTTTATCCAGTAAAAACGGTCGCCTCGCTTTGCCAACTCCACCGCCAGATCGCCCGGGCCTCCCCCCAAATCTATGCCAACTCCATTGCGCTCGCCCAAATCAAAACGCCCCGCCAGATACTCAGCTAACCTTGTGTAGATAGTAGCGCGAGACTTGGCTGTCTTGTTAAAGCCAATAGCCTGCGCCTCAGTAAACTTTCCATAATCAGGTGTTTTATAAACCGCTGCCCCCTCTTCCGCCATTAAATTCACGGCCATTACAGTACACACCACCAAAACCACTATCCGCCCCACTATAAATCTAGCCAATCTCATAACACCTCCTGCAAACAGTTATTATTAGTAAACCACGCCCCAAGTATACTACAACCCCCACCTCTACAGCAATCCCGGTGTGTAGTCAACTTTCACTCTTGGCTGTAACCCGCCCGAAGGGTAAACTATCAACCAAATGGAGGAGAACTATGAGTGATGCTGTGAAATGTGATATTTTTCCACTGAAGCCGGATCTGCTGACATCCGCTAACGGTGCAGCGGTGACGGCCAATAACTGGCCGGCACGACGCTCCGAGCTGACTGAACTGATTCTGCCCCACCAGTTTGGCGGTCTGCCACCAAAGGGCGAACGGACCGAGGTGTTGTGTCGGGCACGTTCAATGCCGCGCGATATGCCCGGCATCCGCTTCCATATCTATGAGGTGCGCGTCTTTTTTGATGCCACCCGTAGCCTCAGTTTCACCCTCTGGCTGTGGCTGCCACCGGGCGAGGGACCCTTCCCCGTGTTGCTCGATGGCGACGGTTGCTGGCGCTATTTTCACAGCCCGCGAGTGGTGCAGCAGATCGTAGCACGCGGCAATATTGCTGCCCTGATCGACCGCACTGAAGTAGCCGCCGACAACCCACCGGAGCACCGCAAAAGCGGTCTCTACCGCTTTTTCCCTGATGCCGAATTTGCCCAGTTAAGTGTTTGGGCCTGGGCCATGCAACGTGCGGTCGACGCCCTGCTGACACTACCGCAAGTACGCACCGATGCCATCGCCGTTACTGGCCACTCACGTGGTGGCAAGACGGCACTTCTCGCCGGTGCCACTGATGAGCGGATCGCCCTGACCAACCCCAATTGCTCAGGTATCGGCGGTGCCGGGTTGCACCGCCTGAAAGGAGCCGGCAGCGAAACAATCAACTCTTTCTACGGCTCCGGTAATATAGTCTGGTTTGGCGAACTATTCAGGAAGTGTCGTTATCGTGACGCCGAACTGCCCTACGACAACCACTTCCTCCACGCCATGGTAGCACCACGGCTGTTACTAATCACCGATGCCTACGAAGATCCCGGTGCCAACCCGGCCGGCACCTACGCCGCCTGCCTCGATGCACGGCGCGTGTTTGAACTTCTTGATGCACCCCAATCGATCGCCTGGTGCATACGCGAAGGCGGTCACGCCCACCTGCCGCAAGATTATGACACCCTGCTCGATATGATGGATCGCCACTTCCACGGGCGCACGGTAAAACGCAACTTTCAACGCAAACTATTCCCCGAGCTTAAAACGTTATTACAGAGCCCAAAACCCTGAGAGTTTCAGCCTCCAGAGGAGTTTACGCACGGCCCTCACCACTTCATCTCAATCTCGTGCCGGCGGAGCTCCGTGTCTGCACTCACCCGATAGGGCTATCGTCTATGCTGACGTTCACAATAATACTTTTTCTACTCTGAACGCACAGTACTTGACGCGATAGAGGGGCAGTCATAAAATAGGTCGCATGGAAACTTTACTTAGCAAAAATGGTCGGCTGCGGTTGTTTTTAATAACCGGTCAATCAAACAGTCTGGGCTCTACGGCTGACCCTGTTGAACCGGGTTGCCCGCCCCCATTTGATCCTCTTGATGAAGCGATCCCTCTCTATTGGAGTAACCGCTCGTCGAGGAGTGGTGATGGCCCGGCTGTGCTGCTGGGCGACTCCGGTGGGGAGTTCAAGTCGCTCCAGTTTCAACAAGGCGAAGGGGCAAACCCAATTTTCTGGGGCCCCGAGATCGGTTTTGGTCGTAGCCTGGCAGCCGCCGGTATCGATAATTTCGCGATTATCAAGGCGAGTCGTGGCGGTGGCGGTAACGGTTTCTGGGTTAAAGATGGCGAGGATAACCACATGTATCGACATGTAATGGAGACCGTTAAAGGAGCACTGGCAGCACTGCCACAGCAGCGGGAAGTGGTGATTGAGGCATTGCTCTATGTGCAGGGTGAGAGCGATAGCGATGAACAGGCGGTGGTGTCGGGTGAACGCCTACAGCTTCTTGCCGCTAATCTGCGTGCAGATCTACCATATGCTGCAAATATGCGGGTAATCATTGGCGGCATTGCAGCACCAGGCGAACGACGGGATATTGTGCGTCGGGAGCAGGCAGCATTAGCGGCTCGGGATAAGAGCTTTACCTATATCGATACTCTAGACTTGCAACCATTGCTCTACGACCAACTTCATTTCAATAAAACCGCCAAACTGGAGCTGGGCAGGCGAATGGCCGCCGCAGTTACCTCATAAGACAAACCACTGCATACTGGACAAAGGGCGTGCAGGTTTGTTAAGGTAGGTTCATTGTATGAGGCAGTTTTATGAAGCTGACACATGAACCGTTATTATCGATTATTATCCCGACGCTTAATTCAGCGGCGACGTTGCAACAATGCCTGCAGGCGATCACTGATCAAACCATGCCGCGCAGTGAGTATGAGATTGTAATTGCTGATGCCGGATCGCAGGATGAAACAGTTGAGATTGCGCAACGTTGTGGAGTCGATAAAGTGGTGACTAATGAGCTGAAAACCGGTGAAGCCGGGAAAGCAGCCGGGATCACCGCCAGTAACGGGGCTTTAATCGCCTTAATTGACAGCGACAATATCCTCCCTGACCGCAACTGGCTGGAACGGATGACGGCTCCTTTTAAAAATGCCGGGATAGTTGCCAGTGAGCCGCTGCATTATACGGTACGTCCTGCTGACCACCCTCTGACACGCTATTTTGCCATGTTGGGGATGAATGATCCGCTCTGCCTCTTTATTGGCAACTACGACCGTTACTGCGCTGTGACCGGTAAATGGACCGGCGTTAAACTGGAGCAGACCGATTGTGGCGACTATCTGGAGGTCTCCTTAACCCCGCAGGCGTTGCCGACCATCGGGGCAAATGGGTTCATTTTCCACCGTTTGTTGCTGGAGGAGGTGCAGTGGCACCCCTACTTTTTTGATATCGATGTAGTGCATCAGGCTGTCTGTGCCGGCCATACGCAGATAGCCAAAGTCAAAACCGGTATTATACACCTCTACTGCACCCGTTTGGGCGACTTCGCCCGCAAGCAGCGTCGGCGCATCCGCGACTATCTCTACTTCTCGCAGACCAGAGAGCGCACTTACCCCTGGGATCAGCAGAAACGTTCGGGAGTAGTTCTCTTCTGTATAGCGACTGTTCTGGTATGGCCGCTCCTCTACCAGATGGTGCGCGGTTATATGCGCCGGCCGGATCGCGCCTGGCTCTACCATATACCGGCCTGCTGGATCACACTATGGCTCTACGGCACGGCTACGCTGGCCAAAATTACAGGCCATCGGCAGGCACCAGTAAGCCGCGACACTTGGCAATCTACACCACCGGCGGTAAAATAAAAAAGGCCGCGCTGTATAGCGCGGCCTTTTCACCAGTATCAGAGATACT
This sequence comes from Lentisphaerota bacterium, assembly GCA_012520735.1. GTDB lineage: Bacteria > Verrucomicrobiota > Kiritimatiellia > RFP12 > JAAYNR01 > JAAYNR01. The sequence goes on along the minus strand of JAAYNR010000019.1, from coordinate 32,544 downwards.
GCTCTGCTCAAGCTCCGGTATCAGCAACCACAGGAGGCTCACCGGCAACCGGCTCTAACCCCACTACGGGTTCCTTCACCCACTCAATCAGTGCCATCTCAGCGTTATCGCCACGGCGTTGGCCTGTTTTAATGATACGGGTATAGCCACCGGGACGTCCCGCAAGCTCAGGCACTACAGAGTCAAACAGTCTCTGTACAGCCTTGGGGCTATGAAGACGCGATGCTGCCAGACGCCGCGCCGCAAGTGTCCCCTTGCGAGCCAGTGTAACCATCTTCTCAGCATCACGCCGGGCCTGTTTGGCCTTAGGCAGCGTAGTTTCGATACGGTCACAAAGGATAAGGTTTACAACCAGCGAGCGTAAAAGCTGCTCGCGGTGGGCCGTGCTACGGCCGAATTTTTTAGCTATTTTGCGATGGCGCATAGTGCTCCGCTCCAACGGCGGCTCAGGCCGCCTTTAAACAATTAAGTTAATGTTTGCTCACTGACCTCGTACGACGGCTCTTCGTCGTGCGGCTCAAGGAGTTCGGGGTCGAACTTATAATCAAGGCCGAGGCCAAGCTGACTCAGCTTCTCCTTGATCTCATTCAACGATTTCTTACCAAAGTTGCGGTATTTCAGCATATCGGCTTCAGACTTGGATGCCAGCTCACCAACTGTAGTGATATTGGCGTTATTCAAGCAGTTTGCGGCACGCACACTGAGTTCAATCTCGTTAACGCTCATGTTGAGAATACGGCGCAGACGCTCCCGCTCTTCATCAACCTTGCGCTCCGCCTCCTCAAACTCCACAATCTCTTCGCTGTAGTCAACAAAGACATCAAGGTGGTGACGCAGAATACTGGCGGCTGTTTTCAGTGCGTCGTCAGGATCAACACGGCCGTCGGTCCAGATATCGATGATGAGCTTCTCGTAGTCAGTCCGCTGACCTACACGAGTATTCTCAGCCACAAAGTTAACACGAGTTACCGGCGAAAAAATGCTATCGATCGCAATACGCCCGATCTCCTGATCGTCTGACTTATTCCACTCAGCCGGGAAAAAGCCACGTCCAGTACAGACCTCGATCTCCATATCGAGTTCGCCATCAACAGCGAGTGTAGCAATAGGCTGTGCCGGGTTAAGAACCTCAATACTGTTATCGGTTTCAAAGTCAGCGGCTGTGACAGTACACGGCCCTTTACGGTGCAACGACAACCAACGCGGCTCACGCAAATAGCTCTTGAGCAACACCTGCTTAAGGTTGAGAATGATATCTGTGACATCCTCCTGCACCCCAGGCAGACTGCAAAACTCATGCTCAGCGCCTTTGATACGGACTGAAGTTATCGCCACGCCCTCAATTGAAGAGAGTAGCACACGGCGCAACGAATTGCCCAATGTACGCGCATAACCTACCTCAAACGGCTCGGCTACAAACCGGCAGTATGTAGTAGTTGCGCCAGCTTCTTCCTTTATCACCCTCTTGGGCATCTCAAAACGACTCAGACGAATCGACATTTCACATGTCCTTTCCTATGGTCTCCCGGCCAATCATGTACCGTGGAGACCTTACTGCACTCACTCTTACCGTGAATAGAGTTCGACAATAGCCTGCTCATCCACTACCGGTGCGATCTGCTCGCGGGTAGGTATGGCCAGTACTTCGCCCTGGAATGTTTTAGTGTTAACAGCCAGCCAGGTAGGGGTCTGCTGAGCAGTTGCCGCCTCAAGACTCCGAGCTGCCATTTCACGCGACTTAGGGCGGTCACGCACTTCAATTACACTGCCAACACGCACCTGCATTGAAGGTATCGAGGCTTTACGCCCATTAACAGTAACATGACCATGCATCACGAACTGACGCGCCGCACGGCGTGAAGAGGCGAAGCCAAGCCGATAAACCAAGTTGTCCAGACGCATCTCAACGATCTGCAACATAGTTTCGCCCGTTACGCCGGGGCGGCGCAACGCCTCAATAAATACGCGGTGGAACTGCCCCTCCTGCATCCCGTATTGACGGCGCAGGCGCTGTTTCTCGCGCAATTGTACGTTATACTCCGAAGCCTTGCGCGAACGACGCATACCATGCATACCCGGTGCGGGACGCCCCTGGTCGATCGGGCACTTGGCCATATAGCAGCGCGCACCTTTGAGGAATAATTTCATACCCTCACGACGGCACTGACGACAAACCGGACCTGTGTACCTACCCATTAGACTCTCCTCCTCTTACGCGCCCGGCAACCATTGTGCGGAATCGGCGTGCAATCCTTAATTAAGGTTACCTGCATACCAGCGGACTGAATGCCACGCACCGCCGACTCCCGGCCTGCGCCTGCACCCTGTACACGTACTTCAACCTCATGCATCCCCTTGGCCACAGCCTGACGAGCCGCATCCTGCGCAACCATTGTGGCGGCAAATGCAGTACTCTTACGCGAGCCTTTGAAGCCCGCACGCCCAGCCGTATTCCAGGCAATCACACCACCGCGTGCATCAGTGATGGAGACAATTGTATTATTAAAGGTGGCACGGATAAAAGCAATGCCTGCCGGGATGCTACGCACCCGCGACCGCTTTGGCTTGTTATCGACCGTCTTCTGTGTCTCGTCTTCAGCAAGTATAGCGGCTGCATCGCTAACCGCTGTTACTTCTTCAGCCGCTTCCGCAGCCTCATTCTGTTTTTTCTCTTCTTCGCTCATGGTAAGCCCTGAATATCTGCCGCTACAGCGGCGCAGCTACCGGAAAGGTATGCTGCCACCCGCTGTGATTGGCCATTATACTTTAACCACCCGACTTCATTGCACTGCGCGCCGACTTGTCACGCACCGCACCAACGGTTTTCTTTGAACCCTTGCGTGTTCTGGCGTTGGTTTTAGTCCGTTGGCCACGACACGGCAGTCCGCGCCGATGACGCAAACCACGGTAGCTGCCAATGCTGATCAGCCGGCGGACGTTTTGCGACACCTCTCGGCGCAAGTCACCTTCTACGCGGTAGTTTTCCTGAATATATTCAGTTAACGCGCGTATCTCGTCAGGTGTGAGGTCATCGGCCTTTTTGGCCGGTTCCACCTTACAAGCTTCCAAAATATCGGCGGCCCGCTTGGGGCCAATGCCATGGATATAGCGGAGCGCGTACTCGACACGCTTCCTGCCTGGAATATCCACACCCATCATTCTCGGCATGGTCTCTCTCCTAGCCCTGACGCTGTTTATGACGCGGATTGGTACAATTTACCCGCACGACCCCTTTGCGCCGTGCAATCCGACACTGTTCACATATGCGTCGCACTGAACTGCGTACTTTCATAATTTCGTTCCTTTATCAAAAAGGGTCACAGTTTAAAACATATGGCTGCTATTTGTCCACAACAAAATGAAACATTAAACAGCCGTTAAAATTTCCGCACCGTCAGCACACACCGCAATGGTGTGTTCAAAGTGCGCGGATGGGCTGGAATCGTTAGTGACTACAGTCCAACCGTCTCTCAACACTGAGACGGCAGCGCTTTTAAAGGCAACCATCGGCTCAATGCAAAATGTCATACCTGGCTTAAGCACAGGCCCACGGCCCGGCTTGCCATAGTTTGGTACTTGCGGATCTTCATGAAGCGCCTGGCCAATGCCATGGCCCACAAAATCCCGCACTACCGCAAAGCCGGCTTTTAGCACTACACGCTCTACAGCATGTGAGACATCACCTAAGCGTGCCCCAGGCCGTACCGCCGCAATGCCGGCATCTCGCGCCCGACGTGTTACATCGAGCAAGTGCAGCAACTCAGGGTCGCTCACAGCTACTGCCACCGTGGTGGCGGTATCACCGTGGTACCCTTTGTAGCATACCCCAACATCGAGGCTAACGATATCACCGGGTAGCACCTGTCTATCGCCGGGGATCCCGTGAATCACCTCTTCGTTGATCGAGACACAAAGCGCAGCCGGATAACCGCGGTATCCCAGAAAGGAGCACTCGGCTCCTGCATCTGTGATCAACCGCTGTGCCAGGGCATCTAACTCCCTGGTGGTGATCCCCGGTGCCACTGCTGCCGCTACCTGCGTTAGTACATCGCCAGCCAGGCGACCACTAGCCCGCATTAGCTCAAGCTGTGACTCTGTCTTTAGCTCTATCATGCCAAACTCTGCAAAATTCTCTCAACAATAATGTCGACTTCGCCATTACCATCTACCCTGTGAAGCATTTTACGTGCCTCACAAGCCTCTATCACCCCGCCGGTCTGGCGGCGATAAACCTCTAATCGCTGCAACACAGTCGCAACTGTGTCGTCGGCGCGCTGTACCAATGCTGTACCGCAGTGGTCGCAGATCCCCTCGCGCTGCGGGCGCAAGGTCACTGCATGGTAGACCGCATTACAGCGCGGGCACACGCGGCGCCCGGCAATCCGCTCTATCACCAGCTCGTCGTTGACCTCAATCAACACCGCTGCCTTGAGAGTTCCGCCGCAGTGGGCCAGAACATCCTCAAGCATCTCCAACTGCTTCACCGTGCGCGGGTAGCCGTCGAGCAGGTACTGCGTACCGCTGTCACCGGCTCTCAGCAACTCGCCGATCATATGCCCGATGATTGCATCGGGTACCAGTGCACCGCGCTCCATGTAGCTTTGCGCTTCAACTCCGTCGGGAGTTTGCCGTGCTACGGCATCACGCAACAAGTCTCCACTCGAGACCACTACAAAGCCGCACTTTTTCTCGAGCCGTGCGGCGGCCGTCCCTTTACCTGAGCCAGGGGCGCCCAATAACAGGGTAATATCCATGCTACACTATCTCCGCCCTTGCAGGCGACCATGTTTCAAAAAGCCGTCGTAGTTACGCATTAACAGATGCGACTCCATCTGGCGCAGTGTATCCAGCGCCACACCAACAACAATCAATAAGCTCGTGCCACCGAAGAACGAAGCCATGCTCCAATCGAGGTTCATCCAGCCATTCAAAACCTGCGGCAGAATAGCTATGATCAACAAACCGATACCACCGATCAGCGTGACGCGTGTCATCACGGAATCGAGATATTCAGCCGTGGCACGCCCCGGGCGGATCCCCGGTACAAATGAGCCATCGCGCTTCAAGCTGTCTGATATCTGCATAGCATTAAACTGCGTGGCCACCCAGAAAAAACAGAAGAAGAGTATCAGCACCGAATATACCGTCAGGTGGAGAGCAGTGGCCGGATTTGAGAGTGCCTGACCAAAATCACGCAACCACGCCAGCCAGGGGTAGGCCGTGCCATCAATACGTCCTAACGCCGCAGCCGGCAGGGTGATCAGCGGACCGGCAAAGATGATCGGCATCACACCGGTGTAGTTAACACGCAACGGCATATAGGTGTTCTGACCACCAAAGGAGCGGCTGCCCACTACACGGCGTGTGGAGTGGATCGGCACCCGGCGTATACCTTGAGTTAGCATAACTGTACCCATAGTGACGGCAAAGCCGAGGCAGAGGAGCAGGATCAGTTCGAAAATATTAGAGGTAGCTTTAATATCGCCAATGCCGATATAACGCTCCCAGGCCATCAGAATAGCATGCGGCAGACGGCTGCAGATGTTGATCATAATGATCAGTGAAACACCGTTACCAATGCCACGGGCGGTAATCTGGTCACCCAGCCACATCACAAACATTGAGGCGGCAGTCATGGCGATAACAGTCATCATGATGAAACCGAAACCGGGTTCAGCCACCAGCGTTACACCGCCAAAGCCGAGCCGAGCCGGGTTCTGCAATCCCTGCGCCAGAAAGAAAGCCTGGAACATGCAAATTGCAATCGCCAAATAACGTGTGGTCTGATTCATCCGCTGGCGCCCACTCTCGCCCTCACGCACCATCCGCTCCAGAGCCGGTACAACGGCAGTCATCAACTGTAAAATAATTGAAGCACTGATGTAGGGCCAAATACTGAGAAATCCAACCGAACACTGGTGCATGGCACCGCCGGTGAAAACATCAAACATCCCCATCAGACCGCCGGTAGCACCGGATGATGTTTCACGGATCCGCTCCATCACCTCCTGCAACGCCCGGATATTCACACCGGGAGTCGGGATCATTGAGATCAGGCGGCTGATAAACACCATCCACGCCGTAAACAAAATACGACGCCGCAACTCAGGTATTTTAAATGTATTGGCAAAGGTGCCCAACATGGCGCGCTCCTTTATCGACTCTGCTTAAACAGTGCGCACTGCGGCTCTGCCGCCGCGGTGCGCACAGCATTCAGAGCCTATTCCTCATTAATGTCATACTCGGCTGCCGTACCGCCGGCAGCCTCGATTTTGGCTCTGGCCGACTCACTGAAAGCATCGGCACGTACGGTCAACTTCTTCTCAAGGTTACCGTTACCGAGAATCTTGACCCCACCGCCATTGATGCGGATCAGGCCTGCTTGCAGTAAATCTACCGGTGTTACCTCGGAGCCTTCATCAAAGCGGTTCAGCACCGCCACGTTTATCGGCTGCCATGGTACCCGGTTAGGGTTTTTAAAACCACGTTTGGGAATACGGCGCATCAGCGGCATCTGGCCGCCTTCAAAGCCCACCTTGTGCTTGTGGCCTTTGCGTGCCATCTGACCCTTATGGCCGCGGCCACTGGTCTTGCCCATCCCCGAACCGGGGCCACGTCCCACACGCTTAGGTGATTTACGGGCTCCGGGTGTGTTTTTAAGTGATGATAAATCCATTACTCAAACTCCTCAAATTTAACAGACGTTTACAGTAACGCACCTGTTCAGGCGCGTACTGCGGCGATCTCCTCGGCTGTGCGCAACTGCTGCAGCGCCGCCATGGTTGCCTTAACTACGTTGAGGCGGTTTTTACTGCCCAACGACTTACCTACCACGTCACGTATACCGGCAGCTTCAAGTACCGGACGCATACCGCCACCGGCGATAACACCCGAACCATCAGGAGCCGGCTTCAGCATAACGCGCCCGCCGTCAAAGACACCATTGACCTCATGCGGGATGGTTTTGCCGTCGAGCTTGATCTTCATCATCGCCTTACGGGCGGCTTCACCACCTTTACGGGTAGCCTCACCAACCTCATTGGCCTTGCCAAAACCAAAGCCCACGCGGCCGTCGCGATCACCCACTACTACCACAGCACTGAAACTGAAACGGCGGCCACCTTTGACAACCTTGGCGCAACGGTTTACAAACACGACGCGCTCATCAAGATCAGCACCTTCTCCCTCACGGTTGAATTTATCTTCGTTCACTTGGCCTCCTCAGCCGCAGGTGCGGCGTCCGAAATGCGGAGCCCCGCCGCAACGGCGGACTCTACTATCTGCTTCACACGGCCGTGGTAGCGGAAGCCGCCACGGTCAACAACCACCCTGACAATACCTTTGTCTGCCGCTGCTTTAGCGGCCTGCTCGCCGACAACCTTAGCGGCGTTGAGGTTGCAACCTTCGGCACCCTCAGCCTTAAGTGTCGACATGGCAGCCAATGTTTGTGCTGCGGTGTCGTCGATGAACTGCACATACATATGCTTGTTCGAGACATAAATAGCCATCCGCGGGCGCTCTGCCGTGCCCTGTATGCGCTGGCGGAGCCGCATGTGACGGCGCCTACGTTGATCCTTACGGTTATTCACTTTACTTGCTCCCGTTACGGCGTTAGGCAACTGTCTTGCCCTGCTTGCGGCGGATCTGCTCGCCGACATACTTAATACCCTTACCCTTATAGGGCTCGGCCGGATAGTAACTGCGGATGTGTACAGCAGTCTCGCCCACAAGCTCTTTGTCAATACCCTCAATGGTCACACGAGTACCCTGTTTCTCGGTAATCGTGATCCCCTGAGGGATATTAAACTCTTTAGCCGAGGCAAACCCCAGCCACAGCATGAGCTTATCGCCCTGTACCTGTGACCTGAAGCCAGTCCCCTCAATTGAGAGCTCCTTGCGGTAACCCGCCGAGACACCCTCAACCATATTTTTAATCAGGGTACGGCTAAGTCCATGAAACCCTTTTTGAAACCGTGAATCATCACGGCGCGAAACCTTAAGCTCATTCCCCTCTACCACCACGGTGATACCGTTAGGGAGGGTGCGGCTAAGCTCGCCGAGCTTGCCTTTGACCACCACCTCACCGCCATTGGCGGTCACGGTGACACCGTCAGGGATAGTCAGCGGCATTTTACCAATTCTTGACATGGCTATAACCTCTTACCAAATGCTGCAAATCACTTCGCCGCCCAGCTTCCGCTGGCGGGCCTCTTTACCGCTCATAACCCCCTGCGAGGTGGTTACAACGGTGGTGCCCAGACCCTTGAGCACTCTGGGCATATCTTTATAACCGGTGAAACGACGCAGCCCCGGCTTGCTGACCCGCTTGATATCACGGATGGCGGGTGAACCGTCGGTACCGTATTTCAGGGTAATCAACAACACGCGCTTGGGATCACCAGCCAGTGTAAAACCGGCAATGTACCCCTCCTGCTGGAAGACACGGGCTATCTCACCCTTAAGACGCGAACCCGGCATCTCCACTTCAGTGTGGCCGACTCGCTGCGCGTTCTTAACACGCACAATCATATCTGCAATTGGATCTGATAAACTCATGACTCCTCCTTCACCAGCTCGCTTTGGTTATACCAGGAATCTGCCCCGAAACCGCTAACTCGCGGAAGCATATACGGCAGAGCTTAAACTTACGCATATAACCACGGGCACGCCCGCAGCGGCTGCAGCGACAATATTTGCGCGCCGCAAATTTGGGCGTACGTTTCGCTTTCTCAATCAAACACAGCTTGGCCATAATGCTACTCCTTATTTACCGGCAAAAGGCATACCCAGCGCTGCCAATAACGCACGTGCCTCTTTGTCACTGCGGCTGGAAGTGACAAATGTGACATCCATCCCTTTTTCAATAGCCACGCTGGCAACATCGATTTCAGGAAATATAGTCTGCTCCCGCAGGCCAAGTGTGTAACTGCCGCGTCCGTCAAATCCACTGGCGCTGACGCCGCGGAAGTCACGAATACGTGGCAGTGCATGACTGACCAAACGGTCAACAAACTCATACATCCGCTCACCACGCAGTGTTACCTTGGCTCCAATTACCATGCCGTCACGCAGCTTGAAGTTGGAGATACTCTTACGCGCTTTGCACAACATCGGCTTCTGGCCGGTAATTTTGGCGAGGTCTTCGAGCAGCGATTTCTGTTCGTCCTTCTCGACAATGCCGAAACCCATGTTTACCACCACTTTTTCCAGGCGGGGCACTAGCATGGGATTATCCAACCCCAGCGTTTCACGCAACTCCGGCGTGATTTTCTCTTTATACAGATCCTTTAATCTGGCCATCATTGCACCTTTACAGAACCTTATTGGTTGCCTTGGAGATACGCTCAACCCTGGCGCCATTGCGCACTCGGCTGATCCTGACGCCCTTTTTGGCTTCGGGATCGTACGGCATCACCTTTGAGATATGGAGAGGAGCCTCAATATCGATAAAACCGCCCTCAGGAGTGAGCTGTGAACGACGCACAGCCTTCTTTACCAGGTTTACCCCCTTGACAACAACCTTCTCCCGGCGTGCGTCAACACGCTGGACTTCGCCTGTCTGTCCGGAGCTATCGCCCGATATAACGACTACCGTGTCGCCTTTTTTAATACGTGCTATACTCATGTCATTTTCCGTAACTCGCAACCCGCAACCCGCAGTTCGCCAGCCTTGCCCCGCCGGGGTCAAAACCTCAGCAGGCCAACGCTTACGCTATTGCGCGCGCGTTACGATGCCGCTCGCCTCAGACAACTTCTGGGGCCAGCGAAATAATTTTCATGTAATTCCGGTCACGCAACTCACGTGCCACCGGTCCAAAAATACGCGTGCCCAGTGGATTGAATTTAGCATCCACAATCACACATGCGTTTTGGTCAAAACGGACGGTCGAGCCGTCAGCGCGACGGATCGGGTGTCCGGTACGGACAATTACCGCCGTGCAAACCTGACCCTTTTTAACGGTGCCGGCCGGTGCCGCTTCTTTGATGGCCACGCGGATAATATCGCCCACAAAGGCGTACTCCTTGCGCTGGCCAATCACACGGAAGCACTTGGCACGCTTGGCGCCGGTGTTGTCCGCTACAATTAGCTCTGTCTCTTCCCTGACCATTACTGCTGCGCTCCTTCTGCGACACCCTGGCTAACCAGGCGCCAGCGCTTCATTTTGCTCATGGGCCGGCACTCGGTAATTACTACCTGATCGCCTACCTTAGCTTCGTTGTTCTCATCATGGGCATGGTACTTCTTGAACTGACGTACCACTTTGCCAAGTAGCGGGTGGCGTAAACGGCGCTCAGCCTGTACCACTATCGACTTGTCGCCGCTACGGCTCACTACCACACCTTTGCGGACCTTGCGGATACCGCGATTATCTGTTGTCTCGGACATTACTTCCCAGCCTCCCGTCCACGCTGTACCGTGAGCATGCGCGCGATCTCGCGCCGCATCGACCGTATCTGTAACGGTCGGTCTACACTGCTGCCAGAACGATGCCGCAAGCGGAGATCCCGCAGATCCTGCGTATATTCACGAATACGCTGTGCCAGCTCATCCGCTCCAAGCTCTCTCATTTCTCTAGCTTTCATGGTTTCCTGATCTCCGTCTCTCTTAATCCCGGGTTATCAGCCGCGTACGGATGCCCAGTTTGGTGTCGGCCAGCCGCAGGCACTCACGTGCCACAGCATCAGGAACTCCACCAACTTCAAACAACACCTTACCCGGCAAGATCACGGCCACCCAGAACTCCGGGTTACCCTTGCCGCTACCCATACGAACCTCAATGGGCTTCTTGGTGACTGGTTTATCCGGGAAAACCCGAATCCACAGCTTACCTTTACGTTTCATGTAGCGGTTAATTGCTACACGGCACGCCTCAATCTGCGTGTTTGTCAGCCAGCCGCGTGAGAGAGCCTTCAGGCCGTACTCTCCATAGGCCAACTCGGCACCGGAGGTTGCATGACCCGACCGGTTACCCTTAAACTGTTTGCGATGCTTAACGCGCTTAGGCATTAGTGGCATGGCTTCTCCTCCTTGTACTGGTGCGCGTCGGCTGGAAGTCGTCGCGCGTGCAGATCCACACCTTCACGCCAATTATCCCTGCGGTGGTGTTGGCCTCAGCAAAGCCGTAGTCGATATTGGCACGGAGTGTGTGCAGGGGCACTTTGCCCTGTTTGCTCCACTCAACACGCGCAATCTCAGCACCATTGATCCGACCGCTGCAACGTATTTTAATACCGTCACAACCCATATCCATGGCTACTTTTTCGGCTCGCTTCATGGCTCGCTTAATCTGCACACGGCGCTCAATCTGCTGCGCAATGTTTTCGGCTACCAACTGTGCGTTGGCATCCGGATCGCGAATCTCATAAATCTCGAGTACGTACTTTTTACCTGTCTTCTTCTCCAGGTCTAACTTCAGCCGGTCGAGGTCTTCTCCTTTGCGGGAGACCAACACCCCCGGCCGCGCTGAGTAGATGTTAATGCGCCCCAAGCTGGCATAGCGCTCGATTACTATCTTCGAGATCGCAGCCCCTTCGAGACGCTTCTTAACCTCATCACGGACTATCTGGTCTTCAGCCAGCAAATTGCCGAACTCGTTCTTGCCGGAGAACCATTTTGAGCGCCAGTCATGATCTACCGCGACCCTGAACCCGATTGGATTTACTTTCTGTCCCAACGTCTTGCTCCTTCCTGAAAAAAGCCTTCGGCCTCAACGACCGTCGGTTAGAACCACTTTAACATGGCACAACCGCCGTAAAATCGGGCTCGCACTGCCACGCGCACGAGGCCAATAACGCCGCAGCCGCGGCCCTTCATCAAACACCGCCAAACTGACAACCAAGTCGTCAGCGTCAACATTGACGTTGTTTTTCGCGTTGGCCATGGCCGACTGGATCGTCTTGCCCAGTACAACCGCTGCCTTGCGCGGACTGAATTGCGTCACATTCAGCGCCTCACTAACCCTCTTCCCCTGCACAGCACGTGCAATGGAGTGGCCCTTGCTCGCTGAAAGCCGGACGTTACGGGTAATTGCCGTCACTTCCATAAAAATCCTCAACTATTTAACACTCTTGTCCGTATGGACGCCGTGCGATCGGAATGAACGCGTAGGGGCGAATTCGCCCAACCTGTGACCAACCATATTTTCAGTGATGAAAATAGGGATGTGTTGTTTGCCGTTGTGTATGGCAAAGGTGTGGCCAACAAATTCCGGAATGATCATCGAACGGCGCGACCAAGTTTTGATCGGTGCCTTCCGCCCGCTCTCGTTCATTTTGTCGACTTTTTTCACCAAGTGATCCTCTACATACGGACCCTTTTTAATAGACCGCGCCATAAGTTACTTTCTCCGCTTTACAATGAATTTGCTTGAGTTCTTGCGCGGGTTGCGAGTCTTGCCACCCTTAGCCAGCTTGCCCCAAGGTGATACCGGATGCCCACCACCAGAGGTGCGCCCCTCACCACCGCCCATGGGGTGATCCACAGGGTTCATCGCTACACCGCGTACTGTCGGGCGGATGCCCATCCAGCGCTTGCGCCCGGCCTTACCAAGCTGTACGCTGCTCCAGTCGGAGTTGCCAACCTGACCGATCGTCGCCATGCTGCGGGCATTGATACGCCGTACCTCACCCGAGGGGAGGCGTAGCGCCACGTAGCCGCTGTCACGTGACATCACCTGGCAGCCGTTACCAGCCGAACGGGCTAACTGACCACCCTTGCCGGGAATCAACTCTATGTTGTGAACTGTCATTCCCAAAGGGATCTTCTCCAGAGGTAATGCGTTGCCAACAACAGGCTCGGCATCGGGTCCGGAGAGGAGCAGATCGCCAATCTTAAGACCGGCCGGTGCCAGTATGTAGCGCTTCTCGCCGTCAACATAGTTCAACAAAGCAAGGTTAGCGGTGCGGTTTGGATCGTAGGCGATCTCAGCCACGCGGGCCGGAATGCCGATCTTGTCACGACGAAAATCGATAATACGATAGCGCCGCTTGACACCACCACCACGATGCCTCACCGTAATGCGCCCCGTGTTGTTGCGCCCGGCTTTGGAACGGGTAGCCGTGCTTAAACGACGTACCGGCCGTGTCTCGGTAATCTCCTCGAAGGTCTGCGACACCCTGTGACGCAATCCCGGAGTTCTCGGTTTAAAGGTTTTTAGAGCCATTGCTTTTTTCCTTCGCCAAATTAAATGGCCTCTATGCGCTCACCTGCACGTAGTGTGACGATGGCGCGCTTCCAGTCAGGACGGCTTGTGATGTGCCGCGTACGGGTCATCTTACGCTTGCCTGCGTAATTCTGTGTCCGTACCGCCAACACGTGAACGCCAAACTGCGCTTCGACCGCATCCTTAATCTCATGCTTGTTAGCCCAGGTGGCTACCTCAAGCTGAAATCGGTTCTGCTCGGCCAGAGCCGTCCCTTTTTCTGTTACTTGAATTTTTCGGATGATCCCGGCTTGCTTCATGCCGTCACCTCCGCGTTTTTGCCTGTCATTCGCGCTGTCAGCGCTTCCAAACCCGCCCGCGTGGTGATCACCGTGCGGAAACGAAGTAGAGAGTATACATCAACATCACTGGCGCGTACAACCCCAATCTTTGGAATATTGCGGGCTGCACGTACGAGTGTCTCGTCAAGGTCTGCTGTTACAAAAAGTCCCGAACTCTGTATGTCGAGCTTTTTGAGCAGAGCCGCCACCAGTTTGGTTTTAGGCTCTTCGAGCTTGATCTCGTCAAGCACGATAACCTGACCATCAGCGATTTTGCCGCTCAGTGCCCGGCGAAATGCCAATTGAGCAACCTTGCGGTTTATCTTCTGGGCGTAAGAGCGCGGATGTGGCCCGTGAACAACACCACCGCCACGCCATACCGGCGAACGACGGCTACCGACACGTGCCCGACCCGTCCCTTTTTGACGGTACGGCTTTTTGCCGCTGCCGGCTACCTCACCACGCTCCAGCGTAGCGGCTGAACCGGCACGCCGTGCATTCAGTATGGCCACCACGGTATCTTTTACCGCCTGGTCGCCTCTGTCCAAGACCAGCAGCTCCTCGGCAAAGGCCATCTCACCCGATGGCTCTCCGGCAGCGCTGTAAATTTTAATTGTACTCATGGTCAATTACCCCTTCTTCTTCAGGGCTTTGGTCACATAAACTGTACCGCCGACCGGCCCGGGGACAGCCCCGTGTACCAGCAGCAGGTTGTCGTCTTTGCGCACCTGCACAACCTCAAGGTTCTGCGTGGTCCGCTTAACCGACCCCATCTGCCCCGGGAGCTTCTTCCCTTTGTCAACCATCCCGGCACGTGACCCGATTGAACCGGGACGCCGTTTGGCATGGCCACCGTGAGTCATGCGACCTCCGGAAAACCCGAAACGGCGCATTACACCGGCAAAACCACGACCTCGGGTGATCCCCTGAATGTCAACAAATTTGACACCCTCAAAGAGACCCACATCAAGAACCTGTCCGGCCTCAGGTGCCGCACCTTCATCAAGCTCAACCTCGCGCAGTATGCGGCATGGCTCAACACCAGCCTTACTGAAACGTGTCACAGCCGATTTATCCAGACGCTGCGGCTTCTGCGGTGAGAAACCGATCTGGACTGCACTGTAACCGTCTCGAGCTTCGCTCTTGACCTGGACAATCGGGCATGGGCCCAGCTCCAGTACTGTCACAGGGATGCAACGCCCGTCTGTATCCCAGACTTGCGTCATCCCTAATTTTTTACCTATCAAACCTTTCATGGCTCTTCACCGTCCTTAAATGCGAATGGAGACATCCACGCCGGCAGGCAGGTTCAACTTCTTCAGCTCTTCGACCGTCTTGGCCGTTGGGCTGACAATGTCGAGCAGCCGTTTGTGGGTCCGCATTTCAAACTGGTCCATAGACTTCTTGTCCACGTGCGGACTGCGGTTAACCGTAAAACGCTCGATCCGCGTTGGCAGCGGAATTGGTCCGACCACTTGTGCGCCTGTAGCCCGGGCTGTTTCGATGATCCCACCGACAGCCAAGTCCAGAACTCTATGATCGTACGCTTGTAAGCGAATGCGTATACGCTGACTTTGCATGCTTTCGTCACCTATTCAGTAACTGTTCCCTTACTGTTCGCGGTACCACGGCAAATGCCTCTGGTTCCATCGTGTAGCTTGCTCGGCCACGCGATAACGACCGGATCACCGTCGAGTACCCAAACAACTCCGCCAACGGCACATGTGCCCGCACAACCTGCGTCTCATTACGCATGGTCATGTCACGCACTTGACCGCGGCGCCCGTTAAGATCCCCCATGATTTCACCCACGTAATCGGGTGGTGTCTCTATTTCGAGGGACATAATAGGCTCCAGAAGTTCCGGAGCCGCTGCTGTTGCCGCCTCACGGAAGGCCATCACTGCCGCCGTCCGGAAGGCCACCTCAGTGGCACTTTCGTCGTCTGCAGTTTCAACCGCCGTAACGCGTGCTCTAATATCGGTTAGGGGGTAGCGCGCCAGCACTCCAGTGGAGATGCCGTCGAGTAGACCCTGCTCCATACTTTCAACCAGCGACACATCGGGCAGGGCTTTGCGGCTGCATGTGACTTCCACCACATGCCCCGTGCCCCGCTCACGCGGCGCCGCCTCCACCACGACTCGGGCATAGTGACTCTTGCCACCAAGGTCGCGGTCAAAGAGGTATTCAGCCGATGCCGTCGCCGTGACAGTCTCGTAGTATGAGACCATCGGGCGGCCGGTGTTGGCCTCTACCTTGAATTCCCGGCGGAGCCGATCCACCAGAATATCCAAGTGCAACTCGCCCATTCCACTGAGTATCACCTGCCCAGTCTCGGGGTCAACCCGTACCACACAGGTGGGATCCTCAGCAGAGAGCTGCTTTAAAGCGTCGTCTAACCGCTCGCGGTTAGCTTGCGATTTTGGCTCAATGGCCATGAACATCACGGTCTCAGGCGGCTGAATCCGCTCCAGTGCCACCGGCTGGTTCTCAGCACAGAGGGTGTCGCCGGTGGTGGCCTCTTTCAGCCCCACTACCGCCCCGATATCCCCTGCTACCAGCTCCTCTACCTCCTCCTGAGAGTCGGCAAAGAGCTGCACCAGCTTTAACACCCGTTCACGCCCCTTGAGACGTGGATTGTAGATGTTCTGTCCCTTGCGTAACCGGCCCGTGTAGAGCCGGACAAAAAATAGTTTCCCCACATAGGGGTCTGTAGCAATTTTAAAGACCAGCCCTGAGAGTGGCTCGCCAGCATCAACCGCCCGCTCCACCTGCAAACCCGTCTTAATATCTCGCCCCACAGTCAGACCTACCTCTGCCGGGGATGGTAAATAGGCTACCACGCCGTCAATAAGAGGCTGTATACCCTTGTTGCGTAATGAAGTCCCGCAAAATACCGGCACTAGGTTATTCCCTATCACCGCCTTGCGTAACGCCCTTATCAGCAAATCGTTGGCTATCGATGCCGGATCTGTCAGGTAGGCATCCATCACCTCGTCGTCAACTTCACCGAGCTGCTCGATCAGCCACAACCGTGCCTCAGCAGCCTCACTGCTCAGCTCTGCCGGGATATCGTGCTGCTTCACTGTGCGCCCCTCATCACCCTCTTCAAAGGTGAGCAGACGCATGGTTAACAGGTCAACTACCCCACGAAACTCCTCAGCACTCCCCCAGGGGATCGTCAATGGTACAGCGTTAGCCTTCAGCCGTGTGCGAATCTCTGCCACTACCGACTTGAAGTCTGCCCCCATGCGATCCATCTTGTTGATGAAGATCAACCGCGGCACATGGTATTTATCGGCCTGCCGCCAAACTGTCTCAGATTGCGGCTGCACACCGCCTACTGCACAAAAAACGCCCACAGCGCCATCCAATACGCGCAGTGAGCGTTCTACCTCGATCGTAAAGTCGACGTGCCCGGGTGTGTCAATAATGTTAATCCGATGCCCCTGCCACATACAACTGATCGCCGCGCTAGTAATGGTAATGCCACGTTCGCGCTCTTGTATCATCCAATCAGTGGTGGTGTTGCCGTCGTCAACATTTCCCAGACGATGGGTGCGACCTGCATAAAACAGGATCCGCTCAGTGGTTGTGGTCTTGCCCGCATCAATATGGGCAATTATACCAATGTTGCGGATTGCGGCCAAAGCAGTGGCTGAGTCGCCCGGCTCTGTGCCAGCAACTTTGCCCTTTATATTTTTAGCCTTCACGTCCATGACGTGTTTCACCCATCTGCCTTAATTGTCAAAGATCAATAGCGTTGCCACCCGGCAACCTTTAAAATCAGCTCACTACTACCATGCGTAGTGGGCAAAAGCCTTGTTGGCCTGTGCCATCTTATGCGTGTCATCACGCTTTTTAATCACGTTACCCTGATTCTGGTAAGCGTCAAGTAACTCAAGCGCCACAGCCTTGGGCATACCACCCGCACCATGACGCGCACTGGCGTATTGTACCAGCCAGCGTAAGGCCATAGCAAGCTGCCGTGGCGGACGAATCTCAACCGGCACCTGGTAAGTCGTACCACCTACGCGGCGCGATTTCACCTCAACCTTGGGACGCATGTTGTTGATGGCTCCGTCAAGAACCTCCAGCGGCTCCTTGCCCGTTTTAGCAGCAATCTCTTCCAGCGCACCGTAAACAATACGCTCGGCTGTCGATTTCTTGCCGCTCAACATCAATGCGTTAATTACACGGGAAACCAACTCACTGTTGTATTTGGGATCAGCAATCAGCTCCCGTTTCACTGCTCTACGCCTTCTAGCCATAACTTGACTTCCTTAAAACTCGTTTATTTGGAATCGGCTTTAGCAGCCTTAACACCGTATTTCGACCGACTCCGCTTGCGGCCATTGACACCAAGTGTGTCAAGACTGCCGCGAACCACATGGTAGCGGACACTCGGCAGGTCTTTCACCTTGCCACCACGCACCAGCACTACGCTGTGCTCCTGCAGGTTGTGCCCCTCACCCGGAATGTAGGCTGTGATCTCATGACCCGTAGTCAAACGGACACGTGCCACCTTGCGCAGAGCCGAGTTGGGTTTTTTAGGTGTCTGGGTTCTTACAGCAATACAGACACCACGGCGCTGGGGACACCCCTTCAGCGCTGGCGCTTTGCTCTTGTTGCTCCCGGGGCTACGCCCCTTCCGCAGCAGTTGATTAATAGTCGGCATAACAATATTCCATTTTCTGCAAAAAGAAAGTTAACTTTAGCAAATTCGTGCAAGCATGGCAAGCACAAAAATTAACCAAGAAATCCTTCAATAAATTTAGTCTGTTCACTCTTCTTGTCTAACCCCAAAGCCTCCTCAGAAAGTGGCTCTGCCAGAGTCACCAACTTGATGTGACGATGCATCGGGAATCCTGTGCCACCAGGTATCAGATGGCCCAATATGACATTCTCCTTAAACCCGTTGAGATGATCAACACGCCCCATTGTAGCGGCATCGGTGAGCACCCGGGTAGTGTCCTGGAACGAGGCCGACGCAATAAAGCTGTCGGTCTCCAGCGCTGCCTTGGTGATACCAAGCAGTGCCGGCTGTGCCTCTGCAGGCCGTTTCCCTTCCATGGCCACTTCTTCGTTTTTAGTCATGAAATCTTTACGCGAGACTTGCTCGCCCCAGAGAAATTCGGTGTCTCCGGGGTTGGTAATACGTACCTTGCGCAACATCTGGCGTACGATGATCTCAATGTGTTTGTCGTTGATATCAACGCTCTGTTTGCGGTATACCTGCTGTACTTCGTTCACCAGGTAACGCTGTAGCTGCTGAGGTCCGCAAACGTCGAGGTACTCTTGTGGTACAATCGGTCCCTCTGTGAGCTGTTGCCCTTTGCGGACACGGTCGCCTTTGTAAACAACCACCTGCTTAGCTATCGGAATCAGATGTTCCTCAGCCGTCTGGGTAGTTTCGTCGCGTATGATCAGGCACCGTTTGCCACGGGTGTTGGGCCCGAAGTCAACAATACCTTCAATCTTGGCGATGTCTGCGGCGTCTTTCGGTATACGTGCCTCAAACAACTCTGTCACACGCGGCAGACCTCCGGTGATGTCACCCGTCTTCTCCTCTTTTCGGGGAGTCTTGGATATGAGCATACCAGGGCTGACCTCTTCACCCTCTTTGACTACCAAGTGGGCTCCGGCCGGTATGTGGTAGGAGGCTACAACCGCGTTCGTCGCCGGGTTGCGCAGGTGTACCCGCGGATGAAGTGTCTCTTTAACGTCAATGACTACGTAGCGCTGGGCACCGGTCTCTTCGTCACGCTCGGTCCGTACCGAGACATCGTCAACAAAGTCTTCAAACTCAACCACACCGGCTGAATCGGCCAGTAGTGGAATCGAGTTGGGATCCCAAGCTGCTATTTTATCACCTATCTCCACATAGGCACCCTCTTCAACGTAGAGGGTGGTTCCCATCGGCAAGGTGTAAACATCGGCCTCGCGCCCTAGAGCGTCGATCAGTGTCACTGCGCCGTTTTTGTTCAGTACCACCAGTTGACCGTCGCGGTTGCGTACCGTGTGGAGGTCGCGGTATTGTACACGACCTGCCGCTTCAGCAACCTGCTCGGCAACCTGCGTCACCGTCGAGGCCGTACCACCGATATGGAAGGTACGCATGGTGAGCTGTGTGCCGGGCTCGCCAATCGACTGCGCCGCTATAATGCCTACCGCCGCACCAATCTCCACTGGCAAACCGGTGGCCAAATCACGCCCGTAACACTTGGCGCACATCCCCTGGTGGGCGTCGCAAGTCAGGCCGCTGCGAATCCAGACGCTCTCAATGCCGGCATCTTCCATCCGCTTGGCGGCGGTCTCGTCAATTTCGTCGTTGGCACGTACCAGCACCTCACGGGTGGTGGGGTGGAAGACGTCATACAAAGCGGTGCGCCCCAGTGCGCGGATGCGCAGGGGAATCACCTCGTCATCGCCCTCAAATACCGCCTCCATCTCAATGCCGTTAACGGTGTTGCAGTCCTGAATGGTGATAATAACATCCTGGGCCACGTCAACCAGTTTGCGGGTGAGATACCCTGCATCTGCCGTCTTAAGTGCAGTGTCAGCCAAACCTTTACGCGCACCGTGCGACGACACAAAATATTCCAGTACCGAGAGTCCGTCACGGAATGAGGCGGTAATCGGCCGCTCAATAATCTCGCCCGACGGCTTGGCCATCTGACCGCGCATACCACCAAGCTGACGAATCTGCTCGCGTGAGCCACGAGCCTTGGAGTCTACCATCATGAAGACCGGGTTGATCTCAGTCGGGTTGGGATTCTCTTCCGAGATGTTCGACTCAATCGAACGGAACAGGCTGTCTGCCACCTGTTCACGGGCACTGGTCCAGATCTGGGTGATCTTGTTGTGGCGCTCGTCTTCAGTAATAATACCGATGTGATGCTGCTCTTGTACTTTGTCAACCTCACCGTAGGCAATTTTAACGACTTCGTCTTTCTCCACAGGCCGGATAATATCTTTAATGCCCATTGAGATACCAGCCATGGTTGCATGACGGAAACCCATTGTCTTCAGTTCATCAAGCAGTTTGACTGTGCGTGAGTGCCCTGCCACCTGATAGCAACGCTGAATCATCTCGCTAAGCCGGCCTTTGTCGACCTTCTCGTTTAAAAATCCGAGTTCGTCAGGCCATATCTCATTGAAGATCACCCGCCCTACTGTGGTCTCAATTACCTTTGGCGCTGCATCGCCGTAACGCCGCCCCTCTTTACCGTAATCGGGATTGGCCAGCCGAATACGACTGTGGAGGTTAACCGCACCTTCAGCCTCTGCCAGGTGAACCTCGTTGTTGTTGGCAAACAGTGGCAGGTGCTCATGCCCCTCCAGTCCCTCTTTACCAGCCATTCGCGCCGCCAGTTTGTCCTGCTGGCTGTTGGCTGTCAGGTAGTAGATACCCAGAGCTATGTCTTGTGCCGGGGTCATGGTCGATTTACCGGAGGCCGGCGAGAAGATCGAGTTTGATGACATCATCAGCAACCGGCTCTCAAGCTGTGCCTCTACTGACAACGGCACGTGTACCGCCATCTGGTCACCGTCGAAGTCGGCGTTAAATGCCGTGCACACCATCGGGTGAATGCGGATTGCCTCGCCCTCAATCAGCACCGGTTCAAAACTCTGAATCGAGAGCCGGTGCAGCGTCGGCGCACGGTTAAGCATCACGGTCTTGCCGCTGGTCACTTCGTCAAGAATATCCCATACCTGTTCGTCGTGCCGCTCAATCAACTTGCGAGCCGTCCGTACCGTGTGGCAGATGCCACGCTCTTTCAAACGCCGTATAATGAACGGCTCAAAGAGCGTTAAGGCCATCTTTTTCGGCAAGCCGCACTGGTTCAGCCTCAACTCCGGCCCAACCACAATCACTGAGCGGCCTGAGTAGTCAACACGCTTACCCAACAGATTCTGACGGAACCGCCCCTGCTTACCTTTGAGCATGTCGGAGAGCGACTTCAATTGGCGGTTGGCTGCACCAACCACCGCGCGCCCGTGGCGCCCATTATCAAATACTGCATCAACCGCCTCCTGTAACATCCGCTTCTCGTTGCGAATAATCACATCAGGTGTCTTCAGCGACAACAAATTGCGCAAACGGTTGTTGCGGTTAATCACCCTGCGGTAAAGATCGTTCAGGTCGGAGGTGGCAAAACGCCCCCCATCCAGCGGCACCAGCGGCCGCAGATCAGGCGGTATCACCGGCAGCACGTCGAGTATCATCCACTCAACGCGCGCACCGCTCTTCATAAAGCCGTTGATAACCTTCATCCGTTTGGTTATCTTCTGCCGCGTCTGCTTGCTGCGGGTATTTTCAATCTCCTCTTCCAGACTGAGCATCACCGCCTCAAGGTTTGTCGCTGACAGACTTTTACGGATCGCCTCGGCACCCATCATCGCCAAAAATGAATCACCGTGTTTTTCGTGAAGCTCCTGAAACTGGGCCTCACTCAACAGATCTCCGGCGTTGATTCCCGTCTCACCCGGCTCAATCATCAGGTAATCCTCATAATAGAGAACACGCTCTAATTGACTCGGGGTGAGATCTAGTACCTGCCCAATACGACTGGGATTGCACTTGAAAAACCAGATATGTGAAACCGGCACCGCCAACTCAATATGCCCCATCCGTTGGCGTCTTACCCGTGAGACTGTCACCTCTACACCACAGCGGTCGCACACAACACCTTTGTGCTTGATCCGCTTGTATTTACCGCAGGAACACTCCCAATCACGGGTAGGACCAAAAATCTGTTCACAAAACAGCCCACCCCGCTCCGGACGGTACGTGCGGTAGTTGATGGTTTCGGGATTTTTCACCTCACCACGACTCCACGAACGGATAGTCTCGGGCGAAGCTAACGTTATGCTTACAGCATCATATTCGGCCGTTTCAGCCGTACCAAACATATCTCTGGCAACATAAGAGCTCAAAGTCTACCTCCCAATGGTTCCATATTAAATTATACCGGCAACACTGCTTGTGCTGTCGTCGATCACCCCTTGCGGCTGCAAAACATTATTCTCTGCACCCAGGAGTTTCATGTCGAGACAAAGCCCGCGCAGCTCGCTCATTAACACTGAGAATGACTCAGGTGTACCGGCAGAAAGTGCATTCTGCCCCTTGACGATCGACTCATAAATCCGGGTTCTACCGGCAACGTCGTCCGACTTCACAGTCAGCAACTCCTGCAGTGCATAAGCCACACCGTAAGCCTCCAGAGCCCACACCTCCATTTCACCCATACGCTGGCCACCATATTGCGCCTTGCCACCAAGGGGCTGCTGTGTCACTAGCGAGTAGGGGCCAACAGCACGAGCGTGAATTTTGTCAGTCACCAAGTGGTGTAGCTTTAACATGTAGATGTCGCCAACCACAACCCGCTGACTGAACGGCTCGCCTGTACGGCCATCGTAAAGTACCGATTTACCATCGCTGTTGATCCACGGCACATCACCTGGGCTTTTACCCTGTTCAAGGCGTGCCGTCTCCAGAAGCTGATCTATCTCCGCTTCACTGGCACCATCAAATACCGGCGTGCTTACATGAATACCCAGCGCACGGCAGGCACAGCCGAGATAGGTCTCAAAAAGTTGCCCGATGTTCATGCGCGAAGGTACCCCCAACGGGTTAAGCACAACATCAACTGTAGTGCCGTCCGGCAGGAAGGGCATGTCGCAGTCAGGGACAATTTTGGCAATAACGCCTTTGTTACCGTGCCGCCCCGCCACCTTATCACCAACCGAGAGGTTTTTCTTCTCAGCAATGAATACCTGCACCTGTTTTACCACGCCGCCTTCATCGAGATCTTCCAGATCACTACCGAAGTCGTTCTGCTCCTGATCCTCAATCTCCTCAAACTTAGGCCGGTATTCATCAATAATCTCAGAGATCTTCTGCTGCACCGGGCTGCTCTCAATCTGGATATGATCGTATGATTTAGCCAGTTTATTGAGCAACGCTTTGGTGATTTTACGATTGCAGGGGATAATAATATCACCCGTCCGGACATCTATCACATCAAGGGGGATCTTCTCTCCCAGCAGAATATTGCAGAGTGCCGTTGTCAGTTGGTCCTCAACATCCTGAATCTTCCGCTTACGCTCCTGCTCTACATCGCGAACCTCTTTGGCCTCGCCTTTTGTCGCCGCCTGTGGCGGCGGCACAGCAGCCGTCACCCGTACATCCATCACTATACCGCAGGTACCGCTCGGAACTGTCAGTGATGTATCGCGTACATCGGCAGCCTTTTCACCAAAAATAGCCCGCAGCAGCCGCTCTTCCGGTGCCAGCTCGGTCTCACTCTTGGGGGTGATCTTCCCTACCAGAATATCACCATGGCGCACTTCTGCACCGATCCGCACTACTCCGTCAGCACCGAGGTTACGCAGTGCATCTTCACCAACGTTGGGGATATCACGGGTGATCTCTTCAGGACCAAGCTTGGTGTCGCGTGCCCCGATATCAAAACTCTGGATATGAATTGAGGTAAAGACGTCGTCATGCACCACCCGCTCATTTACCAGAATAGCGTCCTCAAAGTTGTAACCGCGCCATGGCATGAAAGCTACCCGCAGGTTCTTACCTAATGCCAACTCCCCGCCCTGAGTTCCGGGGCCGTCGGCCAGCACATCACCTTTGTTAACTTTCTGCCCCTCTTTAACTATCGGCTTCTGGTTAAAACAGGTACCGGCATTGGAGCGGCGAAACTTCTGCAACTCATAACGCTGCACCCCTTTGGCGCGCTTCTGGCGGTTAGCCGGCAGCTTACCATCTGTTGTCACCACAATCTCTGTAGCCGATACATACGCCACCACACCGGCCTCTGCCGCCAGTACGGTCACACGTGAGTCTACCGCAGCCCGGGCCTCAAGCCCGGTGGCAACAAATGGCCGCTCCGTGCGCAGCAGCGGTACGGCCTGACGCATCATGTTAGCACCCATCAGTGCCCGGTTAGCGTCGTCGTGCTCCAGGAAGGGGATCAACCCCGCAGCAATCGATACCACCTGCATCGGCGATACATCCATATACTGCACTTTTTCCGGTGCCACTTCATGGAAGTCGCCCATATAGCGGACATCTACCTTCTCGTTGGCAAAGTGATTATTTTCGTCCAGAACACTGTTAGCCTGAGCAATGACATACCCCTCTTCAGCATCTGCTGTCAGGTAGTGAACTTCATTAGTCACTAAACCATTACGGACTACGCGATATGGACTCTCAATAAAGCCGAAGTCGTTCACCTTGGCATAGATACCCAATGATGAGATCAACCCGATGTTTGGCCCCTCAGGTGTCTCAATCGGACAAATACGTCCGTAGTGTGAGCTGTGTACGTCGCGTACGTCGTAACCGGCACGCTCGCGACTCAAACCGCCAGGCCCCAGAGCCGACAACCGCCGTTTATGTGCCAGCCCGCTGAGTGGGTTGGTCATATCCATAAACTGACTGAGCTGGCTACGCCCAAAGAAATCCTGTACCACCGCTGAGAGTGATTTGCTGTTTACCAGACGTGCCGGTGTCAGAACACCGGTGGCCGGATCAAACATCTGAATACGCTCACGGATCAACCGCTCTGTGCGCGCCAATCCCAGACGGCACTGGTTCTCCAGCAACTCACCCGC
The DNA here is from genome assembly GCA_012520735.1 of Lentisphaerota bacterium. Classification (GTDB taxonomy): domain Bacteria; phylum Verrucomicrobiota; class Kiritimatiellia; order RFP12; family JAAYNR01; genus JAAYNR01. Next base: position 7,432 of record JAAYNR010000019.1, on the reverse strand, counting down.
TGTTCTGATGCGCCGACTCCCAAGGTGATCGATATCATCAATGGTAGCCCGCTCCATCATCACGTTAAGCAGGTGCCTGATAGCCTCAATCACATCTATGCCACTCTCGTCAAGTGTCCGCAAGTCAGCCGGTATTTTGCCATCAAGTTTAAGTTTTTGATTGATCTTATAGCGCCCTACCCGTCCCAGATCGTAACGTTTAGGATCAAAGAACAGTCGCTTAATCAGCTGCTTGGCATTCGATGGTGTCGCAGGGTCACCAGGACGCAAACGTTTGTAAATCTCTTTTAGAGCATCTTCCTCATTTTTAACTCTGTCGTCAGCCAGCATGGTCTTGAGGAAAGTCCCCTCATCCCAACTGGTATTGATCACCTCAACCGTTGTGTATCCGGCCAGAGCCAACTGCTCCAGTGCTGCCACAGTCAATGGCTCATAAGGATTAACCAGTTGTGTCCCGCCCGACTCAAAATCACTCAGCCCATCTTTAAAATGGTAGTAATCAAGGCTCTTCATCTGCTGAGCTTTAACCACATCAAAGGTCTCAAAACTGTAAAAGAGCTTCAGCAGATCTTCATCCGCACCAAAGCCAAGTGCACGCAACAGTGTGGTTACCAGAAACTTGCGCCGCCTCCGCCGCCGATCCAGATAGACCCACATCACATCGTTTGTGTCAAATTGAATCTCAATCCAGGAACCACGATCAGGAATAATCCGGATTGAATAGAGCGTCTTGCCGTTAGGGTGACGCGCACTCTCACAACATATGCCGGGCGAACGGTGTAGTTGGCTCACAATAACCCGCTCCGCACCATTAACCACAAAAGCCCCGTCAGGTGTCATCAGGGGTATCTCCCCCATATAGACATCCTCTTCACGGATCTCATCGCCGTCTTTCAGACGAAAAGTGGCATGTAATGGCGCAGCATATGTAGTACCCCTCGCCAGAGCCTCGAGAAAAGTCATCTTAGGCTCGCCAAAATCGTACTTCACAAAATCTAGTACATAGCGACCATCAGACCCCTCAATAGGAAAAATCTCTTTAAATACAGCCTGCAGGCCCTTGGTCTCACGCTTACCTGCCGGTGTGCCAAGCTGCAAAAACTCCTGGTACGATGAAGTCTGAATATCAATTAAATCGGGCGGCTGCATTACCGCCTTCAGTTTACCGAACTCCTTGCGTTCAACACCCATTGCTACCCCTTTGTTTTCGCCAAGGCTTTACGACGACTCCAGAAAACCTCTTAAAAAAGAGAAAGCCTGAAACCGCCTAGTCGTCACACAGGCGGCTTCAGGGTCGAATAGTGAACCGTTACTTCACTTCCACTTTGGCACCAGCCTTCTCAAGCTGCTCCTTCAGCTTGGCGGCCTCGTCCTTGCTCACGCCACTCTTAACAGACTTAGGCGCAGCTTCAACCAGATCTTTGGCATCTTTAAGACCCAGCGCTGTAATAGCGCGAACCTCTTTAATGACGGCAATCTTGTTGGCACCAATCTCTGCCAGAATTACGTCAAACTCGGTCTGCTCTTCGACCGGAGCCGCTGCCGCCGCTGCCGGGGCTGCTGCCATCATCGGAGCTGCTGCACTAACGCCAAGGCGCTCTTCCAATGTCTTTACAAGCTTAGAGAGCTCAAGTACGGTCAGACCTTCGATCCAACCTACGAATTCATCGAATTTAGGATTATCACTCATTTTTTTACTTTCTTTTATTGCAACCTCACGCGACTCGCACGTGCGGTTTACCATTTGCCGGACACCACTGGCACCCGCCAGCTACGCCCGGGCGGGGTTTTACGCCGCATCGTTGTTTTTCTTCTCTTCGGCTGCCTTGAGCACGTAGAGCAGACTGCACAGCTTCTGACTGAAAACTCCAGCCAGTTGCGTCATCGGGGCCGCCAGTGTTCCCGCTACCATGGCGTAGAGCACCTGGCGCGGCGGAATTGTGGTGAGTTCGTTGACATCGTCAACCGTCAAGAGCTGGCCCTCAAAGTTGCCGCCCTTAACCGAAGCCTTGTCATGCCCCTTGATAAATGCCATTAAAACCTTGGCCACTTCAGCAATATCACCGCTCCCTGTCACTACCGCTGTAGGACCGGTCAAAAGCGCTGATATATCGTCCCAGCCAAGCGATTCTGCCGCTTTGCTGAGATAGCTATTTTTAACTACCATTGCACGGCTGTTAAGCGCCAACAGTGATTTACGCAGCTCTGTCAGTTCCGCCACCTGCAAACCGCCGTAGTTCATTACAAATACAAACTCGGCTTCCTGCAACCGCGACGTAACTTCCTGCAAAATTGAATGTTTTTCAGGTCTCATTTCGGTTACTCCTTAATATCAACGCGCAGGCCAACGCCCATGGTTGAGCTGATCGTGCATGTACGGATGTAAGTGCCACGGGCACTGGCCGGACGCTCCGCGCGTATCGCATCCAATACTGCGTTTATGTTCTCTATCAACTTTGCTGCCTCAAAACTCCGCTTACCCGCTACCACGCAAACGTTTCCGGTACGATCCATTCGGAACTCTACCCTGCCACCCATAGCTGCTGTCACAGCCGGGGCTACGTCGTCAGTAACTGTACCGGTCTTAGGATTGGGCATCAAACCGCGTGGTCCAAGCACACGACCCAACTTGCGAACCTCGCGCATTGCGTCGGTGGTTGAAATTGCCACGTCAAAGTCGGTCCAGCCACCCTTAACCTTCTCTAGCAAATCTTCGAAGCCGGCCTCAACAGCACCTGCTGCCAGAGCAGTATCAGCCTGCGTTCCCTCTGCAAATACAATCACGCGCACCGATTTACCGGTACCGTGGGGCAGACTCACCGTGCCACGCACAGCCTGATCCGACTTCTTGTAGTCTACCCCTAAGCGCATCGCCACTTCAACTGTCTCATCAAACTTGGCGCCTGCGTGTTCTTTAATAAAGTCAACAGCCTTAGCAATAGAGATCGCCTCTGCCGGGGCCTTCGCCTTAATACTGCGATAATTTTTACCGTGTTTTGCCATGGTTAGCCACCCCTTCAGTCTACAATCTCCACGCCCATACTGCGTGCGGTTCCCTCGACCATCCGCATAGCTGCCTCTTCTGAGGCTGCGTTCAGGTCGGCCATCTTAGTCTTGACTATCTCAAGCACTTGCTCCCGTGTGATCTTGCCAACCTTCTCCTTGTTAGGCTCTCCCGAACCTTTGGCCAGATTAGCGTGTTTCTTGATTAACACCGCAGCCGGTGGGCTCTTGGTGATAAAAGAGAAACTACGATCAGCATAAACCGTAATCACCACCGGGATGATCAAACCGCTTTTATCCTGGGTCTTGGCGTTAAAATCTTTGCAGAACGCCATAATATTCACACCCTGGGAACCCAACGCGGGCCCTACCGGCGGCGCAGGGTTGGCTGCACCAGCAGGTATCTGCAGGCGCACAATACCTGTAACTTTCTTTGCCATAATTAACTACCTTATTGTCGTTTGCGGCTCTCCCGGATCCCACCCGGTACCAGCGAGCCGTCGGTTGACGTCTGTATCCCGGCTCAGGAGACTACACGCTCCACTTGCCAGTATTCCAGATCGACCGGTGCCGTGCGTCCGAATATCGGTACCGATACCTTCAGCTTGCCCCGGTCAGGATCGACCTCATCTATCTCACCAGTCAAACCTATAAACGGACCGTCTATAACCTTGACTGACTCCCCAGCCTCGTAAACTACCTTAGGCCGCGGTTTGTCTTGCTTGGCCTCAACGTGATTAATCACGTCATCAACCTCCCCGGCCGATAGCGGTACAGGGCGGTCTCCACCAAGAAACCCTATCACTCCGGGAACCTCGCGTATAAAACGCCAGGACGGTTCAACCAGCTCACGATTAGCATCGTAAAGCATCAGGTTTACAAAAACATACCCCGGAAAAAACTTACGTGTGGTAGTCGATTTGACACCACCCTTTGTCTCAGTCACTTTTTCCATCGGCAGAACAACGTCGCCGATAAAATCCTGCATACCACTGTTGCGCACCTGCGCCTCAATGTATTTCTTAACTTTCTGCTCCTGGCCCGTTAGCGCCTGCAGCACAAACCACTGTTTTGTCATTGCGCCCCCCGCTCAGGAATGGATTAATTGCAGCGCCGCTTCAATTACCTTGTCGTAAACCAGAACGACCGCTGCCAAAATTACAATAAAAACGATCACCACAACCGTTGACTCTATCAGCTCCTGCCGCTCCGGCCAGGTAATGCGCCGAAATTCCGCGCCTACCTCTGAAAGGAAACCTTGAATGCGCTGACCTGTTGTTTTTTTATCCTTCGCCATTCGGTGTCCTCATTTTGTGCTCTTATTGCGAGCTGCCGTGTCACTAATGCTGCTACACGGCTTGATTAAAGTGGCAGGCCAGGAGGGAATCGAACCCCCAACAACCGGTTTTGGAGACCGGTGCTCTGCCTAATTGAGCTACTGGCCTAAGCTAAAATAACTTATCTGGTCTCACGGTGCAGTGTCCGTTTGCGCTCATACGGACAAAACTTGACCAATTCCAAACGATTTGTCTGGGTACGCTTGTTGCGTGTTCCCATATAGTTGCGACGCTTACACTCAGTGCACGCCAAAACTGCCTGTTCTCTGGCCATCTCTAGCCTCCCTAATAAACGGTTGCAACGATTGCCGATGATGTTACTCATCGGCAATCGCGCACACCGCAATAAATAATGTTATTTCCCAGTGATCTTGGTAACCGTGCCGGCGCCGACTGTACGGCCACCTTCGCGAATTGCGAAGCGCATTTTCTCTTCCAGTGCCACCGGTGAAATCAACTTCACCTGAATCGAAATGTTGTCACCAGGCATAACCATCTCAACACCCTCGGGGAGTGTGATGTCACCGGTGACGTCGGTGGTGCGGATGTAGAACTGCGGACGGTATCCCTTGAAGAACGGGGTATGACGCCCACCCTCTTCGCGGCTCAGTACATACACTTCACCGGCAAATTCGGTGTGCGGTGTAATCGAACCCGGCTTGGCCAGAACCTGACCACGCTCAACATCCTCTTTCTTGGTGCCGCGCAGCAGGCAACCAACGTTGTCACCAGCCTGACCCTGATCAAGCAGCTTGCGGAACATCTCAACACCGGTCACTACGGTCTTGGTGGTCGGACGCAGACCGATAATCTCAACGTCTTCGTTGACCTTGATAATACCGCGCTCAACACGCCCTGTAACCACTGTACCACGCCCCTCAATTGAGAAGACGTCTTCTACCGGCATCAGGAATGCCTGATCAAGAACGCGCTCTGGCTCAGGTACAAAGGTGTCCAGTGCTTCCATCAAACGTGTAATGCAGTCGCATGCCGGGTCGTCGCCCGATGTCGCCTGTGAAGCAGGCAGCGCACTGCCGCGCACCACGGGGATGTCGTCGCCGGGATAGTCGTATTTCGACAGCAACTCACGGATCTCCATCTCTACCAGATCGAGCAACTCTTCGTCGTCAACAAGGTCAACCTTGTTCAAAAATACGACGATCGACGGCACGCCTACCTGACGCGCCAGCAGAATGTGCTCGCGAGTCTGGGGCATCGGACCATCAGCAGCCGAGACCACCAGAATAGCTCCGTCCATCTGCGCAGCACCGGTGATCATGTTTTTCACATAGTCAGCGTGACCGGGACAGTCAACGTGCGCATAGTGGCGGTTATCGGTCGCGTATTCAACGTGCGACGTGGCAATCGTCAAAATCTTAGTTGCGTCGCGCCGACCAGCCGACTCCGAGGCCTTGGCCACCTGGTCATATGCGACAAATTCGCAATAACCTTTAAGCGACTGCACGCGGGTAATGGCGGCGGTCAGTGTGGTCTTGCCGTGGTCGACGTGTCCGATCGTCCCGACGTTGACGTGCGGTTTCTCGCGTACGAAGGCTTCTTTTGCCATTTTTTTTCTCCTGTGAACTTTTCAAGCCGTTTTGCGAGCTGGAGCCCACGAGCGGGATCGAACCGCTGACCTCGTCCTTACCAAGGACGCGCTCTACCTACTGAGCTACGTGGGCTCAAAGAACCACCCCACACCCATACGTGGGGCAAAAAAACCCTTACCCAGTATAAATCAGCACACGCTTTATTAGCCTGATAACCTGATTTACCCGAGTTAGAGCCTCTTCTCGCCTTATTGTTAACCTGTTAATTCCGCCCCACCATAGATAAACTTTTATCCTGATAAGGCGAAAACCCGTTTAATGTACACAATGAGAGCAGGTTTGTCAACCCATCCGTGAAAATATTTTTAAATATGTGACGAAAAGATAAAAAAAGAGTTTTTCACACTCCCATATAGCCGCTCGCTACCCCTCTCCCCCTCTTGAACGGTGCCACCTCCACCAACCGTAGAGACCCAGAACCAAAAATATGCCGTATTGCAAAGAGTAGATGGGCGATCCCTTGACCCAGTAGATGTGAATACCCAGAGTGTTTACTATTAACCAGAATGTCCAGTTCTCCATTCTCTTTCGAGCTTGCAGAAATTGTCCGTAAAAGTTTAAAACGGTGGTGGTTGAGTCGCGCCATAGTAACGCCGGCGTGGGGAACCAGGTTAGATTGGCTGCCAGCCAGACCATCGCATGGGCCCAAATTGCAATCGATACCGCTGCTGCCCCTGTCAGTAGAATCTGTCGCCGCCGTGGCAGCCAGGTAGGGATAAAGGCATCGCTTAGCTCGGCTTGTCTCCTTCCTCCACGCCGTAACCACACAAACCAGCAGTAACATTGCAACGGTATGTATGTAAGGTATAGTATACCGTCGGAGACCAGACTCCACGCTATAAATGCCAGATAGGCCGATATCCCCGCCCAGATAAGACCCAGTGGCCAACCCCAGATATTTTGCCGGGCTATCAGAAATACCCCCGTTACCGAGGCGCATGTAGCTATAATCTCCAGTGGTGTGGTTCCTAGAATCGTCCACCACTCAATTGCACTCAATATCAATGTGCCTCCCATTTGGCTCCCTTTTGTTTTTAGCAGGAGCCAGCCTTCCGTGTATGGGTCGTCTGTAAATAAAGACTCCATACTGTATCGGCACACCGACTCCCTACGGCGGTACTGACCGCATCAGGTTCCTAGGGTCTCCACTATCGGAATCTCAGCCGCCCGCTTTATACCAGCCGCTCCCCTGTCGAATCAGTCACATAGTATAACAACCCCTTCCCCTATGCGCAACCTTTACAGAGTAGAAATCATCACACCGCCACCCTTAAACGCCTACGCTTAGACGAATCACACTTCAACGCTTACACTTAAACGAAAAAAAAGAGTGAAGAGTGCAAGCCTGCCCTGAAAGGGCTATACATACCAGCCCGGGGCAACGCCCCGGGAATACGTCACATAATAAATTTAGCCCTGTAAGGGCGTGACATAACCCGGTTTCCGACACGCAAAAGACCATTCACCAGCCCCGACAAAGCT
>JAAYNR010000300.1 GCA_012520735.1 Lentisphaerota bacterium | reverse complement strand
TAAAAGGAAGAGAGTTGACGACGACTCTCAATGCTGCCTTAGCCGCTTCAACGCAACAACTTATGAAGATAGCTGTTTGAACTTCTTGTTTTTTTTGACAGTAGCTAACGGGTTAGCTACTAAGGCACTAAGGCATTTCTCCCTACCCCTCCCCTTCTTCTCAACCGCTCTCTTGCACTAACCGGGTTAATTCTGTTATTATTGCTCACATGAAACCGTTTACTCAAACTTTTGCCAGAGAGCACCTACTGCGCCTGGTACTCACCATCGCACTAATCGGAGTCGCCCTCAACGCCTCCGCCTTTCTCGGACTGGGTCGCAAGAGCAGTGAAGATACAATAGCTCAGGCAGCCCGCCGCGCCGGTGAACTCTCGCGCGAGGCTGAACTCGCCTGGGGTGCCGATAACAACCCCAAACGCGCCATTGAACTCTATCAACAGGCCATCGATATCTGTCTGGAGACCGAAGAAGCCAACCCCAAAGGCGAACTCGGCAGCGTCCGCTTCTATCGCGCCTTTTGCGAAACACAAATCGACCGCGTTAAATTCGACTCCGCCACCAGCTCTCAGCGCAACGTCGCCGTAATGGTCAAACCACGTCCGCCAACCACATCTCCTCAAGCAACCAGCTACCCCGACTCCCCTGAACGCGCCACCCCCATAACTCCCTCCACAGCCTCGCCCGCACCTCCCGCTCCACCCCTTAAGACCGCCCCCGCCCTCTCCGCTGCCGATATCACCGAAGAGGTCGAATGGGCACGCGATATGATTGAAGGCGACGGCGACGACGAAGCACGGCAGTCGCTCCTCAAAGTACTCCGAACCGACCCCGTCCACGCCGATGCCCGCCTCCTCCTCGCCACTCTGGAGTGCAAAGCCGGTGAATTCAAAGAGGCTCTTCTCATCCTCGAAGACCTCGAACAAGAACACCCCTCAACCACAACCTACCTCCTCCTCTCCGGTGCCTATCTGGGAACAGGTGAACCCTACCGCGCCATGCTGGCACTCGACAAACTCCTCGCTCTCAATCCCACCCACCCCGATGCCCTGATAAACATGGCCTATCTCACCATGGAACTCTCCGGCAAAGCCTCAGAGGCAGCCATGTACTACCGCCAGGCACTCAAATGCGGTGCCGCCCCCGACACCGCTCTGGCACGTCGCCTCGGACTCTAACCCCCACTTACCACCATGCCCGAACTCCCCGAAGTAGAAACCGTAGTCCGCGACCTCCTGACAGCCGGCATCAGCGGCACCACTGTCAAAACCTGTGAATTCCCCTGGCCTAACACCGCCGACGGCCTCACCCCTGCCGAGTTCACCAGCCGCCTCTGCGGCAAAACCATCTCCAACGCCACCCGCCGCGGCAAATATATCGTCCTCCAACTCGCCCAAGGCGGCATACTCCTCATACACCTCCGCATGACCGGCAAACTCCGCCTCGCCACCAGCCCCGCCGACACCCTCCCCCACGACCGCCTCCGCATCACCTTCACCGACGGTCGTTCACTCATCCTCAACGACACCCGCAAATTTGCCCGTGCCCGCCTCGGCACCTCCATCGACGAATCACTTGGTCACCTTGGTCCCGAACCTCTCGAACCCTCCTTCACCGCCGCCACCCTCGGCAAAAGCCTCGTCCACCGCAAACGCGCCATCAAAACTCTACTCCTCGACCAAACCATAATTGCCGGCATCGGCAACATCTACGCCGACGAATCCCTCTTCGATGCCGGCATCCACCCCGAACGCCTCCCCGCAACCCTCAGCAACGCTGAAATCAAAAAACTCCATGCCGCCATCCGCCGCGCCCTTAAAAAAGGGATCGCCGCCAACGGCACCACCCTCGGCAACGCCTCCACCAACTTCTACAGCGTCGCCGGTCGCCGCGGCAGCAACGACACCAACCTCATGGTCTTCCGCCGCAACGGCTTACCCTGCCCCAAATGCGACACCACCATCGAACGCAGCGTAGTCGGCGGTCGCGGCACACACCACTGCCCCCACTGCCAACCCCGACACGTCAACACGCCAGGGTAAGTAATAAGTAGCCCGGCGGTGTTCACGCCGCCACTCTTAATCGAAAATAAAAGAGTGAAGTCCCCTCCCTGCCCTGAAAGGGCTATACATACCAGCCCGGGGCAACGCCCCGGGAATACGCAACAAATCATATAAAGCCCTGTAAGGGCGTGACATAACCCAGCCTCCACTTAGCCGCACTGTACCACCCCTACAGGGTGGAAATATCCCTCAACGCCAGACCCAGGGTTTCACCCTGGGCTGGTATCTCTTGCCCCTTCAGGGCATTTTCCGCCCCCCATTCGTGCCCATTTGCGTTAATTCCCTTCCCCTCCCCGGGCCTTCTCTCTTTGCTCTCTTTGCGTTCTTTGTGGTTAATCCACCTATTACTTATCACCCTTCGACTCCACTCAAGGCCTTCGGCTTATCACCTATCACTTATTTTTTCCTCCTCTACTCTATAACTTTGAGTTGCTGTTTGTCCCTGAATATGCCATCATTCTGCCATCTTTACGTATTTTATAACTAGCAACTCTAAAGGATTGGACGTATGGAGACAAAACACCATTTTAAAGCTGAGGTGAGTCAGTTGCTCGACCTCGTTATCCACTCTCTCTACTCAAAGAAGGAGATTTTCCTCCGTGAATTGATCTCTAATGCCTCGGATGCCATCGACCGTGCGCAGTATGAAGGACTCACTAACAAGGAGCTGATCGAGGGTAGTAGTGAGTGGCAAATCGACCTTATTGCCGATAAAGAGGCCAAAACCCTCACTATCCGTGATAACGGCATCGGGATGACAGAAGCCGATGTTGAGCAGAACCTGGGGATGATCGCCAGCTCAGGTACCAAAAATTTCCTCAAAGCGCTGCAGGAACAGCAGGGGGCCAATGCCCCAGAGATGATCGGTCAGTTTGGCGTCGGGTTTTATGCCGCTTTTATGGTTGCCGCTGAGGTGACTGTCGTCAGCCGTCACCGCAGTAAAGAGGCCGCCGCAGCCGTCCGCTGGCACTCTGCCGGTGATGGCTCGTACACTCTGGCACCGGCTGAACGGAGCACCCCCGGAACCACCATTACCCTTAAACTACGCGATGATGCCGTGGAGTATCTCGACGAATGGCGCCTGAAGGCTCTGGTAAAGCAGTATAGCGACTTTATCGCTTACCCGATACGCCTCGGTAATGAAGGTAAGGAGCCGGCCGCCGATGCCGAACCGCTCAATACCATGAAAGCGCTCTGGAAACGGCCTAAATCGGAGGTGAAGGAGGAGGAGTATCACGCCTTCTATAAACACCTCAGCCGCGACCAAACCGCCCCTCTCTCAACCATCACTATCGCCGCCGAGGGGGTCGTGGAGTTTCGCGCCCTCCTCTTTATCCCAGCCGAGCCACCATTTGAGCTCCTCTACGACCCCTCACGTAAACACGGCCTCCACCTCTATGTCCGTAATGTCTTTATCGGCTCGGAGTTTGATGCGCTGTTGCCGGAGTATCTCCGTTTTGTCCGCGGTGTCGTGGAGTCGAGCGACCTCCCGCTAAATGTCTCGCGCGAGATGTTGCAGGACGATGCCGTCATCCGCAAAATCCGCAGTAATCTGGTGGGCCGTGTTCTCGGTACTCTGGCCGATATGAAACGCGATAAACCCGACGACTATAAGAAGTTTTACCTCGCTTTTGGCCGTATCCTTAAAGAGGGCTTCCATTTCGACTGGGAGAACAAGGAGAAACTTCAGGAGCTGGCTCTCTTCCGCTCTGCTCTGGCCGATGACAACTCTCTGGTGTCGCTTAAACAATACCGCGAGGCTATGCCATCTACCCAGAGTGAAATCTACTACCTAATCAGCGAGAGCATCGAGGCCGCCCGGCAATCGCCCCATCTGGAGGCGGCCCGCGCTGCCGGTTGTGATGTGTTGCTGCTGACCGACGCTATCGATCAATGGGTCGTCGATGCCATCAGCGAGTACGACGGCTGTAAACTGCGCGCCCTCGACAAGGGCGATCTGGAACTGGGAAGTGATGACGACAAAGCCGCTGCCAAAAAGTCGCTGGAAGAGGCTCGGGCAAACCTGCAGCCACTACTTGACTTCCTCCAGGCTACACTTACTGACCGCGTCCGTGAAGTACGCCTCTCGCCACGCCTCACCGACTCCGCCTGCTGTCTCGTCGCCGATGCCGATGCCATGAACGCCACCATGGAGCGCTTTATGAAGGCCTTCGAGCACAACGCCCCGCCACAGTTGCGGATCCTTGAGATAAACCCCGCCCACCCGCTGATCAGTAAAATGTCTGCCATGCGCGAGGCCAACTCCACCGACCCACAACTGGCCAATTATGCCGAGCTCCTCTTTGCTCAGGCCCAACTGGCTGAGGGGACTGTCCCCGGCGATGTCGGTCGTTTTAACAAACTAATTGCCACTCTGATGGCCGGTCAGTGAAACTACCATGAACCTGAAAGAACACCCCCCTACCATCCGTGCGCTGATTGAGCAAGCAGTGGCACAATCGCCCGAGGCGATCGCCCAGACATTCCGCCGCGGTGCTGAATGGGTCTCGTGCTCTTATCGCAACCTCTATGACCGCATCCTCTTAGTCGCCGGTGCAACCTCGGAACTCGATGTACAACCCAAACGCGACCGCGTAGCGCTAATGCTGGAAAACGGCCCGCAGTGGCAGGAGATATACCTGGCACACGCCGGTGCCGGTGTCGCCGTGGTACCGCTCGACCCCAAATTACAGTTGGCAGAGGTGGTTCATATCCTGCAAGATTCCCAAAGTGCCGTGGTCTACCTCGCGGCCAAGCTCAAAGAACTCCTCCTTAACGCCCTGCCCAAACTCCCCCACCTGCGCCATGTGGTACTGGTCGGCGGCGACTCCACCAACCATGGCCATCAAGAGCAGGGATGCCCTTTCTGGAACTACGAGCTGCTGATCGAGCGCGCCGCTCAGGCCGTGGCCACCACCCGCGACTGGTTTACCGGAAACATCCCCGCCGCCGGTGATGTCGCCTCTATCCTCTACACCTCCGGCACTACCGGCCAGCCCAAAGGCGCCATGCTATCCCACGCCAACTTCTGCGCCAATGTCGAGAGCACCATCCAAACCATCCCCTTCAATAAAAACGACAATTTTTTTGTCATCCTCCCACTCTTTCACGCCTACTCCTTCACCGCTAACTTCATGGTGCCGCTCCGTCTCGGTGCCCGCATGAGCTTTGCCCAAAGTATCAGAAGCGTCAGCGAAGACCTCCAGGCACTATGCCCCACCGTCCTTATGGCGGTGCCGCTAATGGCCGAGAAGATGTACGCTAAAATAATGCCCCGTATCAAACGCAGCTTTATGGCCCGCCTCCTCCTGCTGCTCCGCCTCAAAAGGATCGTGCTGCGCAAGGTGATCGCTGGAATGGGCGGCAAAATCCGCTTCTTCGGTGTCGGCGGTGCACCATGTCCTATGGATATCTTCATCGGTTTCCGTAAAATCGGCTTCCCTATTGTCGAGGGCTACGGCATCACAGAGTGCGCCCCCGGTGTCGTCTATGGCACACTCCACGACTACACCCCCGGCTATGTCGGTCGCCTCATCCCCGGCATGACCATGCGCCTCAAAGACCCCGACGAACACGGCGTTGGCGAACTGCAAGTCAAAGGACCAAACGTCATGCTCGGCTACTTCAACAACCCGGAGATGACCGCCGAAGCCTTTGACGACGGCTGGTTCCGCACCGGTGACCTCTGCGCCATCGATAAAAAAGGGTTTATCGCCATCCGAGGTCGCAAAAAAGCCCTTATTGTCAACCGCGAAGGGAAAAACATCTACCCCGAAGAGGTCGAACAGGCTATCGCCCTCCACCCCCTGGTAGCCGATGTCGTAGTTCTCGGCTACCACGCCAAAAATGAGACCAGCGGCGAACGCATTGGCGTGATCGTTACCCCCGAACTCGACGCCATCAAAGCCGCTGCCAACGGCACAGAGCCCCCCTGGGCAGATATCGAACAGACCCTGCGCCAGGCCGTCCTTACGCAGAGCGCCACCCTGGCCGAATTCAAACGGCCCCGCAAAATAATTGTCCAGCGTGAATCCCTGCAGCGTACATCTACACAAAAAGTCCGCCGCGTTATTTACGAAGGCACGCTAGACGAATAGGACAACACTGTGGATATCTCAATTCTGGCCAGCGGCAGCTCTGGCAACTCCACCTACGTAGAGGCCGGAGGTGTCAAACTACTGATCGATCTGGGCATCACCCTAAAAGATACTGCCAGCGCCTTACAGAGTATAAACCGCCAACTCAGCGACATCGACGCCATCCTCTGCACCCACCACCACGGCGACCACAGCCTAAATGTCGCCAGTGCCTTCCGACGCCACAACACCACCTTGCTCGCCAACGGCGCCACCGCCGACGCCATCGACTTAAGCAACCAGAGCAAAACACCCACCTCTTGGGCACTCTTCGAAACCGGTGCCACCTTCCCCCTTGGCAATCTCAAAATTACCAGCTTCAGCCTCCCGCACGACGCCAGCGACACCGTCGGCTATGTCATCGACGACGGCACCCACCGCCTCGGCATCTGCACCGACCTCGGTTACGCCACCGCCGTAGTCAAACACCGCCTCACCGACTGCGACGCCCTGATCCTCGAATTCAACCACGACGTCGAACTCCTTATGCAATCCTCCCGTCCCCCAGCCACCAAACGCCGTATCATCGGTCGCAACGGCCACCTCAGCAACGAAGACGCCGCCACCCTCCTCACCCAACTCGCCTCACCCCGCCTCCAGATAGTTTTTGCTGCCCACCTCAGCCAAGACTGCAACACCCCACTCCTCGCCACAAACGCCGCACGCGCAGCACTCGACAAAGCCGGCTGCCCCAACACACGCCTCATCATCGCCCCCCCCC
>JAAYNR010000068.1 GCA_012520735.1 Lentisphaerota bacterium | reverse complement strand
TTTTTTGACAGTAGCTAACGGGTTAGCTACTAACAGTATAGTAGAAAAACTCAACGATTCCCAATCACGGGAATCTATAACGAGACAAGTGTACATCCGTAAGGGAAAAAAACAAGAGGTTTGTGATTAATTATGGGAATAAACTTTTTTGAAGCTACTATTGTTTTGCTAAAAGATTTTTACCATGCTTGCGAACATATACATAACTTCGTTGCGCGCTGGGTATCACGCAATGCGTCTGCAATGTGTGCTTTAGTCACAAGACTACGGTTTGTTGCCCCCTCCTCAAGAGTAGTCTGGTAAATAACGATAGCAGTTTTGATGCGCACCTCTTTGAACTGGTACTTGTGGCTCCGCTATGTATTTGATATATTAATTTTGAACTGGCATTGTTGCCACTACAACACAATTTTGATTGAGGAGAGTAGGTTATGTCATTTAAATTTGAACCGGCTGCGTTTATTCCTTTTCGTGATACAGAGGCTATTGAGCGGGTAATCGCCATTAAGCGTGAAGATATAGAGCAGCACTCTAACCCTGATTTCCGGATCAAAGTGTACCCTGATGCCGACCTGGAGCCGATGTGGATTAATGATATGTTTCAGCGGATTCGTATGGCGGCTGAGGAGGGACGCCAACTGGTGATGATTATGCCTAACCCTTGGCCAAGTTATGCCACAGTGGCCGCTCTGATTAATAAACACCGCATTAATTGCCGTCATCTCCATACTTTTAATATGGACGAATACGCCGATCAGGACGGTAACATTGCGCCACTGAGCTGGGAGTATGGATTTAACCACGCTTTTATGAAGCACTTTATCGCCAATATTGACCCTGAGTTGCGTCCTCCTGAGAGCCAGATACACCTGATGACCAACGAAACTTTGCCCGACTATGGTAAACGGATGGCAGATCTGGGTGGTGCCGACATCTCTTACAGCGGGCCTGGTTGGAGTGGGCATCTCGCCTTTATTGAGCCGGATGCTCCTGAGTTTGCGGCAGCATCACTCGAAGAGTGGAAAACACTGGGACCGCGGATATGTACTCTGGGGCCACTGACAATTGCACAGAACTCACTCCATGGTTGCTTTGGCGCTAGTGGTAACCTCTGCGCTGTGCCGCCAAAAGCGGCGACCATCGGTCCGGCAGAGGTGGTGGGTGCTAAATTCCGTATTGACCAGCACGCCATTACTGTCGGCGGTTCATTCCAGTCGTGGCAACGGCTGACTACCCGTCTGGTACTTCATGGGCCAGTTACACCATTGGTGCCAGAATCGATCCTTCAGACACTGCGTACCGATGTCTGGGTCTCTGAAACTGCTGCCGCCAACATCGAGCCGCGCTGGGACCTTGGCTATTGATAAGCATTCATTAGTAGCTAACCCGTTAGCTACTGTCAAAAAAAACAAGAAGTTCAAGCAGCTATCTTCATAAGTTGTTGCGCTGAAGCAGCTAAGGCAGCATTGAGAGTCATCGTCACCTCTATTCCTTTTAAATC
>JAAYNR010000055.1 GCA_012520735.1 Lentisphaerota bacterium | reverse complement strand
TAGCCAAACTGGCGACCGCCGTAAACTTTGGAGGTGTCGGCGGTGTCCGTGCCGTGGTAGCGCTGGGCTCCTGTCACTTCGGAGCGTTGATTGTATGAATAGGCATCAAAGGCTGGGTTGGCGAACGCCAAGCCGCTGTCAACACGGGAAATCCGCCGACCAAGCTGGTCGTTGGTGTAGTCGTACTTGGAAATAATGGTGGAACCATGCTTGTTCTCTACCGAGGTGATGAGGGAGCGGTAAGGCTCGTAGGAGACGGTGCGGGTGAAGTCGCCGGCGGTGTAGCCGGCGAGGAGGTCGGTGCCGGGGAGATAGGAGTATTGGTACATGGACGGAGTGGACTGTGTGGACGCTATGGACGAGGCAACGCTGCTGAAGCGGCCGTAGGTATCGTAGCCGTAATCAATGGCGTAGGCGGAGCCAAGGGAGAGGCCGGCGGGACGGCCGAGGGCGCAGTTATTATAAGGTGGTTGGTTCATCGCAATATCTATTCACCTGGGGTTTCGATTCCAATAGCCAAAGGCGTGAGCGGCACATAAAAGAAATCGTCTAAATGAATCGTACCAACAACTCCGATACTTATCTCTGCTGTTTGATAACCTTCGCGTTGAATTTTCAGCGTAAGAGTTTTATAGAGTTCGTCATAATTGATAAGAACCCAATCCTCGAAAACATTGTGCAAAAGTATCTGCGGGTTGACCCTGACCAGATAAGAGCCTTCCTTGAATTCTATGTAATCAGGTGGGATCAAAGTGTCAGAAAAAAACTCTACATTATTTAGCGGTAACTCTGAATCTTTGTCAACAACCTTTATGATTAAATTCCTCTTAAAAAAAATATTGCGTCTAGGTTGTGTCACAAACACGCCGTCATCAAAAAAAACAGGTAAAAGACCATCAGAACCGGCTTGAGCCGCTTGAGTAGCGTGCAACAACAGGTTTGCAATAGTACCTGTTTCATGTTTGTTTTTTAAAGAGAACACGCCAGATCTCCATTCAGTTATTTGTTTTGGCCAGAAGAATCGAATTGCTGGGGCATGTGCGAGAGATCGCGCAATATTTTCCAGTCTTGAGATTGACTCAATCGGCGAACTGCTCCACTTGAAATTGTTAACGTGTATATTCCAAAACGAATTGGTCAGAAATCCTGGCCTGTTGTGGCACCAGACATGATCGAAAACAACCAAGTTGTTTGGAGTTGTGGCTACAGATATAGCGCTATTGTCCTCTGAAAATTTTGTGCCTGATTGCAGGCATCCTGATCCAGCAAGAAGGAGAAACACCAATATCTCAAGCTTACGCGCCTTCATTCCGAATCTCCTTGCTAAAAACCGTTTGACAATTTCGTTTTAAAGTCTGATCCTTCGCAACAGTTCCATGTTGCTACCCAACTACGTGCCACCGACTGCTGGCTCCCGTACTGTTCTTCCCAATCATCAGGTGCCGAGTTTCGTATACAGGTTCCCTCATGCTGCTCATGTTTCCCGGGTTTATGAAAACCTTTTGGACAATCTTTTGTCTCATTTAATTTTAACATCCCATACCATATTGCTGTCTTAGCATTAGTGAATGTGCCTTTAGTTTGTCCACCGTGATAGCCGCTTGTTGTATCACGTTTTTCAATACCGGCCTCATCCTTCTTTCCCGAATACCAGAATGCTTCCCAAAACTCATCATCTAGTTCCTCTTTCGGCTCTTTGACCTCAACGCAACATCCATCTATTACTTCTTTTTCAATGGTGAACGTTCTTTTAACATGTTGTATTATCCACCCTTTACTAGGCAAGCCAAAGTAATCCCAATAGGTGGAAAACCATCCGCAATTACCTAGGAGAGGTGTTTTTTGTAGTGTAAAGCCAAATTGCCCTAAGTAATCGTATTTGTTTATAAATGAATTTTCCACATATACGTACATGTTAAAAAAGTCCTCTTCCTCAATCGGATCCCTGCTCAGCCATCGCCCCATTCTTGGGCTGTGCATCCTCAGCTCATATTCACCCAATCCCGT
>JAAYNR010000150.1 GCA_012520735.1 Lentisphaerota bacterium | reverse complement strand
CTGTACAACATTTGGTTACGGCTGTAAGCAGTTTTAGTCGCTTACCCTTAAACGAAACCGCCTCGATTCTTCAGGGTTTAACAGAGTTCTATTCTTTGTCGGAATCTTTGTCGACTCTATCATTGAGCACTTACCGGGAACAGAGAAGCAATACTCCCCTTTTAACCACTCCTTTGCGTCCACTCCGTGGTCGCAAAAACCATAGCCCCGCGCCATCAGCCCACTCCACTATTTCTCACACCGCCCCCCCCTTGCCCTCTTTACTCTCTTTGTAGTTAATCTTACCCCCGGGCTTGAGTTCCGTGTTTTCAGTGTTTTCCGTGGTTAATCCCTTCCCCGGGCTCTCCCCCCTTGCCCTCTTTGCGTTCTTTGAGGTTAAGTGGTTTCCCAATGACAGATAAGCAGCAGCGACACTACTTCTCTCTCACCGGGAACCATTACCTGCCTCTGTCCCCGGACACCGCCCGGACACTGTCACTTCCACACACATTTGCCAATATGCTGGACTTTTACCACCATAAAGTGCCACTATATCTCTCTTTGCTCGCTTAATCATTCATGGAGTTGATTTGCGCTACGCTGTTATAAGTGATGTACATGCCAACCTTCCTGCCTGGCGGTCGGTCTTAACCGATATTGCGGCACAACACACCGACCGCATTATCTGTCTGGGCGACTGTATCGGCTATGGGCCTAATCCTGCTGAGGTTTTGGAGTCTCTTTATCAACACGTAAGTTGGTTTTGCCTCGGCAATCATGATGCCGCCGTATGTGGCAAGCTCGACCATAATCTCTTTCAGCCTCACGCTCGCCGTCTCCTTGATTGGACCAAAAGCCGCCTCACCACCAAAGCCGTAGATTTCCTCTCCACACTGCCGCTGGAACTCTCTGACCCCGGCTTCCGCTGTTGTCACGGCGACTTTACCGAACCGGCCGCTTTTAATTATATAGAATCATCCTCCGATGCCAGCCACTGCTGGCCTGTCACTTTGGCACCTCTTCTGTTTGTCGGACATACCCATGTACCCACCATGTTTGTCACCGGTGCCAGTGGTGCTACCCATCAGTTACCACCTGAAGATTTCATCATCGAGCCCGGCAAACGCTACCTCGTAAACCCCGGCTCTGTCGGCAGCCCCCGCAGCGGCGACGCTCTAGCCAGTTATTGCATCTACGACACCACCACTGGTGCCGTCTCCTGGCGTGCGGTACCTTTTGATCTCGATGCCTGCCGTGAAGCTGCGATACAAGCCGGATTCTCTGAAGACGACACCCCATTTCTGGCGCGTGACCCACGCCAACGCCTCGCCGCGGTGCGGGAAGCCGTCACGTTCTCACCGGCACAAACCCCGGCTGAACTGGCACGTGATGCCGTCGCTCTAAGTGAAATCACCCAGCTCAGCCGCTCAGCGCGTCGCTGGAAAAGAGTCACCCTCTTTACTGCTATTGCGGGTCTTCTACTCCTCGCCGCCGTCACCCTCTTCGCTTTCAGTAAAAACCGCTACGCCACTGCCCCAGATTCTCTCACTACTCCGCTGTATGAGCTCTCCCCGGTTAACTCCGCCACGCCACACAATCTCCTCCCTAGCTTCCCCGCCTCTACCGACGGTGCCTCTCTCGATGGCTGGCGGGTCTACCTTGAACGTCCACCCGATATGTCACTCGCTCCCGATAATATCGGCATAGCACTGCAAGTGAATGGTCGTGCGGCACGCTTCAGGATTGAGTCGGCACCAATTCGCATCGACCGCAATACCATCCGCAAAGTGCGCCTTACCACCACCTGGGAGTGGCATAAAGCTACCGACTATAAAGTAGTTTTTGTTATCGAAGAACTCGGTTCACCGGAAAAATCCTCGTATCCCGTGTTACGGCGTGATACTAAAGACCCTCCCACCACTAAAAACTCTCTTACCCACACCTCACGTGCCGAGCGCCTCCACTCACAAACCCGCTACATCCGCCTCGCTATTGAGGGGGAATGTGCCGGCACAATCCTCTTCGCCCCTCCCACCCTCACCCCTATAAAATAAAAAACCCGCACAGCCAAAGCCATGCAGGGTAATTTCAGATATAAGCGACACTTAAGCTGCCGGTGAAATTGCTTCTGTCGGGCAGACACCAGCGCATGCACCACAATCAATACAGGTATCAGCATCAATCACATACTTGGGATCGCCTTCACTGATCGCTTCAACCGGGCAAGCGTCTACGCAAGTACCGCACTGAATGCATTTGTCATCAATTACATATGCCATTTCTATACTCCCTTAAGTGGCGCGCCCACGGGGAATCGAACCCCGCTTACAAGGATGAAAACCTTGTGTCCTAACCGATAGACGATGGGCGCTTAAAGTTAAATTGAGCCGCATGATAGCAAATCACTCTGAATGACGCAACCACAAATTTAGTTGTTGTTTTACTATTGCTGAAGCTATAATCGGCCACTATGTTAAACCATAAAAACTTCACCCGTCTCGCTGTCACCCCTGCTAACCTGCTGCGGCTGGCTGCTGCTGCCACTACCGCCATACTATATTCCGCCGCGCTTCCCCCATTTAATCAACAGGAGTGTGGCTGGTTTGCACTAGTGCCACTATTACTGCTTGTGCGTCAATCTACTCCACGCCAGGCAGCACTGTGGTCCGGACTAGCCGGACTCTTCTACTGGGTCCCCGCCCTTAACTGGCTATGGCAACTCATCGGCAACGGCGGGCCACTACCCCTGGTGATCCTCGGCCAGATCGGTCTGGCTCTCTGGTGTGCTTTATTTTTCTCCCTCTTCGGTTGGCTCGCCGCTCTCCTTTGGCAAAAACTACGTCCTGCCGGCGCTGCCGGGCGCCTCGTTGCCGTATGGCTGGGCGAACCCCTTCTCTGGGCCGGCGCTGAGCTACTGCGGGGTCACCTTTTTACCGGTTTCCCCTGGGACTCTCTGGCTACCGCTCTGGCTACCAGCCCCTCTTTTATTCAGATAGCCTCTGTTGGCGGTCTCCCCGCCGTCTCTGCCATGCTGGTCCTCGGAGCCGGTGCTATCGCCAGTATTATCGAACGTATCGCCGAACCACTGATCCGTGCCGCCAGCAAAGCCCAACGTTATAGTCGCACCCGTTACTCAATTCTACAGTCGCTGGAGACCTTTATCCCACTACTCGCCATTATCGCTCTCTGGATCTGGGGCGTTAATCGCCTACGCAGTAACCCACCTTACTCACAGCCCGCCGACTGGCGGATCGTGTTGATCCAGCCCGACTCACCTTCGATCTTCGCCATCACCGAAGCCGACGTAATCGCGCAGCGTCAGGTCTTGAGCGACCAGACCCTTCTGGCGGCTGTCATTGAACCCGACCTTACCGTCTGGCCCGAAACCGCAGTCAATGGCTCGCTCCCCTTTGACCCCGCTGTGGCACACCTCATTAAAAATGCCACCCAAACCTCCGGCTCTCCTCTACTCACCGGAGCCGTCGAGATAAACCCACCGCCACATGCCAAAGGGAGTCAGGAAATCCGCCACCACAACTCCGCCTGGCTCTTCTCCACCAACGGCCTGTTCATGGGTCGCTACCGCAAACAACACCTCGTCCCCTTTGGTGAATATATCCCCGGCGACAAACTGATCCCCGCCCTACAACGTCTCGCCCCCACCGGTATAAGCTGTACTCCCGGCTCCGAGAGCTCTATTCTCACTATTAACCGCCGTAATGGTACGGCTGGCACACTCTCGTTCAGCCCTCTGATCTGTTTTGAAGACCTCTTCAGTGACCTTAGTCGCCGTGCCGTCAATCGTGGTGCCGCTGCACTCGTGAACCTTAGTAACGACGCCTGGTTTGACGGCTCCACCGAACCCGAACGCCATATGCGCCAGGCAATGTTCCGCGCCGTCGAAAACGGCGTGCCGCTCCTCCGCTGTGGTAACACCGGTATCACTTGTGCTGTCGACCCTCTAGGCCGCATAACCCGCCTCGATATGGGTGCCGAAGGCCAACGTGGTTTGGTCGGCTTCCTCCCCACACGTGTCCCCGCAAACCGAATGCCGCCAACCCCCTACACACGCATGGGCGACCGTCCCCTCATCATTATCGCCACCCTCCTTGCCACTATCGCCCTCATCCCCCGGCCCCTTAGTCGCCACCCTTAAACGAAAACCACCTCCACTCTTCGATTAAGTTATTTTACGATTAATGACGGCGACTAAGGTACGCGAATAAGTATATTTGCCTTCTCCCTGTCTTCCAGTACTCACCTCGCCAAGCTGCGGTTCGCCAAAGGCACCACCGCGGTAGGGCGTGCTTCTCCGAGACCGCCATCGCCAGCAGCCGCATGCACACCGCTGCGTAAGTGTCAAAAAGCAATATCCCCCTTTTAACCACTCCTTTGCGTCCACCCCGTGGTCGCAAAATCATAGCCATTGTCATTCACCAGCCCCGACAAAGCTCACGACAAAGCTTGCGACAAGGTTTTCCCCATTAAGGCATTCCTCTTCTGCCTCTGAAAGATAATCCCCCTCCCTGACCTTCCCTCTTTACTCTCTTTACATTCTTTGAGGTTAAATCGCTTATTACCTATAACCTATTACCTATTTCACCCTTCCCCTGACATGAGTTTCCGTGTTTTCTGTGGTTAACTTTCACGCCAGCTTGAGCTCTTGAGCTCTATCTTTGTTCTGTGATGTGAATCAACTTATACGCCCAGGTCAACCTATTGCAAAATGCAACACAATGCCGATAAACTCTTGCATAACGCAACACATACCACATAACACCGTAAAAACTATTATTCGCATAACATACTGCTAGACAGTAAGTTACATAATAATCACGACTTTGGCACATAATCTGCATTATAATAGCCATGATTATTGCACTAAGTACCAGTAACAACCGTATAGCACCAGGCTTCGCAGGTGTTGAGCTGCTGATTTTCGACACTTCCGCAGCTACCGGTGCCGATGCCCCTCTGCCCACTCCTGTTGTCGTTGATACCACATCGTGGCACCCGCTCGACTGGGGCCGTGAGCTGGCTCGTCACAACGTAAAGCTCTTGATTTGCTCCGGCATTAACCACAGCACCTGGGCCACGCTTAAAGGGCACAACATTGAGGTGATCCCTAACGCTATCGGTAGCATTGCCACTGCCTATGCACAATGGCTTGCGGGTTCGCTAACGCCACCACCGGACTGGGCAGCCTACCCCTGTGGACAGGGGCATGGCTGTGGTCAAGGGCGCGGCATGGGCCGTGGCCGCGGTGGAGGCGGGCGTGGCGGCAGACGTGGACCAGGCGGTGGCGGGCGTGGCTTCGGACGCGGTGCCGGTGGCAATGGCTGCGACACCTTTTAACATGAAAACCATTTTTTTAACCAGCGAAAGCTTTAATTAACACAAACCAAAAAGGAGGATAACATGCCAGGAAGAGATGGAACAGGACCAATGGGAATGGGTCCAATGACAGGACGCGGAGCCGGTGTTTGCAGCGGTTACGCACAGGCCGGTAACTACAGACAGGGACGTGGCGCAGGCCGCGGCATGGGCTGTGGTATGGGTATGGGTCGCGGCATGGGCCGTGGCCGTGGTGTCGGTGGTGGCTGGGGTGGAGCCTATGCCGCACCGCAATTCGCCGCACCTACTGCCGAAGAGCAGGTCGAGATACTGAAAAATCAGGCAGCCCAGCTCCAGCAGATGCTGGAAGGGGTTAACAGCCGGATCGCCGGACTCGAAGCCGCTCCTGCCAACAAATAAACCGTTCACTTAACCTGCACTCGTACGAGTGCAGGTTTTTATTTTATTTGTACTGTTCGTAGTAAACCCGTGTGGCATCATAACGGGTGCGAGGTGGCGGAAACTCTGCCGCATGACCAATCGCCAGTGTCGCAAAAGCTACCAGATGCTCCGGCAATGCCAATAACCGACCCAGCGCCTCCATACGTTCAACATTGGGATGCGTCCCCAGCCAACAGGCACCAAGCCCCAACATAGAGGCTGCCAACAGCAGATTCTGCACCGCCGCAGAGCAATCCTGTATCATGTAAGACTCCAAACCACGGTGTGTCCGGTTGCGGTCGCCACATACTACTATCGCCAGTGGCGCATGACCTAACATCTTGCCATAAGGGAGTATTTCAGCCATTTCAGCAAGCCTCTCACGCTCCCGTACTACCACAAAAGCCCAAGGGTCAACCGCCATAGCAGAGGGACCGGCCATAGCCGCTTCCAGTAAATCTTTCACTGTCAGGTCATCTACCGGCTCACTGGTAAATTTACGCACACTACGCCGTGCAAAGATCGATGCCAATTTTACGTTCATCTATTTACTCCCTTTTGTGTCGCCTCTCAAGGCGATCAGTTCTTCAATTTGGGTTGGAGTGATCTGATACCCCTTGCCACACATATGACAGAATATCTGCGACTCCTCCCCCTTACAGGCCATCTCCTGCAACTCCTCAACTGAGAGCGCCGCTATCACAGACTCGACCCGCTCCATGGAACAACGACACTTAAACAGCAACGGCTTGGGCTCATCAAAGCGGACATCATCAAGCCCCATAGTCCGACACCACTCTTGTGGTGTCAAACACGTCTCCAAACTCTCCAGTGCCGTGCCGTCTTCATCCAGCCGACACATCTCCGCAAAGACTTCTTTATCACTGTCTGGCATAACCTCTACCATAACCCCACGCGAAATTACGATATACCCATCATACGATAGTGCCGCCACCTGTACCATCACATGCCGCTGCTGTGAGCACCGGTAGTACTCTTCAAGTGCCGCACGTGACGAGACCGGCGAGATGTCAAATAATGCCTGGCTTATAATCCGGCCGGGTGCTGTCTGAATAATATTAATCCGCCCGTTATCACCGAGAACAGCATCTAAATCAATCTCATCCATTACATCAAGCTCATTTACCACTTTGGTCATGGTATAGCCGCGTAAACCACCGTCAGCCGCTGCCTCTGTTAGCCACCCTTTAAGCGGCCCTGAGACCATAGCCCTTAACATCACCGTCTCATCAGATCCGTTAAGGTCAGCTCCCAATAACGATACCCCCGCTAAGGCCTCCGCCAGTGCCAGTCCCGCCGACGGACCACACAGATGGCTCTGCTCAAGGGCTCTAGCAGAGTCTGTTGTATCTACAAATACGATACGTAAGCGCGCTGCCGGTGAGTAGCCGGTAACTAAAAAATCGGAAGGTTTAGGTAATATCATCTCTATTCGTCCTGTAAAAGGTCTATCCGTATCTCTTCGGGCGGTTTACGTATGGCGGGCGACTCTTGCTGCGGCTCATCCCCATTCGCCTCCAGAGCGAACTGTCCATCGGTCAATTTATTGACCTTCTCCATAAAGAGATCACGCAATAAATCGATACGCCGCGATTGACGCTCCAGTGACCACAATGAAAAAGCCCACTTGGCATCAAAGTTATATACCTTGCGCAAGTCGGGCTTAAAGGCATCAAACTGCTCACGCCGACTCACATAGCGCCAGTGCATTGCGCGTGTCTTGCTGGCAAACCCCTCAAAAAATCGCTCGCACACTTCGTTTAAAGTGACAAAAGCACTGTGTTCCGACCATAACTCCACCGCCACCTCGGCAAAGCGGCTCATATAAAAATTAAATAGCCGCATCAGGTTTTCTGTCGACCAATCAGTCTCCGGCCATCCCATACTGCCGCGAACAGAACAAAAGCTGACCCTCACCGGCATCTCGCGCATCATATGAACATCAAAGCCAAACTCTATAATCTCTTTCCCTTCACCAAAGCGGCACGATGGTATCTTAGGCAGGTAGCGCTTCATCACCATTGTCTGGGCCGCCGCACTCCCCATCAACGCCGCCACTGCCAGAATCGCATCAGGATTCTCTACTCCCTCCGAACCACCTTCGTCTGCCGGCATCAGAAAACGGCTGCGCGGTATAGCGCCAAATGAGTCACCCTGTAACCGATTGCGGACAAAGTAGTTATCGGCACGTTTGCGTCCCGTGTCATGGCGTGCCAGCAGGTGGTAACTCCCAAAGGCTATCCCCAGCCCTTTATAAGCCGCCACCCGTGCCAGCATATAACTCCCATAACCCGCCATGGGGAGAGCCAATCGCTTCTCAATCAGCCGATCCGGCAACGGCATGCGATTGGTTTTATACACTATCTCGCGGGTTGAACCTAAGCCCAGCTCTTCACTTGTATCTACACGTACCTCGTAAACATTAACATACTCAATGCTCTCACCATGGCTCAGATTTGCCGATATGTAACTGAGGATCGACCGTGAACGATTGTCAGCTCCGGCATGAAAATCTGGTAATCCACCCCGATATGTCGCCCCCGGCAAAGCGGTACGGCGGTCATCAAAAGCTGAGGTCACTTCGCCCGGTGTACCAAGATAAACCTCACCGGTGAGATGCCGATACATTGCCGCCACAAACTCATCGCTCTCATTAGTCGCCAAACTATTATAATCGAGTGAGCTGCGGAATAAGCGGTCGATACGCCGTATCGCTACTATCACCTCTTTCTCTGAGAGCCGCCTCAGGGTAATCCCTTCCAGCAGATTCTCGAGTTGCGGGATAATTGTGTTTATAGCCAAACCCGGACGCACCCCAAACAACTCTACCTCATGATGCCCATGGTATCGCTCAATCCGTGTGTTGGATGAGTTGAGACCTTCCGGTACCGCCACCAACTCACGCATAGCGGCCAGGAAGGCCGCAAAATCTTCTCTGGCCAGGTCTGTCAGCAGATGGAAATCTTCGTACGATAAAAAGTGAATGCCGCGCACACTGTGGAAGTATTGCAGCCGCGATGCTATCCTTGCCCGACTGCTGCGCAAAACCAGCTCCATCTCACGCCGTGTCCATGCCAGTGGTCTGATACGCCACTCCTGGCCCAGACAGCGATAGTGCTCCAACGCCGATTCAGTCCGGTCAGCCATCACTATATTCTCAAATGGTATCCCCAATGTCTGCATCCAGGCATCGGCATCTACCAGCCGGTCCACCATCACATCACGTTGGCTTAGCTCAAAGACATCGTCAACAATATTGCCGCAGACAATCTCCCGCTGCAGTGTAGTGCTGCGCTTTTTCGGTGGCACTTTACCAAGGTTCCATAACTGTCCTGTCAGCAGCGGCATCGCCGCTACACTGTGATTACCCTTTGTCAGCGTCATGATAAACCCCGGAGTTTTCGGGATAAGCACCGATTTCCGCACCACCAGTAGCGGGTCGCGCTCTTCATCAGCCAAATTCAGCCAGACATCCTTCTCAAAAACAAAAGTATCTGCTCCCCAATCGTAAGCCTCAAAAACACGCTCCCGCCCCATGGCACGCAAGGTAACAACTACAGGCTTGCGCCGGGCTTCGCTTCTCACCCGCGCCAAAAAGCGCCACACAAAGTTATCTCGCCTTTTTGCCATTTTAATTACCCGCCAATACGTTAACTACTTGCCTCAAAATCTAATATCTGTGTTGCCAGATCAGCAATAGCCGATAAGCCACACACTTCAGCCTGTTCGCGCCATAATGTTGCCGCTGCCGGTATATATCCGGCAAATGGCAACCCCATACCGCTCAAACGTCCATAAGCCCCAAGTGCCTGTGTCAAACGCTGCACAGCGGCCCAGGGAAGTAACGTCGTTACTTCGTCCAGTGCACCGCCACCAAATGCCACATATTCATCCAGCAGTTGCGATCGAACAGTTGTAGATAGCTTAACATAGGGGTCGTATAAAAGCGAGGCAATATCGTAGGCTCCAGAGCCAAAACGCATCCCCTGAAAATCGATCACCACTATCTTATCGCCACGCATCAGAATATTGCTCGACTGAAAATCACGATGCACCACCACCTGCCGTGCTGTCAGCAGTCTCTCTGCCACTAACTCCATTTCGCGCCGCACTGCTCTCTCCAGACCTTTACCCCTGTAACGCTCAACAACCATGTGTCTCTCAAAAAGCTCACGCTCCCACCTGTAAATGGCACCATCAAAAGCCGGCTCAAGTTCTCTCTTACTCTGCTGCACCAGAGCCGCTACCTCCATATGGAAGGTCGCCGCTGCTACCATCACCGGTCTGTAGAGTTTCAGCACATTTGCATTAGCCCGCATCATCCGCTGCTGCAAAGAACTATCGCCCCAGTCTTCCAGTACTATTATGTCGTTATCGGGTAAATCAGCCAGCACACGCGGTACCGGTACGCCAGCCTCTGCCAACAAGGCAGCGTGACCGGCATAACGCCCATTTTCACTACGCTCACGAGAGTAGGCCACTACAATGGCACCGCTCTCTCCGGCATGGTTTGGCTGTACACGCCAAAACCGACGCGCCGACCCTCTTTTTCCTAAAAATATTACCGCGCTCTCTCTATCCCAACCTAAGGCCTCAACAGCCTGCACCACTGCGGCATCGCCACACTCTGATGCCGCTACAGCAATAGCATTGTTCAACTTTGCTCTCACTCTGGCATTTTTACCGACAATGCTGTCACGCACGCGCACACCGCTCTCAACGCCACCACCGGGTAGAATTACACTGTTAACCACGCTCATGGCTGAGTCAGAGCCCCCACAGCTAAACTTGCTGCTTGTTAAACTATGACCATCCAGACTCATATCGTAAAGCGCTCCTGCCGCATCGCCACGCCGTGCGAACTGTTTTACCTCGCCGTGTGCCTGCAGATAACCCTCTAATGTACCGATATCACGCCAGTACGCCTGCGCCAGTCGAACCCCCGCTACGGCCAGTCCCGCCTGCTGTGCCTGTTGATAAGCCTCAACAATAGAGAACATTTTTTTTTCAGGAAAGTAGTTACTTATCTCCGGCCAAACCGCCTGAACTCCGCAAAAGGTGGCGGTTCCGGGACTCCCTGCAACTGAACTCCGAAAGGTGGTAATGTCGCCTCTGCTGTTATAGCCAACAGTTTGCGGGCCACGTCGCGGCATCAGCCAGGCTGCCGCTATTCGCCCCTTCTGCTGCAGAGCTGCTGCCAACGGTGACAGATCCGCCCACCAAGCAATATCTCCATTAACCAGCCAGAATGGTGCTTTGCCTAACCAGCCGGTCAGAGGCACCAATGCTCCGCCTGTCCCCAGTATCTCCGCCTCCGGTGCCAGTGTTATCTCTGCCGAACCACGCCACGACCTCAAATACGACTCTAACAAGCTTGAGCCCCAATGGAGGTTTACCGCAATCCTCTCTACCCCAATAGCCTCCAGAGCCCGAATAGTCCGGCCAATCACCGGCTCACCCCATAAGGGCAATAGTGGTTTAGGTGTCTGAGCCGTCAGCGGCCGTAACCGCTCGCCGAATCCAGCGGCCAGAATCACCGCCTGCGATATCTGTAACCCACTCCTGTAGCAGGTATTGGTGGGCGAGGCGGGACTCGAACCCGCACAGCTTGCGCCACAAGATCCTAAGTCTTGCGTGTCTGCCAATTCCACCACTCGCCCTCTAACTTTCTCCTGTTGATTCAATAATCCGGACCCGTCAGAGTCCTGCACAAAACTCCTTGAATTGTGCCAGACCTCTCTCAATGTTATCAATGCTGCAGGCATAGCTAAACCGTACACAACGGTCGTCGCCAAAAGCCACACCCGGCACAACAGCTACATTTTTTTCTTCAAGTAAACGCTTGGCAAAGGTGAGTGAGTCGAGCCCAAATGACGAGATATCCGGGAACACATAAAACGCACCTGTCGGCCGTGGACACACCACACCGGGAGTCGACCCAAGCAGCGCAAAAATAGTCTTTCGCCGCTCGTCAAACTCTGCCACCATCGCTGTTGCTTCGGCATTGCCTTTCTCCAAAGCCGCTACAGCTCCCCACTGGGCAAAGGTATTCGGTGCCGATGCCGTATGACTCTGCAACGCACTCATCGCCTTTATAAAATGGGCCGGCCCGGCCGTATACCCGATGCGCCAGCCAGTCATGGCATACGGCTTACTCATACCGTTAACCGTTATGGTGTGCTCATACAGCTCAGGTGAAAATGAAGCAATACTGGCTGCCACATTGCCATCATAAACCATCTTTTCATATATCTCGTCGGAGACAATAGTCAACCCATGCCGCAAAGCAGCTTCACCTAACGCCTTCAACTCAGCCGGTGTATACATCGTCCCGGTCGGGTTGCAGGGGCTGTTGATCACCATCGCCACTGTTTTTGGTGTCACGGCACGCTCGATATCTGCAGGAGTTATCTTAAAATCAGCCGCAGCTGTTGCCGGCATAAGTTTGGCCCCCCCCCCCGATATCCGAATCATCTCCGGATAACTAAGCCAGTAAGGAGCCGGCAACAACACCTCATCACCGGAGTTGAGGAGTGTCTGAAAAACCAGTGCCAGAGAGTGTTTGGCACCACTGCTGACCACAATTTGTGACGGCGCATAGTCGAGTTTATTATCACTTTTCAGCTTGGCCGCTATCGCCTGACACAACTCGTTAACCCCCGCAGCCGGGGTATACTTGGTCTTACCTTCATGCAGTGCTGTAGCGGCAGCCTCTTTGATCACCTTAGGTGTATCAAAGTCGGGCTCGCCCGCTGAAAAATCACATACCGGCCTCCCCTGGCCTGAAAGTTGTTTCGACAACGCCGCAATCGCCAGCGTTGCTGAAGGTTCAATAGACAAAACAGCTGAATTTAACGGTTTCATTGGTAGTAGCTTTGAATTAGTTCCTCAAACAGCGGGTCACGCTCGATATCGATAATATTCATCTCGCGCAACGCATTCTCCGGTGAATCAGAGGCATGAGCCGCATTCACCATAATATTGGTGCCAAACTCGCGGCGAATCGTGCCGCAACTGGCCTTACTCGGATCGGTTGAGCCTAGAATGTTCCGTATAACCGCAACAGCATCAACCCCTTCATAAACAAGCGCCAGACACTCCTCGCTCCCCTTTAACTGCTTGATCGCATCAGAACAGGAAGATGGCCGACGCCCACTCATAAATTCAACAATGTTCTCAAACTCAAACTCGGCGAAATCGGGTGCTATCGCCTCGCATAACGTTGTCAGATGCTCAAGAGCTATCGGCATGCCGAACTCAGCCTCCAGTGCCCGCCCCATCCGCCCAACACCGAATTTTGGGAAAGCATGCCGTAAGCTATCCCGTACCGGACCATAAAACTCCTCTGCCTGAGCCACAGTCATAGCAAACTTTTTAACCCCTACAATCCGCAACCCGGATCGCGACAGTAAACTCATGATATTGCCGGCACGTAACGATGGATGACGGAAATTCTCCGGCTTTATTAACACCAGTGTCCGCTCCACATCCGGCCCCTCCTCTACATCGCTGGCACCACGGACAATCCCTGCATCTGAGTTGAGACATCCCTGCCAAATCTTAAAGCACTCCGCCGCGATCGCCACTGTAGGGGCCACAATGACAGATGGCTCAAAGTAGAGAACTTCGCCACTCGCGCCATCGGTCACAAAATCACCGAAAATGTCGCGTACCGTCTGCCCCGCGCCCCAGTTCTGCCGTACTCCGCCTGTCACCTCAAACACACGGGAGATCGCCTCTTCACCTTCCAGCAATAACATCATGCAGCGATGCGTACGCCCTGTGACCGGGTCGGGTCCATAATTAGTGCCGATATAATCGGCCAGTAAACGACATTTCCCGGGGTCTGTCGGATCATAGGTCGTAGCGTATTCAGCAAATTTATCGGCTAACTCGCGTGAGGCTCCAAACATCCGCGCCCCCACCAGTTTTAAATCCGTCTGCACCAGATAACGGGCTATGATCCCCCCTGTACGCGACTTTCGTATCGAGTACGGATTAATCAACACAAACGCTAACTCTTTTGCCATGCCCTATCCTGCTGAAATACCTTAAAAACACCAAAATGGCTCTATTGCCAAAATGGCTTTAAACAAGAGATAAAGATAACACGCATGAGGAAAACTGTCAAAACAGTTTACAACTGTAAAAAAAGAAAGTGACCGGGGGGCTGTGCCGACGAAGGCACCGTGGCAAACAATACCCCTTACAGCATTACAACAGCCGCTCCCGTACCTGTAGTAGTTTTTTAATATCCTGGGCCCGATCTTTACTGCAGACCAGAGTTTTACCCTTGTGTTGTACCACTACCAACCCCTCTACCCCCAAAAGTGCTACCTCGCCCCCATCTGCTGCCACTACCACATTGTTGGTTGCATCAAGGGTGAAACATTTGCCCACCAAGGCGTTGCCACTCTCGCATACAGGCAAATGGTCAGCCGCTGAGCCCCAGGTGCCTACATCGTCCCAGCCGAAGTCGCTACGTGCCACCACCAAATTAGTTGAGTGCTCCATTACGGCATAATCTACTGATATCCTCTCCAATCCGGGATAGATCTCATTGATTATGGCCAGTTCAGCGGCAGTACCGGCCGGTGCCTCTACCAGACGTCTGTACATCGCCTCTAACACCGGCGTAAACTTAGCTAAAGCCCGGTGCATTACACTTGTCCGCCAGATAAACATCCCAGCATTCCAGAAGTACCCCCCCTCTGCCAGATACCGCTCTGCCGTCGCCAAATCGGGCTTCTCTACAAAACTCTCCACCTCAAGAAACGGTGTGGCTGTTGGTGCCGTAAATTCACCGACAGCACGGATATACCCAAAGCCTGTCGCGGGTGAGGTCGGTACTATTCCCAAGGTCACAATCACGTCGTGGGTCGCCGCCACCACCGCCGCATCACTTAATGTACGCCGGAATGCCACCACATCACGCATGATCTGATCTGCCGTCAAGATGCAAACCACACCGTCAGGGTCGCGCCGCTCTACCAGAGCACACGCTAAAGCACAGGCTGCCGCAGTATCGCGGCCGCACGGCTCGCCAATCACATTATCCGGCAGTAGTGCCGGTGCCTCGGAACGCGTTAACTCCACCAAATCTGCCGAGGTTATCACCAGTATCCGCTCTGTCGGGATCACCCCCTCCAGCCGCTCCACCGCCTGTGCCAGTAATGTTTTACCACCAAATAGTGTTAAAAACTGCTTGGGCCGTTCCGCTGTACTTAACGGCCAGAAACGTTCGCCCCTACCTCCGGCCATAATCACCGCATAAACCTTTTTGCTCATTGTCGCTCCTTGTTAATCTACCTCTGTCACGTTTTTAACTTTTTTACACATCTCAACTACTCTATTGTCACCACTTTGTCGCCATCCCAGTGCACCCGTCGTTTGCCGTCGCTGACAAACCCCCTCCCTTCGCTACTACCACCACTCCATTTATCGTTCGTCGCCGTGTGTACCGCCACAAAGAGACTCTCCACTACCCCTCTCCGACTCCTTATCACCACCGGGAAACGTTGGCTTAAGGCGTAGCCTATACCCGTGCCATGATATAGCGTCTCTTTGGCACTACCTGCATCAGGCAGCCAGGTCGTAAATGTTTTATCACCGCCAACTTGCCAGCATACTTTAACCACATCACTTGGCTCTATCTCCTCCTTAATGTCGAGGTGTTGGTAACCATCCTCTTTTGCAAGTAACCCCTGCACCTCTTGTCGCTTGCCTTCACCCTCTATTGCCATCGCTGTACTGCCGTGAAGCACCCACTCAACCAACTCACCTTTTCCGCTCCGCATAACCTTGAACATATCTACCAACGTCCCGTCACTTAGTAATATCAGTGCACGCCGTAAAACTGTTTTATCGTAAGCTCCACTGCTCTCACCAACCACGTACTCACCACCACCCGTTTTGCCAAAGGCTATCGCCTTGCCGTCATCGGCCTGTTGCGACCTCCTCCCAATCACTACCGTATTATGAGCCACTGTCTGCTTGGCCCAGGTTTTATACTCTGCGCAACTGTAAGAGAGTCGCCCTATGTCGGGAAAAATCTCCCGCCCCTGCGCAAAGAGGAGTAAGTTCATCTTGTCAGGATGTCCATGGCTCCCCCCATGCTGTCCAAAATCTAATATCGCCATCACTGGTGATTCACCCCATTGCCGCAAATAAGCCAACCCCGCATCGCTAAGTACTTCACTGCCGCGCTGCGCTAAAGGTGCGCCGTCGGCAAAAGCACGCAGTTCACTGTCATCAAAAAATTCAGCAGCCCGACGATATGCAGTGCGATGCCCAAAAATCGACGACTGATCGCTGTCGTTTATCGCCGGCATAATCCCATTAGGATAGGCTTGAGTTAGCGGTGCCAGATACATCCGCCGTGCCTGTTCAGATTCACTCTTAACATCGGCCTTCACCCCCCGGGCCGCTTCCAGAGTAGCCATCACCGCTTGTAGTGCATAAAAATGGTACGCCATGGTTCCCTCATACCACAACCCCTCAGCCGTAACACTGTTTACCATCTGCCAGCGGAACCCCTTGCTCCCGTCAAGCGACCGATCCAGATACCCCTCATTGCCAATCACCGCTCCCACCATCGCCACCGCCGCGTTAAACCACGTCATATGGTTGTTTTTTCCATCATAAAGCATATACATGCGGTGTA
Organism: Lentisphaerota bacterium; assembly: GCA_012520735.1. Classification (GTDB taxonomy): domain Bacteria; phylum Verrucomicrobiota; class Kiritimatiellia; order RFP12; family JAAYNR01; genus JAAYNR01. The sequence continues at coordinate 14,320 of JAAYNR010000150.1, read as the reverse complement.
TGCTGTCGGCTGTTTCACAAAACAGATCCCGCTCTACCTTCTCCCGCGCCTCAGCCGTGATCCCCGACCAGTTGTAAATCAGATCATAAGCCCGTGACTGAGCTATCACCCCCACTGCGTCATCAAGACTCTGGGCATAACGTTTGCCCCCAATTACCGCCATCATCCCACGCCGTCCCCAACGGTCATGACGCCCCCACCCTGGTGTCAATTCAGCATATCTGCAGAAAATACGCCACACTTCAGCCGCAAACTCGCCCTCTCCTGTCATGTGCCACGCCTGCGCCAGTGTAATACAGGCATTATCAATCCTACTATGCTGTGAGGTGATCCAGGCACGCTCAGTCCGTTCATCTTTATATACCTTGCCACACACCGGACACGTATGACCCTCAGCCCGCTTCGCTAACGTCGCGTTGTGCTCTTCACAAGCATAGTAAAATATCCACTCACCCCATTCCGTCGGCACCTCCAGCTTCTGCTCTAATATCCTACGTGCCTGTTTGATTACCGCCTCGTCCACTGCCAGTCCGCCAAACCGCGGATGTTCTCCAAATTCATACTTGGCTCCACTAGCCACCATAACCAAACCAAGCACCGCTAAAAAAGCTCCAAATATCCTCACACCTACACCACCTCTCTCCACTATTTGCCAAAGACATTACGCACCGCCTGCAGATATCCATACCCCCAACGCATGTCGGGCAACAGATAACTCCCTTCAGTCCACTCGTTCCAACTGTTGATCGTCACCAACGGTCTCTGCTGTGGCCTCGCCTCCAGCCAGCGACGCGCCCGCCACAGACACGCCTCAAAAGCATCAGGTGTGGCATTTTGCACCACCTGCTCTACTCCGGCCGACGGATTTCTATGGGTATTGTCCCACCCTACTGAAACTTGGGGATAGTATGTACCAAACAGCTCCTCATGTCTCTCCCAACTCTTTATCGCTTTATCGGCCCACATCAGATAAAATTCACACCCCGTCCCCGCCAAGGCCGGAATCAGCCCCTCGTTGAGCTGACGCTCAAAACACGGCGCATTCTCATACCAGTACCAGTCAACTATAAACACATTAACCCCGTGCGCCATAGCCAACTCCACATGCTCACGCATTACCGCCGGGTTTGCCTCATCCTGCTCCCCCAGTAACGGTATCCGCGGCATATCATGCCCTGCAAAACGGGGTTTTGCCCGTCGCACTGTATACCATTCCCCATCACCCTCAGGCCAGAAATGCTCCGTCCTTGGCTCATAATGATACGAAGGCCAAATATAAGCAGCCACATCAAAACTCATAGCCCTTCCTCCAATCTTGATAAATAGACCATCCTTATACACCTGCATCAGATAGATAACACTTTACACAATTCCCCCTTCCTCGGCAATCCCCATACTCCTAAAACTGCTTACAGCCGTAACCAAATGTTGTATAGCATAGAAATCTTATTCCTTTTGAACTTCTTTTTTTTTGACAGTAGCTAGCGGGTTAGTTGCTAGCTCGACGAATCCAATTTTTAACCACTTCCCTTTTTTTGCCCCACTATGGTAATATGCCTCCCATCAATCACTAAACTAAAATTTTTTATCAGTAATTAACAATGACTACACCAGCAACTATCGGTAGCCGGATCCGTTCATTTCGCGAACGTCTGGAGATGTCAGTAACTGACTTTGCCAAACAAACCCGCTTTGATGAGTCGCTTATCAACAGCATAGAAGCCGATGAGGTCTACCCCTCTATCGGTACACTCTCCCGTATTGCCCGTGCGCTGGGCCAACGCCTCGGCACCTTTATGGATGATCAGTATAAACCAGACCCCCTCATTGTCCGTGCTGGCTCACGACAGGCCGGCCAAACAACACACAAAGCCCCTGCCGTTGCTGATGGCTTCAGCTACTCCCCTCTCAGCCGCGGTAAAACCGACCGCCATATGGACGCTTTCTATATAGAGATCGCCCCGGATGCCGGCGAACTCCTCTCCTCACACGAAGGTGAAGAGTTTATCGTGGTTATCTCCGGTGAAGTAGAACTGAGCTATGGTGGCGACACTCACCTGCTCGGTCCCGGCGACTCTGCCCACTACAACTCGATTGGCCGCCATCTGGTTAAAGCCCACGGCGATGCACCTGCCACTATTTATGCTGTCGTATTTATCCCCTTCTGATTATATCCATGAGTAACACCCCCTTTAAGCTGAGCGACCCTTTTGGGACTGCCCCCACACAACCACCCTTCACCCAGTCAGTCTCTACCGGTATCCCATGGGGTGGTCACCCTGTCACCCACGAATATACTCTGGGCCAGCTTCTCGACCGCGCCATCGCCCGTTGCGACGACCACGACGCTATCGTCTATGCTGATCGTGATTTCCGCCTCACCTGGCAAGAGTTCGGTGAACTTGTCGACCGCATGGCGCGCGGCCTGATGGCTCTCGGCGTTCAACATGGCGAAAAAATTGCCATCTGGGCTACCAATGTCCCCCACTGGGTGCCACTGATGTTTGCCGCTGCCAAAATCGGTGCCATCCTCCTCCCACTCAATACTAGCTACCGCTCAACTGAAATCGCCTATGCCCTTGAGCAGTCCGACACCGAAAACCTCTTCATTATAAATGGGTTTCGTGATACCGACTACCTCGCCATTATCTATGAGCTCATCCCCGAGTTGCGCCAGAAACCGCGCCACCTGCTTAAAACCCCGAAATTCCCTAAGCTGAAGAGAGTCTTCTTTCTGGGCCCTGAAAAACACCGTGGTATGTACTCGCTGGATGAACTTTTGGCACTGGCCGGGGAGACACCATGGGCCGATTATCAGGCCCGGCAAGCTGAGCTATCCTGCCACGATGTTGTTAATATGCAGTACACCTCAGGCACCACAGGTTTCCCTAAAGGTGTGCAACTGACCCACTACAATATTGCCAACGACGGTTTCTGGATCGGGGCCTGTCAAAACCTCGGACCCGCCGATCGTGTCTGTATCCCTGTCCCGCTGTTTCACTGCTTCGGCTGTGTGCTTGGAGTTATGGCCTGCGTAAACCACGCCTCAACTATGGTATTTGTCGAACGTTATGACCCCATTAATGTAATGATGTCGATCGAACACGAACGCTGTACCGCTTGCTATGGTGTCCCCACCATGTATATTGCCATCCTCGATCACCCCCTCTTCGCCAAATTCGACTACTCCACGCTCCGCACTGGTCTTATGTCAGGCACCACCTGCCCCGAAGTCCGGATGCGTCAGGTTGTTGACCGTATGAATATGACCGAAGTCTCCATCCCCTATGGACTTACCGAGGCCGGTCCGGTTATGACCCAAACCCGCTATTTTGAAGAAGACCTGATCCGTAAATGTACTACCATCGGCCAGGCTCAACCAGGTATCGAAGTCGCCATTATCGACCCCGAGACCGGCGATATCGCACCAATCGGCCAACCCGGTGAGATCTGCTGTCGTGGCTTTAACACCATGAAAGGCTACTACAAAATGCCAGAGCTCACCGCCGAGTGTATCGATAAAAACGGCTGGCTCCACTCTGGTGATATCGGCCACATGGATGCCGAAGGCTACTACTATATCACCGGACGCCTCAAGGATGTGATCATACGCGGCGGTGAGAATATCTCGCCTAAAGAGGTCGAAAACTTCATTGGCCATATGGACGCCGTGCAAGACGTTCAGGTAGTTGGCGTCCCCAGTAAACGGTATGGCGAACAACCTGCCGCCTTTATTATCCCGAAGCCGGGTGCTGATCTGGTAGAGACCGATATCGACGACTTCTGCCGCAACAAAATCGCCTGGTTTAAAATACCCAAGTATATCCATTTTGTCGACTCATACCCGCAAACAGCCAGTGGCAAAATTAAAAAGTACCTTCTCCGTGAAGAGGCTGCCCGCCTCTGGCCCGATGCTTAAGCAATAGCTATATCCCCAAAAAGCTGCGGACACCGGTCATAATCATCTGCGCCGCTAATGCCGCCACTATCAACCCGGTTAGTCTGCTTAAAATAGCTATTCCGCGCAGTCCTAAAATGCGCTGTAATGCCGTCGCTGAAACCAGCACCGCCCCCACACAACCAACAGCCGCCAATAAGGCCAGACTACCAATCAGTTTACCACGGAGAGTGCTCAATTCCGCCCCCATCACCAGCAGCGTACCCGTAGTTGCAGGACCTACAATAATTGGAATAGCCAGCGGTACCACTGCAATATCACCACCTGTCACCCCACCACCGGCACCGGCTCGTCCCTGACACAAACTGATCCCCGACAATAAAAGCAATGTCCCTGCCCCTACCCTAAACGAATCCAGCGTAATACCAAAGAGTGCAAAAACCTGCGGCCCTACAAAAAAAAGGATCAGGCATATCACCGCCGCCGCTGAAGCAACCGACAGCGCCAGACGCTTCCGATGCTGCTGATCATAACCCTCCGTCAGCGTGACAAACATAGTCAAACCGAAAAACGGCGTTAAAACAAAAAACAACTTAATCCAAAGACTGGTAAAAAACACCATTATACTCGTCATATCACCCCACTTAAAATTTGCAAAAAATTAAAATAATTAACCTTTGAACCATTCTAGTCTCTTTTTCCTCCCCGTTATACCACCCACAATGAATGCCTCTCCCTCACATAGGGGCGTATCTCGACATTCAATAGACATAAACGCTGCGACACCATGTTATAGAACCGAGACACTGGGCGTGTGGACTTTTGCCTAGCAAACATATCAGGTTTCAGTATACTAAACGGAAATATAAAAATCATATCATTAATGACGGTGACTTGTCAATCGCCGGTTTAGTTTGCTTTATTGGTGATTTAAAGATTTCCTCTCGTCGCATTCAGGCTAAAGGCTAAAACCTCCCTATACAGATATTACTCCACCTTTTTTCAGTAAAGTGTGGTATGATTACCACATTCAAAGGAGATGATTTAATGGATAATGTAATTAAGCTTACCGAGACCAACACCACAGAAACCACTGTTAGCGCCGACACCACCTGCCAATACGCCGATTGTTTTGTCACTCTCAGCGGCGACCTTTTAACCATTGGCAACAACTCTATTAAACGTTGCTACAGATGGAATAACGGCAACCTTATTACCCTCTCCCTACAGAGCGGTTCCCTGATCTGGAAGCTCAATGCCACGGAGCCCGACACCATCATCCCCGGCGAATCTGAGAGTACCTCAGCCGGCACGCTCACCGCCAGAGCCGTGGCTCAAACAGCTCAGTTGCCGGCACGCCTCGAAATATGTGTCTGCCACACACTGGGCGCACTAGAAATAAAACGCCGCTTCCGTCTCTACCCTGGCGTTGCTGCCATTGCTGTCGACTTCTTTCTGCGCGGCACAGCTCATGGTAACTGGTCGGCAAGTGCCATTGCTGCCGGAACTCTTTCACAAATCGAGCACGCCAAAGCAGCCGCTGAAGGTAATGTCGAACGCGTCCAGCTCGACTGTCTCCACCTCGACTACCGTCACCTAGCCATCCGCAGTGTACAATTCTTCGACATCACCGACCGCCGTAACAACCTGTTGCAAGAGCAGTCGTACCTCTCTTTTCGTCAGTCAGTAGAGCTCCATGGTGAGCTGTTGCTGGTAAAAGACACCATCAGCCCACGCCACCTCTTTATCCTTCGCGAAGCTCCCTGCAGTGATGTACAGCTCGCCAACCCCGGTTGCGAATTCCTCGCCACCTTTGCCGATATCCGTACTTACGGTATCGGTCTGGGGATTAAAGATGTCACCCCGGACACCTGGGTGCGCGGCTATGGCTATGTGATCGGCACCGCCCCCACAGAACTTGAACTGCTCCACGCTCTCCATAACTATAAACACCACTTGCGCCGCTCACTCCCACGTCGTGACAGCATGATCCTCCTCAACACCTGGGGCGACCGCAGTCAGGATCGCTCCATCGGTGAAGAGTTTGCCCGGGCCGAGATCGCTGCCGGTTCTCGTCTTGGTGTCACCCACTTCCAGCTCGATGATGGCTGGCAACTCGGTCGCTCTTCCAATTCCGCCTTTGGTGGCACACTCGAAGGTATCTGGCATCAAGAGGGGTACTGGACTGTTGACCCTACCCGCTTCCCCAATGGTCTGGAACCACTCGTCGCTGCAGCTGCAAAAGTCGGCATTGAGCTCTGCCTCTGGTTTAACCCCAGTAAAGACAACAGTTATGCCAACTGGCAACACGATGCCGCCTGTCTTATTGGGCTCTACCGGCGCTACGGCATACGCACCTTTAAGATCGACGGGGTCGATATCCCCGATAAACAGGCCGATCTTAACTTACGCGCCATGCTCGACACTGTCATGGCGGCCACAAATGGCGAAGCGGTTTTTAATTTCGATGTTACCGCCGGTCGTCGCGTCGGCTACCACTACTTCACCGAATACGGTAATAAATTTCTCGAAAATCGCTACACCGACTGGTCGAACTACTACCCTCATTGGACTCTGCGCAACCTCTGGCTGCTCAGCCGTTATGTCCCTGCACAATCGTTGCAGATCGAGTTCCTCAACTGCTGGCGCAACCCCGACAAATACCCTGCCACCGACCCCCTCGCACCACGACATGTCCCCTTTGGCTACTGCTTTGGTGTCACCATTATGGCACAGCCCCTCGCCTGGTTTGAAGCCTCCAAGCTCCCCGCCGAGGCCTTCAAGATTGCCCCGATGATAAAAAAATATCGGGCCATACAGGAGCGTATTCACTCCGGAGTTATCCTCCCGGTAGGCTCTGAACCCGACGGTACCACCTGGAGCGGCTTCCACTCCGCACTTAAAACCCAAGGCTACCTTGCCATCTATCGTGAACTTAACAACACCCCCCGCGCCACAATTACTGTACCGGGACTGGAGAACTGCAATCTCAAAATCACCCGCCTTATTGGTCAGGGGCGTCCCCTCACCCGCAAGGTTACAAACTCCGGCACTATTAACTTCACTATGCCAGCCCCCTTCACTTTTGGTCTGTTTCACTATAAAATCGACCAATAACAGCAAGAAAAGTGAACTAATAGCAATGACAGTGCATTGTCATATCTCCTTGATTAATCGATAATGGGGGTAAGACAAAGCAAATTGGCTTTACTGTAAACAACGAAATGGAGGAAGCGAGATGAGGATCGAAAAACTGGCTATAGAAGGTGGACCACAAGCAATTACCGAGGCTGCCCGGCGAACCATAAAAAAATGGCCCATCGCCTACCCCGAAACTGCTGAACATCTGAAACAGGCCTACCTGACAGGGCCATGGTCGTTCAACGGTCCATGCGAAAAAGCCTTCAGTAAAGAATTTGCCACTTACTGTGGAGCCAAACACGGGATCTTCATGGCCAACGGCACAGTTACCATCGAGAGTGCCCTCCATGCACTGGGTGTCGGTTCTGGCGATGAAGTGATCGTCCCCGGCAACACCTGGCTGGCTACCGCCATGGCTGCCATCTATCTCGGTGCCAAACCCGTCTTTGTCGATGTCGAGCCCGACACCCTCTGCCTCGACCCTGAACAGGTCAGTGCTGCCATCACACCTAAAACCAAAGCGATCATACCAGTCCACCTTTTCGGCTCAATGGCCGATATGGACCGTATCATGAAAATCTCACGCCAAACCGGCATCCCTGTTATCGAAGATTGCGCCCACGCCCATGGTGGCACCTGGCGTGGCAAAGGTATCGGCACCATAGGTCAGGTCGGCTCCTTTAGCTTCCAGGAGTCTAAAACCCTCCCCAGCGGCGAGGGTGGTATATGTCTGACCAACAACGCCAAACTGGCCGACAAACTCTTCCGCATCAAACATATCGGCTACGGACAAGATCAAAAACAGGGCATGGCAGCCAACGGCCCCGAAGCAGGCCTGATGTGCCGCAACTACCGTGGCGTTGAATTCACCGCCATCATCCTCTCCGATGCCCTTAAGCGCCTTGCAGCGCAAACCAAACTGCGCGACGCCAACGCCATTGCCTTCGCCGAGATGATCAAAGATGTCCCCGGCATCAAAGTACAGTCACGTGGCCGCAAAGCCGACATCCAGGGCTACTACAACTTTGTACTCCTCCCCGATCCTGCCAAACTCAAAGACGGCATCTCAATTCACGAGCTTAACGCCGCCCTACACGCCGAAGGCCTCCCCACCAACATTGGTGGCTACGGGCCAGTTTACACCCACAAACTGTGGAATATCGGTAAAAACGACTTCCGCGTACACAGCTCTGCCGTAGTTGAAGAGACCTGCCGGACACGCTCACTAAACATCTTCCACACCTGGCTCCTCGCCAACCGCACCACCATAAAAGCAATGGCCAAAGCCGTCCGCAAAGTGATGTTCGCTTACACCTGATCGAAACACACTTTAACGCGTACGCTTAAATAAAAAAATGAATGAAGAAGAGTGAATAGTGAAATGCAAAAGCTTGCCCTGAAAGGGCGTGACATAACCCAGCTCACTTTTCGATAAAGGCCAGATACGATTAAGGTTCGCGACTAAGAGCACGATTAAGAGTATGGTACGACTAAGGGCGGCGATTAAGGCACTCGATTAAGTGTTTTCGTCCCTTCTCTGTTCCACGAAACCTCTCACATCTTAACCGTGGACAAAGAAGCTATCCACCACCTCTCCCACTTCTCTGTCCCCGTGACTTGGGCGTCTATCTGCTGCCCTATTATGTCATACCCCTATAGGGTGAAATCACCTTTTACTCGAAACCTTGGGCGTTGCCCAAGGCTGGTATATTTCACCCCTTCAGGTAATAGGATTGCACCCCAGCTCCGTCCCTACCCCTACCCCTTCTTTGCTCTCTTTGCGTCCCCTGCGGTTAACTTCCCTCCCGGCAACTTGATCCTCCGTGCCTCTGTGAGATAGTCCCTTCTGTCTCTCCCATAGCTCCTTCCTCGAGCCTTCTCTCATTGCTTTCTTTGTGTTTTTTGTGGTTAATTCACTTATCGCCTATAACCTAATTACTTATCCCTACATACACTCCTGTACCACATCGCACGACTCAACATCCCATATCTCTGTCGCATATTCGCGAATCGTCCGATCAGAAGAGAACACCCCGGAGCGCGCCACATTAAACAACGCCTTACTGTCCCACGCCTGGTGATCACGGTAGAGCTGATCAATCGACTTTTGTGCCGCAATGTACGACTGCAAATCAGCCAGCAGCATATAGTGGTCGTTGTATTCCAGTAAAGACTGTACAATTGGATCGAAAAGGCCCGGCGACAACACACTGAATGTGTTTAGCTTGATTAAATCAAGTACACGGGCAATCTCAGCATCGCTCTTATAGATCTCTATCGAACGATAGAGATGACGACGCTCAGCTACCTCTTCCGTCCGCATCCCGAAAATAAAAATATTGTCGTCGCCGACAGCCTCGTGTATCTCCACGTTTGCACCATCAAGTGTCCCCAGAGTAAGTGCCCCGTTCAACATCAGTTTCATGTTACCTGTCCCCGACGCTTCAGTACCAGCCAGCGATATCTGCTCACTCACGTTAGCCGCCGGGATAATCTTCTCTGCCAACGAAACACTGTAGTCCGGGATAAATACCACTTTCACCTTTTTCCCCACTACCGGATGGGCGTTAACCACATCGGCAATACCATGTATTAACTGAATAATCAGCTTGGCCATATGATAGCCCGGAGCCGCTTTGGCTGCAAAAATAAAGGTGCGCGGATGAATATCCAAATCAGGATTGCTGATCAGCTTATCAAACAGATGTACGATGTAAAGAGCCAGCAGTAATTGACGCTTATATTCATGCAATCGCTTCACCTGCACATCGAAGATCGACTCCACATCAACTTTGATCCCCAGACTCGAGGCTATGTAGTCGGCCAGCACCTGTTTGTTCGACTGTTTGATAGCTCTGAACCGAGCCATAAACTCCCCATCATCCTTAAACTCTTCCAGCTTCTCAAGCTGTGTCAGGTCGGTTATCCAGCCGTCACCGATCTTCTCTCTTATCAACGCTGCCAACCCTGGGTTAGCTGCCAGCAGCCAGCGTCGTTGTGTTATCCCATTGGTTTTATTCTGGAATTTCTCCGGCCATAATTCAGCAAAATCGCTGAACAACCGTTCTTTAATAATCTGTGAGTGCAACTTTGCTACACCGTTCACGGCGCAGCCGCCAATAATGGCCAGATTAGCCATACGCATCTTTTTCTCGCCGCTCTCATCGATTATACTCATCCGTTGCAAACGATCCATGTCGCCAGGCCAGCGCATAGCAACCTCGCGCAGGAAACGCCCGTTAATCTCATAAATCAGTTGCGTGTGTCGCGGCAATAAACGCTGAAACAGCGGCAAGCTCCACGTCTCCAGTGCCTCGGGCAAGATAGTGTGGTTAGTGTACCCCACGCACCGTTGCACCAGACCCCACGCCGTCTCCCATTTCAAGTGTTCCTCGTCCACCAGAATCCGCATTAACTCCGGAATCACCAGAGCCGGGTGAGTCTCGTTGAGGTGGATAAAGACCTTGTCTGGCAGAGTGCTCCAGTCATGATTGTCAAACTTGAAGCGCCGTAGTATATCCTGCACAGAACACGACACAAAAAAGTACTGCTGGCGCAAACGTAGCTCTTTCCCCTGCAACACATTATCGTTAGGATAGAGGACTTTAGTGAGGTTCTCCGCCAACACTTTATTCTGCACCGACTCCACATACGAGCCACGGTTAAAGTCGTCAAAGTCAAACTCGTCGTCCGAACGCGCCGACCATAACCTCAGTGCGTTAACCGCCTTGCCGCCATAACCTATCACCGGCACATCATAAGGGACACCAATCACCGGTTTAGCATCAACCCAGTGCCACTCGATCCGCCCATCCACCACTGTACTTTTTACTGTCCCCTCAAAGTAAACGGTTCGCGCATGTTCCGGCCGTGCGATCTCCCACGGATATCCATGTTGCAGCCAATGGTCAGGATCCTCAACTTGCGCTCCATCCACAATCCGCTGCCGGAAAATACCGTAATCATAACGTAAGCCGTACCCCACTGCCGGTATCTGCAGGGTTGAAAGCGAATCGAGAAAACAGGCAGCCAGTCGTCCCAAACCACCATTGCCCAAACCCGCATCATCTTCAAACTCACACAGCTTACGCCAGTCGAGCCCCACTTTAGCCATCGCCTCTCGACACTCCTCCTCCATCTGCAGATTAATGGCATTATTGCTCAGCAAGCGCCCGATCAGAAATTCCAGCGATAGGTAGTTAATCCTCTTTACGTTCTGCACATGATAGCTGCGCCGTGTTGCCAACCAGCGATCAACCACACGGTCTCTTACTGTAGTAGCCAAAGCTGTAAAGAAATCGTAATCCGTAGCCCATTTATGCTCCTTGGCCAAGGTATACCGCAAATGCCATGAAAAATCGTCGCGAATTTCATCCGCCGATGTCCCCACGCGACGGCAATTATTAGTGGTCGGGTTTTTTAAAGGTGCCATTGCTGCTCCTACAGGTTTATAATCTTAAAAGGCGAAAGTATACAATAAAGCCGCTCCCTCTTCCAGTGCCAAGTTTTCCCAATCAGCCCACCGCATGCTTGCAAACTCACCACCTTCTATTGTACATTAGGGTTACAAGAAGGGCGTAATCTTTATGATCTACCCCCCTCTTACGTTTGGCTGATACCGTTTAAGTCGGCCTGCCAGACACTTTTATATACACCACTTGTAACAGGACCATACCGAATGTTTACACCAAGGCGTTTTGCCAACACTGCCTGGCTGGGTCTCTGCCTCACTATATCTTTGCTACTCTCTCGCTCTCTCGCAGCACAGGGACTCGATGCCTTTGGTGGCCTAGACGACCCCTTTGGCATCGGTGGCGGTGAGCTTGGCAAGGTTATGCAGGATATGTTTGCCCCGGAGGACGATCTTGACCTCCTTAAATATAGCCACTACAGTGAGCTATACCGCTGGGCCGGGGTTGAGCCGCACCGTACGCCTAAAGATGCCGACTTCGCAGCATACGGTTGGAAGGCAGGGGCCGCTCAATCAACCCCACCACGAACCCTTGTGAGCTCCCGCCCGGGCACCGAAGCCTGGACTATGATAAATATACCCGAATCGCGCGATTATCGCCTCTGGCTTGGCTATCTGGCTAATCCCGGTCGTACTACTGCCGTCACTCTCAGCTTGAGCGGCAGTAACACTTTTAAACACAATTTCGCCTCTCGTGCCCTCCCCCCCGGCAAACGCGGTACTGAGATTGAAAAAGAGCTCCCGATCCGCTTTGAGGATGAACTCAGCCGCATCAGCCAACCTACAAAACCGCTGGTGGTGTGGGAGTTTGTTGACCTCAAACTTAACGCCGGTAATACCCGCTTTGCCCTCTCAGCCGTCGCACCGCAGGCGCAGGTCGATGGCATGGTTATCACTTGCAGCCGCACCGCCTTTTCACCTGCTAAATCGATGGTCGAGGGCGAAGGTAACCTCTATCAAGTCTGGTGTCGTGCGCGGGTTACCAAAGCGAGTGGAGGTGCCGCCACCTACAAAATCACCAGTGCCCGTCTCGGCTATCATTGGCGCCGTATCCCCCGCGGCTGGAGTGAACCAATGTGGTATGGCGGTCTCGGCAGTGCCGACAAAAAAGGTTTTGTCAGTGAAAAAGGTTCTCCCGACATCAATGTCGGCTCATGGACCCGCTGGGTCAATATCACTCAGGATGTCAGCGACGGCCGCTGGGCCAGTGGCGGAGGCCCCTGGGCCACAGCTACTATCGGCTTTGGCGGAGTCTCTAAAGGGAACAGTGAGATCCAACTTTCGTGGTACCCCCATGAAGGCGGTGTAGTAAAGACCATCACCCCCGGAATTGACCGGAGTCAGGCAGTCTTTATGATGCCGCTTGAGGCTCTTAGTCACCCTCCAGCCACCACCAACACCCCTGGTGCCTGGGGGATGCGTCATACTAACGTCACCGCCCGTCTGGAGAGTGCCGAAACCGTCCACCAACGCCATTTTGAGTGGGGACGGGCCGCTGTCAGTGCCCTCGGTGCCGCCGCCGCAAATCCCAAGCCTCACAAAATACACCTGACAACCTCTTTCGGTGTGGCTCCGGCCGCTATCCCCACCGCTGCCCGTATGTTGGCCTCCATCGGTATTAACGACGTTGGCGACCTCGCCCCGGAACTTCTCCAAGAGCTCAATCTCCCCCAGCCTCTCAAAATGATCAATGCCAGCGACTCCGAATACCTCTGCCTCACTCACGACCCGCTCGACCCTGTAGCCGAGAAAAACTTTGAGGCTGCCTTGCGCGTCCATGCCGAAAAATTCGCCATTGCCGACGACTCCAACCCGCCTCTAGTCCGTATCCTGATGGGTGATGAGATCAGTAATAAAGGTGGTGCCGCCACGGTCAATGGTCTTGAATCATGCCGTAACGCATTTTATGACTATCTGCGTGAAACCCTTACAGCCCTTAATACCAATGCCACTTATTACGGCGTCGAACGCCTCGAGGACATCCCTTTTCTCGATGCCCCGCCCGAGTATGCCGGCACCCATGCCAACCGGATCTATTACGCCTCCAGTCGTTTTAAGTTCATCATGACCGCCCTCTACTACGCTCAATGTACCCGCGCTGCCGAACGCCTCTTTCCTAAAGTACAAACCTACTGTAACTTCTCCCCCCACCCACCTATGTTCGGCCAGCATATGAACGGTAATGACTGGTTTGAACTCACCCGGCACCGCGGCTCTAATCTCGCCTGGGGTGAGGATTGGGCCGGCAGCGGCGGTAGTTGGGGCTTCAGTGGTATCGATGTGGTTAGCTATTATGGTGCCTGGGTCGAGTGCGCCGCCCGACTCAACCCGAAACTCCCTGCCGGCTTTTACGCTGTCAGCTCCATGGGTGCCATCGACCGCAAAATCTTCTCCCTCCTGGCTCGTGGTATCCACTGGATAAACGTCTACTCCTGGGGTCCGATGTATGCCGGAGCCGAGGGCTCGAACTTCTGGAGTGAATCCCCCCACGCCTATCACCTGACAGCACGTGCTGCCTATGCTCTGGGCCCAGCCGATACCATTATCACCAAAGGAACCATGGAGCCCCGCCGTGTCGGTCTCCTCTATAACCGCACCCACGAGATATGGCAGGGCAGCACCGGCGGTTTTCAGAGTGACCGTCTCCTCCTTTTTTCCGCACTGGCTCACCACCATATACCGGCTGAGATATTTCTGATGGACGATTGTACCGACGAAAAACTCGCCCCTTATAAAGTCCTCTACATTCAAGGCTATAACTTTGAACAGCGCGCCATTCAAGCACTGCGCCGCTGGGTCGAAGCCGGCGG
>JAAYNR010000316.1 GCA_012520735.1 Lentisphaerota bacterium | reverse complement strand
TTAAAAGGAAGAGAGTTGACGACGACTCTCAATGCTGCCTTAGCCGCTTCAACGCAACAACTTATGAAGATAGCTGTTTGAACTTCTTGTTTTTTTTGACAGTAGCTAACGGGTTAGCTACTAAAGTAACAAGGTTGTTGTGGCGAGGGATGATCACTTTTTGGTTGGGATATTTGATTTTGATGTAGGCGCAGAACTCGTCTACGGGGGCGCAGTTGCCGCTGAACATCTCGTAATGGGCGGGGATAACGGCTTGTGGAGCCAGAGCACCGGCGAGGTCGGCTGCCTCTTGCCAGGTCATGTTACCGATACAGCCGGAAGAGAGGCGTTTAGCATCACGGCCGTTGATAGGGAGGATGAGGAGGTTGCAATGGAGTGCCTGTAGCAGGGCGTGTTGGCCTTCATAGCGACAGGTGTCGCCGGCGTGGTAGAGGCGGAAGCCGTTGGCTTCGACGACATAGCCGAGGTAGGGGTAGTGACCGGTGGCGGGGTCTCGGTTGAGCTGTTCATGAGCAGCCGGCAGGGGACGGATGGTGACACCGTTGATGGTGAAGTCGTTGCCAAAAGTGGCGCCGTGGATACGTGCCGGGGGGAGGCCGGTGGCTTCAATGACGGCGGTGCGTGCCGGTTCGGGGACGACAAAAGTGGCAGCGGGCGAGGCGGCGGCAATGGCTGGCCAGATGTCACGGTCGATGTGGTCGATATGGTCGTGTGTGCCGAGGATCAGTGTGGCGTTGGTTACCGCTGTAGGTGGACAGGCGGGCGGAATGAGACGTCCGGCAAGAGGTGAGAGAAAAGGGTCGATCCAGACAACGGAGTCGCCCAGCTTTAGGGTGAAGCTGTGCTGGCCGAGCAACCACAAGGCGCAGGAGCCGGCGGGTGGGGTGGGGGTGTTATTGATAGAGGTGATCAGTGGGTGGTTCATAGTGTTGGCGGCCGGGGTGGATCAGTTAAGGATAAGAGCGGTGGCATTATGGTCGGCGGCGGTGACTATGGCGCAAGCTCCTGCCGGTATAGTGCTGCAGGTGTTGGCGGGGACGACAGGGGCGATGAAACGCTGGTTGAGCATCAGGGCGGCACAGGCAGTCAGGAAGGCGGTGGTGGCACCGTACATCTCGCCACACAGGGCGAGAGGGGCGACAAGCGGCAGGTGGGGATTGCCGGTTATGGTGGTGAGGGCGTTTGCCTCGGCCTCACCGTGTGGGGTATCGGCGGTGGAGATGACACCCCAGCCGACAGCGTCGGCGGTGGTAGCGGCGCGCTCCAGAGCGGCTGTCAGAGCGGTGGCGGCGGTGGTAGCAGTGGCATAGCCACTGATATGAGCCAGAGGGGTGACACCGCGGGCTGCGGCTTTTCCAGGGTGTTCCAGCACCAGAGCGGCTCCGGCTTCAGCGGGGATAATCGGAGTGGGCGATGCCACTGTGAGGTAGTCCAGATAACGTAATAGCGGGCCACTGATGGCTTCGGTACCGGCGGCGAGCATGAGATCGGCACGTGATTCTGCAATAATGGCGGCGGCTTCACAGATAGCCTGACCGGAGGCGGTACGGTCGCTGACAAAGTTGTGGTGTTCGCCGGTGAGTGCCCACTCCATGGCTGCCATGCTGATGGCGGTGTTGGCGTAAGTGTGGGGGAAGAGGAGGGGCTTGACGAGGCGGGGGCCTTTGGCAAGGTAGTCGCTGAAAAAGAGGTCAAGGGTGTCGAGACCGCCCCAGAGCGTACCTACAGCGATGCCGCAACGACCTTCAGGAAGTGATTTGGGATCACAGGCGGCAGCTTGCAAGGCGCTGCCGCAGGCTGCCAGTAAAAGGGCACTGTTACGATCGAGAAATGGCTTGGGGGTGATATATTCGGTGATTTTAAAGGGGGGCACTTCGGCGGCCAGCCACGGGGTGCCGTCGCTGTGCATATGGGTATCAGAAGGGAAGGCGGCGCTTTCGCCTTCGCGCAGCGCGGCGGTTATTTCGGCTGGGTCAATCCCCAGAGGTGACATGACACCGATAGAAGTAATTGCGATCATGCGTAGAGTGTAGCAAAATTTATAGAGGAGTGTCAGGTGGCAAAATATTTTTAACAGATCACAACTGCAAATTTATTCGCACGGTAATACCTTTTTTCTGTTATCGTTGTAGACAAAAGGAGGGAGTCATGCCCGCGAAAACAGAAATGTTGGCAGAAAAAATCAAAGTGACCATACATGATCCGGTGCTTGTGGCGTGTTCCGCCGCAGGCGAGACGCGCTGGGGTTTTCACCAGTTTCCGGCCTTGGGCAGGCTGCCGGACGGCCGTATGCTAATCATGTACGCCGATGCCGAAGACGCTTCAGAAACGCACGGGGCTGCGGCACCCTGTTTTGTTTCCGACAATGAGGGTGCAAGTTGGGAGCCTATTAATGGCGGGATCAAGCCGACACGCCCACACTATCGCATCTCCGCCGTGTTTGACGGCGAGTATCTTGTCACGCCCTCTTTGCCGTACCTTGATGTCGTTGAGAGCGGCATCACGCTGCCAGAGCCTGTAGCCACAGGTGATACGTACGGAACCGTCTTCACCTATCGGTTGCGTGATTTGCCGCCCGCCGCCCAGGAGTATTTTCGCTATCTGCCTGCCCTGCGTTGGCGACCGGGTGCTGCCGTCTGGGAAGACACTGTGGTTGAATATGACACAAACGGCCTTCTGGCCTGGCGGCGCGATAACAGTCGGCTTCTGCCGCGCACTTTCTTCGAACGTACGCTCCTGCGGTTTAAAGGCGAACTTCTCTACCCGGACTACCGCGCGCGCTATGAGCGGGATGACGGCTCGGTGGCCAGCAAAGGCTTCACCACGCTCATGGTATCGACAGACAACGGCCGCTCATTTAAGCGGCGCGGCACGGTGGCGATGGATGCTGCGGATAATGATCTCATGGGCGAGCCGCAGCTTTCGCCCACCGCGGATGGGCGTCTGGTGTGCGTCATTCGCCGCACTGATCAGACACAGAAACCGATGTGCATAACTTGGTCGGAGGATAGCGGCCACACCTGGACACCGCCCCAGCGCCTGTTTGACTTCGGCGTGTGGCCCAGTGTGTTGCTGATGGGCAACGGGGCGATGGTGTTGAGCTATGGGCGCCCGGGTGTACACATGGCCATAGACCCGAACGGAACGGGTGCCACCTGGGCGATCCGCGAGGCGCTGATCCCGGGAGATCACGAGCAGAAGCAGCGGCATAGCTGCGGCTACACCAGTTTGCTGCCGATTGACGATGATTCGTTTTTGATCGCCTATTCCGATTTTCTGTACAAGAATAACCGTGGTGAGCCGTGCAAGGCCATCCTGACCCGCCGCGTGGAGGTGCGCCGAGGTAACAAAGAGGCTCATGTCGACGGAAAACCTATCCGCAGATAGACTAGATAAACGCGGCGTGAGCCGACGAAAAATTCACCGCAAGGAACGCAAAGAAAGCAAAGGGAGAAGTTTGAAGGACGGCACTTAAACGAAACGAGGTCTGGGTTATGTGCCACCCCTACAGGGTGGAGTTTTATTATGTGACTAAAACTGCTTACAGCCGTAACCAAATGTTGTATAGCATA
>JAAYNR010000253.1 GCA_012520735.1 Lentisphaerota bacterium | reverse complement strand
ATCTGTTTTCCAAACGCGCAGCGTTTTTATTAAAACTGCGGGAGTCCATGCAAGTGCCAGATATGTTAAGGGAACAAGATTTCTATGCTGTACAACATTTGGTTACGGCTGTAAGCAGTTTTAGTATAGTGTGAATTTTTTAAGGTAAAGGGGGGTTGTCTGTATGGTACACGAAAAACGTATTTTTACAGTAATGGGGATGGATTGTGCGGAGGAGACTTCAGCACTGCAAAACACGGTAGGTAAACTGCCGGGGGTATCAGAGATCTCTTTTAATCTTATTAACGGTACGATGAGTGTTGTCGCCGATTTTGCGACAGTGAGCGATGATCAGATTATAGCTGCTGGGCGGCGTGCCGGTTTAACGGTAAGGGTGAAGCGGGAGCATGATGAGAATCCACTGCGGCCAGACCGGAGCAGGGCCATATTGTGCATTAGCAGTGCGGCTTTTATAGTTATCGGGATGGTGCTCCATGCGGTTGAACATGGTGGGGTGGGACATGCCCTGACAGGTGGTGGATGGGGTGTTGGGCACACCTACCCGCTGGCGGTAGTGCTCTGTTATGGGTTGGCGGCGTTAACCGGTGGTTGGTATGTGGTACCGCGGGCAGTAGTTGCGGTACGGCGAATGCAGCCCGACATGAATCTGCTGATGACACTGGCGGTGGTTGGGGCGATGATTATCGGAGAGTGGCTGGAGGGGGCGAGCGTGGCCTTTCTGTTTGCGCTGTCGTTGCTGTTGGAGTCGTGGAGTGTGTCGCGGGCACGACATGCCATCAAAGCACTACTTAGCGTGACACCGGAGACGGCACGGACTATTTGTCCGCACCATGGCGACATAGAAGAGGTAGCGGTGGAAGCAGTGGCGGTAGGGACGACGATTGTGGTGCGTCCGGGGGAGCGCCTGCCGCTTGATGGCACAGTGAGTGAGGGATCGACCACCATTAACCAGGCACCTATCACCGGAGAGTCACTACCGGTTAATAAAGAGATTGGGGACGAGGTCTTTGCCGGCACCATCAACGAGAGCGGAGCCATTTCGGTGCGGGTTACAAAGGAGGCAGCCGACACGACGTTAAGCAGGATTATCCGTATGGTCGAAGAGGCCCATGGCCGCCGCGCTAGGGCTGAACAGTGGGTCGAGCGTTTTGCCAGAATCTATACACCGCTCATGCTGCTGGTCGCCTTGGGCGTGGCAGTCGTGCCGCCACTGTTCAGCGGGGGGGTGTGGATCGAGTGGTTTTATGAGGCATTGGTGGTTTTAGTAATTGCCTGTCCCTGTGCACTGGTAATCTCGACACCGGTCAGCGTGGTTGCGGCACTGACTGCTGCGGTGCGCTCCGGGGTGTTGATCAAAGGCGGGGCTTATCTGGAAGCGGCGGCGAAGCTAAAAGTAATTGCACTGGATAAAACCGGTACAGTTACCCATGGAGAGCCAACCGTACAAAGTGTACTGCCGCTTGCCGGGCATACCGTTGGCGAGCTGCTTGAGCGGGCAACGGCACTGGAGACTCACAGTAATCATCCGCTGGCGCGGGCGGTAATGCGTTACGCGGCAGCCAGAGGGGTAAGTGTAAAGCCGGCGGATAGTCACCATATATTAAAAGGGAAGGGAGCCAAGGGTGAGATTGACGGCAGGCTCTTCTGGATTGGGAGTCATCGTTTGCTGCACGAGCGCGCCGCCGAGTCGGCAGAGCTACACCGGCAGATAGAGGCGCTGGAGAGGCAGGGCCACTCGGTAATTGCGATTGGCAACGACAACCACATATGCGGAGTAATTGCTGTTGCCGATGCCATCCGCACCACCACTGCCGGGACTATAAAAAAGCTTAAAGATGTAGGGATAAAAAAAATCATTATGCTAACCGGCGACAATGCCGGCAGCGCCAACACCATTGCAGCGGCGGTTGGCATCAGCGATGTTCGTGCCGAGTTACTGCCGGAGGAGAAACTGCGGGCGGTCGAAGAACTCACCAGGGAGAATGGAGCCACAGCTATGGTCGGCGATGGAATCAACGACGCACCGGCATTGGCCGCGGCAACCCTTGGTATTGCAATGGGTGCTGTTGGCAGTGATGCGGCAATTGAGACAGCCGACATAGCATTGATGACCGACGACCTCAGCAAAATACCGTGGCTGATAAACCATGCCAGAGCGGCACGGCGCATCATCCGTATGAACATAACCTTTGCTCTGGGGATCAAGATACTCTTCTTGATGCTGGTTATGGTTAACCTCGGCTCGCTTTGGCTGGCTATAGTAGCCGACACCGGCGCCACCTTATTGGTAGTCGTCAACGCCCTCCGCCTGTTACGTACGGCGGTAGAAAAAAAGGGTGAAAAAAAATAAATTAAAAAAAGTTTAAATTAGTGGTTGACAGTATTGTTGCATCATGATTAAATGACCGCGTTTGAAACAACTGGCTACGTTTAGGTAAGTGGCCTGCGTTTCGATTTAAACAATAAAGGAGTACTCATGAAGAGACTGATGATATTTGCCGTCGCGATGACGATCGTAGGCGGCGCATATGCGCAGAGAACAAACTGCGGAGAAGGGCCGGAAGGCATAACAAGCGAGTGCAGCATCCCTGTATGGGACTTCAAGGCTGCTGGTAAAACTGCCAATGTTCACGCCAAGAAGAGCTACAAGGCTGTACAGAAAGTCAAGTTCACCGGCGTTATCGTTGGCAAACTGGACGAAGGCTACTCATGCTGCCTCGAAGGTTTCGACCTGTACATCTACGACAAGTCTGACAAAGCTCTCTACAAGTTTGAAGACAACGCAGTAGAGAAGATGACTGTGTTCGGTAAAGGCCTCGAGAAAGTCCTGAAGCCCGGCAAATCGGCTAAGGTCGAGTCCGACGTGCTCTGGACCTGGGCCGGCGACACCGATGATGGCGAAATTCTGTTGCAGTTCGTCGGCTTCGGCAAAGGCAAGCGCTATATGTCGAAAGACAAGCCGAATACCGATCCTTGCGGCGACAACTCCATCGAAGGTTGCGAAGAGAGCTTCGATTGGCCGAGCTGGAAGGGCTGGTTCACAGGCTGGCTGCTTGACGACGATGAGTTCTATCAGATCGCATGTGACGATCCTTGCGTCGCCGTTGCCGGTGGCACATGGTCTGGCAAGCTCAACAAGAAGCTTTCCGGCGGCAATGATTACGACAAAGTCGAAAACGCGATTGAGAGCAAATTCAAGACTCGCGTCTATGAAGACTAAGTATTACGTTGCTTGATTGATTCAAGTTTACGAAGGGGGGTTCCGCAAGGAGCCCCTCTTTTTTTTTGTAGTCAGCAAAAATAAGTGATAGGTGGTAGGGCGTGTTTCTCCGAAACCGCCGCGTCCTGGTACGGTTATGCCGCACCATAACAAGGTGTAATGCCACCAGAGGGTTGAAGGCTGAACTATTGTACAGGCGACAAAGCTCACGACAAAGGGCAGGCGGCGTGAACGCCGCTGTGGTGGCGGAAACGCAGCTGGGACACTTATTACTTACGCAGCGGCGTTATGCGCGGCTGCTGGCAGCGGTGGGGCGGACATCGACGAGTTGCATTTCGAGTGATTCGCTGCCCTGATAGCGGTTGAGGAGGCACTCGAAGGCGATGTCGAGGTGTTGGCTTTGGAGTGAAGTGAGGTGGTCAAGGAGGTGTTTGGAGCGGAACCAGATGCCGCGCATGATTGTGTTGGCGCAGTTGACTCTTAGGGAGATGTGTTGGCCGTCGCTGCCGACCGGGCGGGGAGTTTCGTGGAGTGTGATGCCGCGGATGCCCCAGCATGGTTTGCGGTGGCCTTCGCCGAAGGGTTCAAGGCGGCTCAGGGAGGTGAAGAGGGCTGGGGTGAGTTCATCGGGGGTGAGCCAGGCGTCTACTTCAAGTTCGGGGCGTTTTGTTATGTCGGGGCGTTGGGCCAGACAGGCGGCGGCAAAGGCGTGGCGAAATTGGTCGAAGCAGCCGGGTTTAACGGCAAAGCCGGCTGCGAGGCGGTGGCCGCCGAAATTGTCGAGGAGTTGGCTACATTGGGAGAGAGCAGCGAGGGCATCGTAGCCGTTGCAGGCGCGGAGTGAGCCGCGGGCGGCACCATTGGCGGCGAGGTCGGCCACGGCTGCGGGGACGCCGGTTTGGTCGCAGAGGCGTGAGGCGACAATACCGACGGTGCCGAGGTGCCAGTCGGGGCCACCAACCACAATGGCACCACTTTGGGCGGCGCTGGTGAGGGGGGTGCTGAGTTGGTCAATGGCGGCGTTGTAGCAGTCGTCTTCAATTTTGCGGCGATCGAGGTTCAGTTTTTCCAGTTGGGCAACGAGCTCACGGGCGCGGGTTTCGTTGCTGGTGCAGAGGAGTTCATAGGCAATGCGGGCGTCGTCGATGCGGCCGGGGGCGTTAAGGCGGGGGGCGAGGATAAAGGCGAGATGGTGGCTGGTGGGAGTGGTGGCTTTAGAGCGTGCTTTGTCCAGTAGTTTTTTGAGGCCTGGTGATTTTGGGGCTTCAAGGCTTTTGATACCGTGGTAGACCATGGTGCGGTTTTCGCCTTGCAGGGGGACGACATCGGCGACGGTAGCGACGGCGACGACTTCGAGCCATTTTTTAGGATCCCAGTCATTGGCCACCTGACGTTTGGCTCTTTTGCCTGTTTTCCACATGGTGCAGGCGAGCTTGAAGGCGACACCGGCGCCACAGAGGTCACGGCAGTTGGGGGGGGTGTCGGGGTGGTGGGTGGTGATTATGGCACAGGCGGCACTGAGATCGAGTGTGGGATCGGGGACGTGGTGGTCGGTGATGATTACGTCGTGTCCGCTACGGCGGAGGTGGAGGAGACCGTCTTGGGCGGTGATGCCGCAATCGACAGTAACGACGAGGTGTGCGTTGGGGTGTTCGATGTCGAAGCGGTCGAGCGCTTCGGGTGATAGTCCGTAGCCTTCGTTGAGGCGGTGCGGGATGAAGGTTTCGACGTTAGCGCCGAATGTTTTGAGAGCCATGGCGAGGATGGCGGCAGCGGAGACACCGTCGGCGTCGTAGTCGCCATAGACGACAATAGTTTCATTGTTGTCGATAGCTTGCCAGAGACGTTGAGCGGCGTCAAGAGTACCGGGAAATTCGTCGGGTTGGCCGATATGGCTGAGGCTGGGAGAGAGGAGTTTTTCGATCTCTTCATCGTTAAGCCAGCCACGAGCTGTGATGAGGCGTGCTACGGCGTGGTGGAGACCGAAAGTTGCTGCCAGTTGTGTGGCGCGGTTGGTGTCAGGGGTTAAAGTTTTCCATTCGTAAAGGGGGAGCATTGTTTCGATTTCTGGTCAGCGGGCTTAGCGCGGGTGATTATTGGCGTCCATTTGATTTTATCAGTGGTGGTGGTTGCTGGTTATAGACTTTAGAGTAAGGTGGTACGGAGTGGAGTAGCCAGACGTTACCGCCGATGACTGAGTTATGGCCGATGACAGTATCACCACCGAGGATAGTGGCGCCGGCATAGATTACTACGTGGTCTTCGACATCAGGGTGGCGTTTGATACCTTTAATGGGGTGGCCGTCTTCGTCGTTGGCAAAGCTGAGGGCACCGAGGGTAACACCCTGATAGAGTTTGACGTGTGAGCCGATAACACAAGTTTCACCTATGACGACACCGGTACCGTGGTCGATAAAGAAACCGGGGCCGATAGTGGCACCGGGGTGGATATCGATACCGGTGAGGGAGTGGGCGTGTTCACTCCATATACGTGGCAGGAGCGGAACTTTGGCGGTGTAGAGGGCGTGAGCCAGGCGGTGGACGCTGACGGCATAGACCCCGGGGTAACTGAGGACCACCTCCATGGTGGAGGCGGCGGCGGGGTCGCCTTCATAAGCGGCCTGAATATCACCGCGCAAAGTGAGGCGGATCTCAGGGAGCGATTCGAACAGAGCGGCGACGATAGCGGAGGCCTGATCGTGGCAGTCGTTGCAATTGTCACACTTATTGAGGGCGCATTGATAAGCGAGGGCACGCTCGATTTGGTCGCACAACTGGTGTGCGGTAGAGGCGAGGGAACGTTGGAGTATTTGTGTATACGACTCATGCGCCAGTGGTGATTTACCGCGGCATCCGGGGAAAAGGGTTTCAACAAGAGAGTCGAGTACTTCAACTACGGCCTGACGTCCGGGGAGATTGCCGACTTTATGGGTATTAGCCCAAGGGCAGGCATCGCAAGGAGCCAGGTTCTCGACTAACTTGGAGAGATGTTTTGTTATCCAAGGTTCCATGGTAAAACTGCAAAAATTTCCGGCCGGGTTGTGAGACCCGGCCGGGAGCCAAGGCTCAGCCTTCGGGCTCAGCGATATTAAGGGCTTTGCCACTCTTCCGTTTGGCGGCGGTGGCGGCATTCCGTTTGGCAACGGTTTTTACATCGGCGGCGGCTTTGCGGCAGGCACCGGTGGTATCGAACCGTGCCAGCTTGGGTTCTTTGGCCAGGCTGCGACGGATTTTAGCCAGTTCCGGTTTATACTGCGGCAGCCATTTGGCTTGAGCAACGAGCATGGCGTCGGTCATTTGCGAGATTTCGGGGGTTGTGCAGACGGCACCAACGAGAGGGTCGAGCATCATGGCCTGTTTGAGAGTAAAGACATCACCATAGACGGCAGCCTCGACGGCCAGGCGCTGTACGTTCACCGATTGTGAACAGATAGCGGCACAGGCGTGTGGGAGCTCACCGACTTTGGGAATACTTATACCATTGCCATCGACATAACCGGGGACCTCGACAATACAGTCATCGGCGAGGTTTGTGATGCAGCCATCGTTAACCACATTAAAGTGGCCACGATAGCGACGGCCCGTCTCCAGGCCTTCGATGATATAAGAGCCGTGCTCCTGCGAGCGTTTGTGGTCTGCAAGTGACCACGCTTTATCGGCCAGCAGTTTGGGGAACTCGGTTTCAAACCAGTTACGGCCTTCGGTGGTGACGCGGAGGTAGCCGCCTGTTTCGCCGAGGATCCAACTGCGCATATCGATCCACGAGGCGATCTCTTCAGGGCGTTTGCGATACCAGGGGAGGTACTCGGAGAGGTGGCCATTGGATTCGGTTGAGTAGTAGCCGAAGCGACGGAGGATATCGATACGGACTTTTTCGGTTTGCGAATAATCGGGGTGTTTTTCAAATCCTTCGAGGAGGCGCGAGCACCAATCTTCACCTTTGTAGACCACCTGGGTGTACCATGTCTGGTGGTTGATACCGGCACAGATGATGTCGACATCACTCATGTTGACGACTTCGTAGTCTTTGTGGTCGGGCTTGCGGTTTTTATTGATTAGCAGTTCAATGACCTTGCAAATTTGCCAATGGCCACCCTGCACACCGTGACAAAGACCGATAGTGGGGACATCACCATAGTGATTAGCGGCCCAGGTGAGCATAGCGTTGGGGTTACCATAGCTGAGCATAAGGGCATTTGGTTTGGAGAGTTCGTTGATATCTTCACACCAGTCGAGCACACAGGGGATACCGCGCTGGCCATACATAATGCCACCGGCGCAGAGGGTGTCGCCGACACACTGGTCAATGCCATAGGTGAGTGGGATATCGATATCGAGCTGGAAGGCATCAATGCCACCAACACGGGCGGAGTTGATGATATAGTCAGCATCGGTTAAAACTTCACGGCGGTCGAGCGAGCTGGTCACTTTGGCGGCCAGATTATTGGCTTTAAGGTCGCGCTCAAGGAGTTTGACGATCATATCGAGGTTGCGTTTATTGATATCATGGAGCGCAAACTCGGTTTCACGAAATTCAGGCACTGTTAGAAGATCATGGACAAGTGTGCGGGTGAACCCGATACTGCCGGCGCCAATAAAAGCTATTTTAAGTGACATTGACTCACCCCTTTTCGATTTTTACTGTTATAAAAATAACCGGCAGCGTCGGGGGTGACACTGCCGGTATATAAGAATTGTTAATCTGCAGCACCTTCCAGTGCCGGGATCAGTGTGGTGGCCTGCTGCAGACCGGTTAAGGTCTCTACAATCTGGCCATCTTTAAAAATAATGAGAGTGGGGATACTGCGGACATTAAATTTAACCGCCAGATCGCGCTCGTCATCGACATTAACCTTAGCAATAACGGCTTTATCGCCAACAGCTTCGGCTACTTTTTCCAGGATAGGGGTTTGCATTTTGCAGGGACCACACCACGGAGCCCAGAAATCGACCAATGTAACGCCTTGCGCAACTGCGGCATCAAATTCAGCTCCACTCAACTCTTTAAGTTTACTACTCATTACAGCCTCCTTTTGTGCTTTTGATTCAAATAGTATACCTCACAATACGGTAATGTTTCAACGATAATTACGCAGGGTGTTTTTTTGGTTTTTTTATCTGCGGGTTGTTGACATAATGTTAAGGATATTATATGATAGCGGCTGTTTTTTGGTACGCCCCCTTCGTCTATCGGCTAGGACATCAGGTTCTCATCCTGGAAAGAGGGGTTCGACTCCCCTAGGGGGTGCCATTTAAATTTACAAAATAAGGGCGTTCGGACGTCCAGACCGGCGTTTAGCGGTTTTTTTATGCGGCTCCGGTAGCGCCAGAGAAGGAGTCTTAGATGTCGGCTGCCACCCCTCAACCGCAAATGTTGGTGATTTTTGGTGCTTCTGGTGATCTTGCGCGTCGCAAATTGTTTCCGGCTCTATATTCGCTTCATGTGCAGCAGCTTTTGCCGCGCCCTTTTCTGATGCTCGGTATCGGGCGGACGCAGTATGATGATGAGATGTTCCGGGCCGAGGTGATGAAGGACCTTGATCTTTTTGTCCCTAAGGCGGCAGGTGAACATCCGCAGGAGCGGCTTTGTTTTGCTAATTCGTTCTACTACCAGCAATTGAGTACTAATGATGGTGCTGACTATGCCCGGCTGGCGGCGCGGATGGAGCAATTGCAGAGGGATAACGAGTTGCCGGATAATGTGGTCTATTATTTGAGTACACCGCCGGCGTTGTCGCAACAGATACCGGTGTTTTTGGCGCAGCATAATCTGCACCGTGAGCATAATGGCTTTAAACGGTTGGTGATTGAGAAGCCTTTCGGCAGTGACGGGGTCTCGGCCCGGGCGCTGCATGAGCTGCTTCATAAACATTTTGAGGAGCGGCAGCTCTACCGGATCGACCACTATTTAGGTAAGGAGACGGTGCAGAATCTGATTGTGCTACGCTTTGCTAATACGTTGTTTGATACAGTATGGGACTATCGGCATATTGAATATGTAGAGATAACGGCGGCGGAGAGTATTGGGGTAGAGAAACGCGCCGGCTATTTTGACAGCAGCGGGATTATCCGTGATATGATCCAGAACCATTTGTTGCAGGTTCTGGCTTTAGCGGCGATGGATCCGCCACAGCAGTTTGATTCAGCCTGTGTACATGCCGAAACGCTGAAAGTATTGCGTGGACTGCGTCCGCTCTCGGCGACGGAGTTGCAGAATAATGTGATTTTTGGGCAGTATACAGCGAGCCATGTGCGGGGGGAGAGTGTGCCGGGGTATCGTGATGAGCCGGATGTGCCGGCGGATAGCCATACTGAGACCTATGCGGCGATTAAGCTCTATCTCAACCATTCACGCTGGTATAACGTGCCGTTTTATCTGCGGGCCGGCAAGCGGCTGCCAACCCGCGTGACAGAGATAGTGATTCACTTTAAACGGTGTCCGCATCCGGTGCTGGGGACTCTCCCCGGGGCGCTTCCCAACCAGTTAATCATACGGATTCAGCCTGATGAAGGGGTATTGATGACGTTTGGTCTGAAAGAGCCGGGTGGTGGCTTCCATGTGAAAAATGTGAGTATGGATTTCCACTATAAGGATTTGGCAAAAACAGCGATAGCCGATGCATACGAGCGGTTGTTGCTCGATTGCATGAGTGGTGATGCAACTCTCTTTGCCAGTGGCGATGCTGTTGAGGCGTGCTGGGATTTCATTGATCCAATTCTGGCCTGGAAGAACTCTTCGGCGCGGTTGTTTGGTTATCCTGCTGGTACCTGGGGGCCAAATGAAGCCGATGCGATGATGGCGCGTGATGGGCGTACCTGGCGTTATCCCTGTAAAAATCTGGCGGCAGATGGCGACTATTGTGAGCTGTAGGAGCAGGGTGGCCGGTGGTGTTTACAGGCGCCCCGAGCTTCATTTTTGGTGCAATTCTTTATTGGTTTGACTTTAACAGCGGGGGAGTTTATTGTTCTAATCACCATAAGAACTTGGCTTGCTGCCAAGGACTGGTAAATTAACAAAATAATGAGGGCAATTTATGAAACGTCTATTGGTTCTGTTTCTGTGTCTGGTTGTTAGTTGGTCGGTATTGGCGCAGGGATCGCTGCCGCAAAACATCTGGGTGGGGAGTGGCTTTTTTTTGCCCGGCTGGTATCTGAATGCCGGAGTTGACTTGCGATTGCGCTATGAGGCTTTTGAACATACACCGCAGGGTGTGCTTGGAGATGATTACAGTTATATCCGCTTTCGCTGGCGCCCGTGGCTGATATTTGGCAACGAAGGGGGGAAGATATATGTTCGTGGCGCGCATCGGCTGCACGGTTATTTTGATGGTGATTATGGGTATCGCTACCCGGATGAGTTCATAATAGATAACCTCTATCTTGATCTTTATGGTCTGTTTGGTGGTCGGGTTGACCTAAGGGTTGGTCGGCAGGATCTGATATACGGTGCGGGGCGGGTGATTATAGAGGGAACCTCGGGCGATGGTGGGAGGTCGATCTACTTTGACGCAGTGAAGGCGGTGGTTAAACTGCAGGATGAGACAACACTCGACCTATTCGGGATTTACAACGACTACGAGAACCGTTTGGCCATTGGTAATGTGACTCGTGATCTTAACCGTTATACGGGTGGCAACAACAAAATGCGTGAGATGGGTGCCGGGATGTATCTGAAGCATAAAGTGAGCGACGATCTGGCAACGGAATTTTATTATATCTGGAAGCGTGAAAGCAGCTATCTGGCCAATGGTTTTATACCGATGCCGCGGCGTGATGTCCACACATTGGGGACGCGGTTGTTGCCGAAGTTTAACGAGAGGGTGTCGGGCGAACTTGAAGTGGCGGGGCAGTGGGGAGAGGTAGATGATGGAGAGCGGATTCGTGCCATGATGGCTTATGCCGGACTCACTTATAAGGGCTATAAAATTAATAAAATAGAGCCGTATATTACAGGGTCATGTTATTATATGAGCGGGGATGACTCAAACAATGGTACCGACCACCGCTGGAACCCGTTGTGGTCCCGTTATCCGCAGTTTCATGAGCTCAGCCTCTACTCTTATACGCCATGGATGAACAATGGTCAGGTAGATGGTTTGTGGCGTTGGAGCAATATAATTTATCCGGCATTAGAGGTTGGGTTTAAGTTAGAGCGCGGGGATCATGGGTCGTTGCAGACGGGGCCATTGTTTGCCGATCAGTCGAACGGCGTGAGCGGCAAGTATCGTGGTTGGATCGCTACAGCTAAATACGGTTTTCCGATTATTGCGAATCTGTGCGGCGATGAATACAGCGGCAGAGGGATGTTGAGCGGTCTGGTTTATGCCGAGTGTCTTTTTCCGGGCGATTATTATGCCTCTGACAATATGGCGTGGCTTGTCCGCCTTGAATTGAACGCCAGTTTTTAGTGAAAAGAATTATCATAGCCAGCAGCGACCGTTCGGGGCGCTTTGATGAGACCACTCCGGCAGCGGAGATGTTTGCCGCGGCGCCTTATAGTCTGGGGGCGATCCGCTACAACTTAGAGAAGCTGGGATGGTCGACCTGCTATGCGCCGCTGCGGACAACGATCAGTCTGCGGCGGTTAGCCCGGCTGATAGATGAGTTTAAGCCCGATATTGTCTACACCTATGGCAGCTTGACCGCACTCCACCCGTTGCGGTGTCGGCGCTGGTTTTGTAGGCATAAAAAATTCAAGGTGATTCATGGCTGGGACGATGTGTACGGCGAGATCTGGGACGACATTTTTGGTAAGTTGCCGGGTCTCTACATGCGTCTGGTAGAGCGGGCTATCATAAAACAGTCTGACGGGGTGGTTACGTTGAGCCGTTACAATCAGCAACGGGGTCGGCACTGGGGGATTGAGAGTGCTTTTATTCCCAACGGTGCCGATATACCACAATACGATTTAAATGCGTGTAATATCAGGCTGGACGGACGGTTTAATCTGGTCTACACAGGGGCGATGGATCGTTGGAAGCTGACACACCTAGTGTGTGCGGCGATGCGTAAACTGCCGGTTGATATCAAACTTTATCTTACTGGTCAGGGGAGCGAGCGTTTGACTGAATACGCCTCGGATAACTGTATTTTTCTTGGTTATGTGGCTAAAAACGACCAATTAGCGGTTATGGCACAGGCCGACGCACTGGTGGTGACCGCTAATCAGGATTGCAATGCTAAACTTCAGGAGTACCTCCGCTATAAAAAGCCGATAATCGGCTATGATGGGCGGCTGAACCTCTTCTTTGAAAATGGGCGCAATGCACTCTTGACTCACGACTATGCAGCAGCGATTGAGCGGCTGGCGGCAGACCCTGAGCTGTGCCGGAGCTTGGCGGCCAATGCGGCAACCGATATTGAGATTCACACCTGGACTGAGATAGCGAAGATGTTTGATGACTATTTCAGGATGAAGCTTGATGGAGCGGTATGAAGCCGATTTTGACACATATAAAGCAGCTGCGGGGTAAGCTGGGGACGCTTTGGTGGTATACGCTGCTGGCGTTTGTGGTTAACCGTCTGGGCGATGTGATCAATGTATTCATTGGGCTCTATCTGGTGCCACGTCTGCTGCCGGGGGAGGATTTAGGGGCATTGCTGCCGTTGATGAAGATCGGGGCGGTTTTCTCTATACCACTGGCGTTACTACTGCTGCCGGTGGCTAAATACCTGAGCTATTTTGTGGCTAAAAACGAACTGGGCAAAGCCAAGGCACTGCTGATCGACTCTCTGGCGGTTTCGGCTGTTTTTGCTGTTGGGGTTACCTGCTGGATTTTCAGCAAAGGAGATGCCCTGCTGTTGCGGTTGCACGTGAGTGATGCGAGGTTGCTATGGCCGATAGCCGGGTTTGCGGTTTTGGTATGTATTTCACCTATTGTCAATGCGGCAATGCGTGCATTACAGTACTTTAAAACAATGCTGATATCGGGGATGGTGGGCCCGTATGTTCGTCTGCTGGGGATGATTTTGTTGCTGACGCCACTGGGTGCTTTTGGTTATCTGTTGACACAATTGGCCACAGCGACATCGTCGGTATTAGTGATGCTGGTGGTGTTGCTGTTTGTGTTACACCGGTTGGGACGTCGTGAATCGTGGTGGCGCCACTGGCGTGAGATGGCCTGGTATGCCCTGCCACTGCTGGTATTTTCACTGGCGGGTCGTCTGCAAGAGCCGGTTGAGGCACTGGTGATCAGGCAACGGCTACCGTTGGTCGACTCCGAGGGTTACTATTATGCGACGATGCTGGGGGCGATACCGGGATATTTTACAGGGGCGATGGTGCCGTTTTTGTGGCCGATCATCTCTGACCGCTTTGAGCGTGGTTTACCAACCGGCAAGCTCCTCTTCCACTCGATGTTCTTTAACTTTGCTATTGGTCTGGTCTTTGTGCTCCTCTTTGCCCTCTGTATGCCCTGGTTCTTCACACTCCCTGGGCCGTGGCACGGCAGCGAGGCTTATGCCGGGTTTGTCTGGCAGGCTGCGTTAATCGGGATTTTCAAGATGACCGGTACGATTTTCACGGCACATGAGACAGCCTGTCGGCGGTTTAAGTTTATGTATTACGTAGTGCCGATTATGTTATTGGAGTGTGCGGTTCTCTATATATTGCCGGGGTGGTCATTATTCAAGAGGTATCTGCCATTGGGGTGGTGGGAGTGGGTAGATGCAAGATATAGCCCAACCTTACAGGGGTTTGTGACGATAATGCTGGTGGCTAATGGATTAGTCGCACTGGGGATGGTGGTAGAGTGGCGGCGCAGAGGAGCCGGGAAATAGGGAAGGTAATAAGTGAATAGATTAAAAAACTTTGTCGTGAGCTTTGTTGGTGGGCTCTCGGGGTCTCATGGGCGGTGCGGCAAAGCTGCACCGGGGGCACGGGCTGCGGTGTCTCCAGGTGCTACGGTTTCTGCGGAATTGGGCGGTGCGCCGTTGCGCACTGGGGGCCGCCGCAACGGCGGCGGCGTGGGGAAGCTTCTGGCGGGGCGCATGTTTTCGTAGAGACCGCAGCTATCGGAGTACCCGCAGTGCAGGGCTACGCAGCAGCGTGAACGCCGCTGCTAACAACGGCGGTTTCGGAGAGACACGCCCTATCCGCGGTGACGCAAAGCGCACCGCAGCTTGGCAAGGTAAGTGCAGCAGGCTAAGGAGAAGGTAAATACACTGGTATGTATAGCCCTTTCTAGGGTAGGCTTTCAACTTTCACCCTTCATCTACTTCTCTGTCCCCGTATTTTGGTAGGCTTTTGGGGTATTAATTCGCTATTGACGTATGGCGTATAATTATTATATGCTGTCTCCATGAACGAATTGACGTTATCTTTAACTCCGTCTGTTCCTTTGCATCGGCAGATAGAGAAAAAACTGCGGCTGCAGATTGAGAGCGGCTTGTTGCAGCCAGGCACACCCTTACCCAGTACCAGCGAATTTGCCCGTCAATTTGGGGTGCATCCGCTCACTTTGCACAAGGCTATGCGTCGTCTGAAGGATGAGGGGTTGATAGTCCGGACACCGCGTGTGGGGTCGTTTGTCAGCGCTAACGCTACCACGTCCAACATTGCCCTGATTGTGGGTCCCGACCTGAAGCATGAGACGGCTCGTTTTCACCGGTCACTGGTGCAGGAGCTGGAGAGACAGTCGGACTCAAAGTGGGTTATGCGTATATACGATGATTTCCCCACACATCATAAGGAGGCGCCGCTTGGTATTGACAAGCTAAATGCGGCGTTGGGACAGGATTGTGGTAGGATCGCTTTTCGTGGTCTGCTGGGAGTTAGCATAGGCTATCCACCGTGGCAGGAGGTGGAGACGCTGAAGGGGTTGCCAACGGCCTGGTTCAGCGTGGCTTCGGCGCACAGTGATCTGGCTCTGGACCATGGAGATTTCGTGCGCTCGGCGGTGGAGTACTGTGCGGCACGGGGGTGTCGTCGACTGGCTTATATACCGATTGTCAGTGATGGGGTGTGGGAAGAGCGACACCGGAAGGCTTTTACGGATGCTGCCCGGGAAAAGGGTATTGAAGAGATCATAACGCACAATTTCTGTCAGTTCGATCTTGATGGTTTTCTCGATGAGTACATCGCTTACCGCTGGGCTCGTAAAGTCGTTGACGGCTGGCAGCAGGACGGCTGGCCTGATGGTGTGGTGGTAGGTGATGATCTGCTGACACGCTCCGTGGCTATGGCTCTGCAGCATGTTAACTCTCCCAACATTAAACGGCCGCTCCTCTTTACCTGGGCTAACGATACTATCCGTCTCCGTTATGGTATGCCAGTGGTGCGTTACAATATTCCGGTTAAGGAGTGCGCCCGCCAATTGCATGAAGTGCTTGAGTTGCGCATGGGGGGAAGAGATCCTGCTGAAAAACAGGTGAGGATTCGGGGGGCTGTGGAGGAAGAGGAGTAGTTAAGTAATAGGTAATAGGTAAAAAGTAATAGGTGTCCCGTCCTGATATACATTGACACCCATCTAACAAAAAAGGAGGGTTCAATGAGACAGAAAATAGTGTATAGTGAGGCATTCAAATTGAGCGTATTGCACGCATTGGAGACTGGCAAGGTATCGT
>JAAYNR010000264.1 GCA_012520735.1 Lentisphaerota bacterium | reverse complement strand
CGACGGCGGTCTCGGAGAGACACGCCCTACCGCGGTGGCGCAAAGCGCACCGCAGGCACGGTGCAGGTACGGAGCCCTG
Source organism: Lentisphaerota bacterium (assembly GCA_012520735.1). Taxonomy (GTDB): domain Bacteria; phylum Verrucomicrobiota; class Kiritimatiellia; order RFP12; family JAAYNR01; genus JAAYNR01. The sequence continues at coordinate 10,751 of JAAYNR010000264.1, read as the reverse complement.
CGTTCCCGGTGGAGGTTTACCTCTTACCACTTACGCAGCCGCGTGATGCGGCTGCTGACACGGCGGTCTCGGAGAGACACGCCCTACCGCGGTGGCGCAAAGCGCACCGCAGGCACGGGTCCGAGCAGGTGCTCGGGGCTCTCAGGGAGCCTTGTGGGTGCTCCCGCCGGGGACGGCGGTCTCCAGGGCGAGGTGGTTTCGTTTAAGTGATTCGTTTAATAGTGAAATATCTACCAGTTGCGGGAGTCGGGGACATCGATCCAGCGGCCGGTTTCGAGGATGGATTGCTGGCTGATTAGGCCGGGGAGGGTCATGTCCATGGCGGCGTCGATGTCGATGGGGCAGGGACGGTTGCCTTTGACGGCATCGACGAAATCGAGCACTTCGAAATAGTCGCCGCCGCCGTGGCCGGCGGCTTTGGCGCGTTCCATCCCCTATTTCCAGAAGTCGGGGAGGAATTCGTCGGCCAGGGTTTCGATATCGAGCCACGACTTCATGTCGGGGGAGCGGTCGCGCAGCCAGACACGGTTGGTCTCACCGCGGCCGCGCCCCGATTCGTAACAGCCGTCGCTACCCTGGAGCTGGTAGTTGACCATGTTGTGGGGACGGTCGGAGACCATGTCAACGCGGATTTTGACGAGGCCACCAGAGGCCATTTTGCAGAGCATGGTGCTGCAAGCCTGGCAGTAGGGTTTGCCGAGGTTGTCGGTGTGGTGCGAGCCGGCGGCTTCGCAGGCGACGCGGACAACGCGGTCGCCGGGCATCCATTGGAGGATCGGGCCGAGGCTATGGGTGCCGTAGGTGACACCTTCGACGCCAGTCTGCCAGGTGCGGCGCCAGGGGGTCTGGTATTCGTTCATGTGTTTGAGCTCGTGGATGTATTCGCCCTCGGCATAGTAGGGTTTACCAAAGAGACCGCGTTTGACCAGCTCGCGCACAATGACATTGGGGCGCATGTAGGTGTAATTTTCGGCCATCATATAGATGCCGCGGCTGGCACGGGCGGCTTTGACCATACGGATGGATTCTTCGATGGAGACGGCAGCGGTGACCTCGGAGAGGACCGAGATGTTGCGCCCGAGGGCAGCGATGGCCATGGGGGCGTGGTGTTGCATGGGTGTGCCGATGATCACGGCATCGAGCTGTGATTTATCGAGCATGGTTTCGTAGTCGGTATATTGTTCTTTGGCACCGAGGCGTTCACGCGCGGCGGCGAGGCCCTCTTCATGGATATCGCAAACGGCATGGACAACGACATCACCCATGGCGTCACAGGCGGCCTTGAAACTGGCGCCGCGGCCGCAGGCACCGACGATACCGAGATGGAGTTTTGAGCTCATGGTTAATTCCTTTTTGTGGTTGCTTGATTGTTTATCCTTAAAAGTGGTTTAATTCACCTCAAAAAATGCAAAGAGTTCCTGTACGGTGACTTCAGCGGCGATCCGTTTGGCAACTTCAGCTTCGATGTTTGCCTGAAGCTCTTTTTTCCAGCGGAGGTAGTGGGGGAAGACGAACTTCTCCATATGCTCGACCGCCGCTTTGGGCGAGTCGATCACCAGGCCATCGCGGACGATCGTCTCCGCACCGGTGGTGGCCTCGCGGTTGGTGTCAGAGGTGAAGCCCCGATCTTTCATGGAGAGCGGGTTTTTGGGAATCCACTGGTCGATGTAGCATGTCCCGGTGCGCAGGCGGTAGTCGAGGTAAACCTGTTCGGGGTTATCAGGATAGCTGCCGGGTGGGTTACCGGAGAGGGTTTCGATATGTGACCACTGCATGCAGTTACCGCTGCTGGTGGGGATGCCGCGTGTGGGGCGCATGTTGATGGTGTCGAGAGCTAGTTGGGCGTTAGCCCCCCACGATCCATCATAAGGAGTTTGCTCTCTCATTCGTTTTTCTTATGGTGTCAAGGAGACCCTTTTTTATAGGGGAGCGTCACCCCAGTCGGCGACTTTGACGGTTTCGCCGTCGCGCAGGGCTGATTCATGGGCAGCGACACCCATGGCCATATAGCGGGAGGCCTCCCAGATGTTGATGGCAGGCTGGCGACCGGTGGCGACGGAGTCGACAAACTCGTGGACGAGATAGGGGTGTGAGCCGCCGTGGCCAGTGGGGTTGAAGTCGATACTGAGAAGTTCGGCATCGGATTTGCCACGGTTAGCGACCTGTTTGAAGGCATGCTCAACCTCAGGTGGGAGAGGATCGAACATCTCTTTGGCGGTTAGGTCAACACGTTTCGGCTTGGGGATATTGTCGATATCTGCTGGTGGCATTTGGGGTCGGTCGATGGAGAACCAGCGGTGTTCCGAGAAAGAGCCGATGGTACCGAAAATGCGGAAGGTTTCGGATTCATTGCCCATGACACCGGGCATTTCACGACCTTCGACTATACGGACGACGGCACCGTTGCTCATCTTGAAGAGCGCCATCTCATTGGAGAACGCCTGGCTGCGGAAGTAGGGGTCGTTGTTATTGTTACGGTAGCCATAGGCGTTAACGTGGAGGGCGTGGGCATTCATGACACAGACCGGCCCGGAGACCGAGTGGGTGGGGTAGTGCATGGGGCCACCGAGGATGCCACGTTCGATGTATTTTTCAAGGATAGGCGACCACTCCTTGCCGGAGGTACTGGATTGGCGTTGGCGGCTAACCTGACGGAGGTTGCAGCCGGAGTCGACGTCGTGCATGTATTCGCCTTCAGCGTAGACGAAATCACCGAAGGCTCCGGCAGCGGCCTGGCGGCGGCAATACATGGCTGCGGGGCGATAGAAGGTGGTTTCGCCGAGCATGTAGTTAAAGCCGGTTTTTTTGACGGCGGCGACTAGTTTGTCGCACCAGTCGAGAATTTCGTTATTATCGGGGATGCTGATAATAGGGACGGCACTGTAGACGTGTTTACCGCTTTCGAGTACCTGAATGCACTGGGGGGCGTGGAGCCATGGTTGGGTGATGACAACGATGGCGTCGAAGTCGGCTTTACACATCTCGTCGAGCGAGGTGTAGCAGTCGTTCTGATTAAATTTATCGGCATAGAAGGGATCGCCGGCGAATTTTTCGACCAGATTTGGTTCACGGTCGCAGAAGCCGATACGGCTGACCGCAGGGTGGTTCTTAAAGAGCGGCGCAAAGGCGCTACCAAATGAGCCGAGTCCAACTAGTCCAATACTGATTCCCATGATTGTCTCCTTTTCTTGTGGTTAAGTCCTACGCCGCCGGAGCAGTGGTGTGGGACTGTTTAGTTAAAGAGTGTTTTATTTTCAGCCGATAGTGACGACATCGAGTCCGGTTTGGCGCCCGAAAGCGGCGATTGCTTCGGCGACATCACCGAGGACTAGCGCACTGTGGTGCGTGCCGCCGTTGCGGGAGTACTCTTCAAGGAAGGGAGCAACGGGGAGGCGTGGTTTGATCCAGATGCGTACGGTATTAAACATGGCGGGGTCGATGGAGTCGCTTTCGGGGAGGACTTCAACAGGTGCCACGATCAGGGTGAAGGAGTTATCGGGGCCGGGGGCGAGGTTGACAAAAGCGGCCGGGCCGGGGCGGGCGGCACCGGTGATAACGGCCGGTGGTGGCACGCCGGGGACAAAAAAAGGTTTGGCGAAGAGGCGGGGCTTATCCTTGAGTACTGAGGGGCTGATTTCACCCATGTGTGAGAGGAAAAGGGAGTCACCGGCCCAGTCGGCACAGAATATTTCGGTAAAGGTGACACGTTCGAAAGAGCGTGCCAGAGCACCGACGAGAGCGGCGGTGAGGATGTCGCCTTCGCCGCCATAGCCGACACCACGGGCCATGCCTTTGGAGAGTTCCATAAAGGGCATAGTGGCAGCAGGGCGGTCGGTGCCGTCAAAGGCCTGGAAGTTGACGCTGAGAGCACCGAAGCCGCCATCGGCGACGAGGCGTCGCAGACCGAGCCCGACGCGAATAGAGCGGAGGTGGTCTTCTTCGGAGATATCACAAGTGAAGAGGGCGTTATCGGCAGCGAGTTCGGCATTAATGAGGTCTTCTCTGACTTTAGTAACGGCGGCATCGAGAGCGTCAATAGAGAGTTCCTGAACAGTGATGCCGAAGCGTTCGGCGAGGAGGTTTTCCGAGACGCAGAAGTCGCCCATGCCGTCAAAGGCGGGGCCGACACGGAGTGCCTTGGAGTTACGGAACTGCCCAACGGCAAAAGCGGCACGAGCCAGCGCGGCGGCGCGTTCGTAGAGGCGTGGGTCGCTATCGTGACCGGCGACTATCTCAAAATGGCGACCGCGACGGCGGAGCATGCAGGCGAGATCCATGACACCGTGGACACCGTGGTTAGTCATGATGTGTTTGGCGCGTACGCTGAGGCCGAAATCGGCCTCCATGGTGGTATCGAGGATGATGATGGGTAGGGTGGTTTTACAGAGGGCATCGATCACTTCGAGCGAGGGTGAGTAGGCGAGGTGGATAGTGATGATGACATCGACCTTACCCTCCATAGCGGCTATGGCGGCATTAAATTCGGGGGCGATACGGCAGACGGGGGCGGCGGTGACACTAATGCCGTGGGTTTTAAGGCCTGCGGCGACACGGTCGATAAAACCGTCAAAGCCGCTACGGCGACCACCATCGAGGTCGTCATAAAGTTTAAGATAGAGTGGCAGGATGCCGACGCGGGTCTCTTTTTTCAGATTCATGAGGTTTTCTCCCTAGTTATGTTGGTGGCAGGCAGCGTGGCTGTCTGGTACAGTAATAAAATCAGGTGGTAGCTTTAGCGGCCAGCATGGCGGCACCGGCGGCACCGGCATGAGCTGAGCCAACAGTTATTTTAAGGCCGGTAGTGGTGGCGACGATGTTGGGCCAGATGGGGCTTTTACTGGGACCCCCGACCATTACGGCACTTTCAAATTCAAAGCCGTATTGGCGGAGCTTGGCGATACGGTTGGCCAGAGCGCGGGCGGCTCCTTCCATAACGGCACGGGCGATATGAGCCGGGGGAGCCGAGAGGTGTTGGGGCGGGGCTTCGAGATTTATAGTGAGGCCATGAGCACCGTGGGGCGTAGCAGCGGCGAGGTCGTCAAAGACTTTAAGGGGTGCCGGAGAGTTGGGGGCGATGAGGTTCTCGACATACCAGTCGATCGTGGGACCGATGGCGGGGACAGAGAACATACCGGCCCAGGGGCCACCGGTGGTGGATAGGAAGGGGTCGCAGAGGAGTTCGGCTTTAACGATATCGCTGCGTTGGGGGGGAGGGAGAAAGGCGACCCATGACGTACCGCAGGAGAGCATGAGCTGGCCGGGCTTGAGGACTCCGACAGCACGGGCGGCAGAGGGGTGGTCGAAAGTACCGGTAACGGCGACGGTTGCGGTGGTGAGACCGGTAGCTGCGGCAGCGGCGGGTGTGAGCGGTGCGGCGATGGCACCTGAGGGGACGAGGCAGGAGAGTTGGTCGGGGCGGATGCCGAGGCGGTCAAGAAAGGGGGTATGCCACTGGAGGGTAGTTTGGTTTTGCAGCAGAGAAGTGGTGGCGGTAGAGTGGTCCATCAGCCAGCGGCCACAGAGGCGATAGAGGAGCCAGTCGGTATTCATGCAGACATGAGCGGCAGAGTCGAGGAGCCGGGGCTGATGTTGGCGGAACCAGGCGATGTGCGCCAGAGGGAAGATATCGTGACAGGGCCAGCCAGTGATTTGGCGGATTTCGGCAGGGGTGAGGTCGGCGATAGTGGGGGGGAGGTTATTGACACACCGTTTGTCCATCCAGTTGATGACCGGGGTGAGAGGGGTGCCGGCGGCATCGGTGAGCAGAGTATTACCGGAGGCGGCGGCAGCGGCGATCGATTTCACGGAGCCCGGTGCTGCAGCAGCGAGTTCACGGATGACAGCAGTGAGATCGGCAAAGAGCCCATTGGGGTCGGCCTCGACCCAATCGGGGTGGGGGTGGTTATAAGTGGTAAGACGCGAAGCGGTGGCGATGATACGGCTATCGGAGGCAGATAACAGTACGCCTTTGATGGCACTGGTACCGAGATCCAGCCCGATATGATAAAAATTTTCTGGCATCTTAAACCTCTTGAGAGCAGATAACAGTAGGTTAACCTATAAGTGCGCCGAATTATGGTATAAAGCGGTAGAAATGTCCAGACTACAATGTAAGTAATTAGTAGGGTGGGTGGTAGTAAATACCATTGATCGAAGAGTGAAGGGTGAAGGTGGAAGAGTTTTAAAAAAACACGCAGGGCAACTGTAAATGTGTCTGTAGAGCCTGCTAAAGAGAGCCGTGTTAGTATATCGGCGTTATGTTCACACATGGGGATGAGCCGTCAAAACTACTATGCCGCACGGCGGTTACGGCAGCACGCTGCGTTCCCGGTGGGAGTAAAAACACTTACACGAACCCTTAATCGCGATCCTTAGTCGTATCTTACCCTATGATCGAAAATACACTTAATCGCTTATGGCAAACACATGGTGGTAGGGCGTGTTTCTCCGAAACCGCCGCACCCCGGTGCGGCTCTGCCACACCGCAACAAGGTAATGACGCTGGGGAGCTGATACAGTCGACAAAGTGTAGCGACTAAGTCTAGCGTTTAAGAGTGCGGCATGAACGCCGCCCGGGAGAGGGAGGAGTGCCTATCCTACATTACCGAGGCGCGGTGCGTCGTAGGCACACCTTTGGGCAGGAGCCAGATGCCCAAGTCACGGGCTAATGGATGGCCACAGTTTTTCTCGTCATACACACTCACAGTTTTGAGTTTTTTCTATTGTGTCTTTACTATGGAGGTGATTGTGGGGTATATTATTGGGCATGGGTCTGATTTAGTTTGAGGCTGTGTCAGACTGGCTTTTAATGTTTTATATGAGAGGTTTATGATGTCGGTACGGGTTCGTTTTGCGCCAAGTCCAACTGGTAATGTTCACATAGGTAATATTCGTGCGGCTATTTTTAATTGGCTGTTTGCCCGTCATGAGGGTGGGAAGTTTTTGCTGCGTATTGAGGATACTGACCGTGAGCGTTCGACCGATGAGGCAATTAATACATTGCTTGATTGTATGGAGTGGCTGGGGCTGGATTATGATGAGGAGCCGATTTATCAAAGCAGGCTTACGGAGCGGCATCTGGCTGTAGCTGAGGAGCTGCTGGCGAAAGGTGCGGCTTACCACGATAATAAAGGGGGTGATAAACCGTGTGTAGTTTTTCGCATGCCTACTGAAGGGCGGGTGGAGTATCATGATCTGGTGAAGGGTAAAATGGGGAAGAAGGCGGAGGATACAACCGATTTTGTGATTGTCCGTTCTGATGGAACACCGGTTTTTCATCTGGCTAATGTGGTTGATGATATCGATATGGGGATCACTCATATTATCCGTGGTGATGACCATGTGGAGAATACTTTCCGACATATTGAGCTCTTTAAGGCTCTTGGTGCTACACCGCCGCAGTATGCTCATCTACCGATGATTGTTAATAATCAGGGGAAGCCGTACAGTAAGCGTGATGGTGCGGCGTTTGTGGGTGAATTTAAAGAGCAGGGTTTTTTGGCACAGGCGTTGTTCAATTATCTGACATTGCTGGGGTGGGCACCCGGTGACGACCGTGAGGTGATGAGTCGGGATGAGATGGTTGCAGTGTTTACGCTGGATCGTTGTAAATCGAGCGCGGCGCGTTTTGATATGAAAAAGCTGACCTGGATGAATGGCGAATATATCCGCAACACACCGCGTGATGAGTATGCAGCTATTTTTAGCGAACGGTTGCGTGAGGCCGGTTTGCTTAGTGATGATTTTCCGCAACAGACTTTGGAGGGGATTATTGATCAGATGCAGGTGAGGACCAGACTCTATAACGAGATACCTGGCAATTGCAGTTACTTTTTCACTGATAATTATCAGTTTGATGAGAAAGCGGTAAATAAGCGGTTGCGGGGTGAAGGGGTGGCTGAGCTGCTGCTGGAGATAGCGAAACGGTTTGAAGCACTGCCGGTGTTTGATCTTGAGAGCACAAATGCTACGCTGGTGGAGTTGGGCGAGAGACGTGGCACTGGACTGGGGGCGATGGTGCATCCTGTGCGGGTAGCTGTATCAGGGATGGCTGAAGGTCCGGGACTTTTTGAGTTGCTGGTGTTGTTGGGGCGTGAGACGGTTTGTCGTCGGCTGACGCGAGTGGCAGGGGAGATAGGCGCAATTTGAGAGAGAGTGGTGTAGTTAAGTGCAGCAGAGCGAAATCGCAGAGTTATTTCAAGCGGAGGAGTTAGGTCAGATGACTGCTAAAGTTGATGAGCTGACACCGATGATGCGGCAGTACAGGCGGATAAAATCTGAGTTGCCGGATGGGGTATTGCTGTTATTCAGGCTGGGTGATTTTTACGAACTGTTTTTTGATGATGCGCAGCGTGCAGCACCGATTCTAGGGGTGGCCTTGACGCAACGTGGCGGTACGCCGATGTGTGGCGTGCCGTATCATGCACTGGATAATTACCTGGCTAAGTTGATTCGTGCTGGAGTGAAAGCGGCTGTTTGTGAGCAGGTTGAGGATCCTGCTACTGCCAAGGGGATAGTGAGGCGTGAGGTGACACGGGTAGTGACGCCCGGTACAATTACGGAGGAGGCGATACTTGATGCCTCGCGTAATAATTATCTGGCTGCGGTGGCTGTTGGTGAGAAGGGCTTTGGTATGGCTCTGTTTGATCTCTCCACCGGCGAGTTTATTGTAGAGGGTCTGGCTGAAGATGAGGCACTGGCGGAGAATTTACGCAGGCATATGCCGAGCGAGTTGTTGGTGGGAGGGGAGTCGCAGCCGTTGCTGGTGGAGAAGCTGGCGGGGGTTAACACCACTGTCACGGAGATTGAAGAATGGAAGTTTGAGTATGATGTGGCGTACGACCAGTTGGTGCGTCATTTCCAGGTTCATTCGCTTGAGGGTTTTGGTTGTGAGGGGGAGAGGCTTTTAGTTGGTGCGGCGGGGGCTTTATTGAGTTATGTGGTGGAGGAGTTGCACCATACAGTAGGTCATGTGCGACAGTTGCAGGTGCGGCAGGGGAGTGATTTTTTGATGCTTGATGAGGCGACTTGCACCAATCTCGACATACTGCCACGGCGTGGAGTTGGGGCGGCTAACACATTGCTGGGTGTGCTTGACAACACCCGTACTCCCATGGGGGCGAGGTTGTTGCGGACTTGGCTGACGCGGCCTTTGTGTCGACTGGAGCCGATCAGCGAGCGTCATGATGCTGTAGCCAAACTCATAGCTGAGCGTCCCTTGCTTAATGGATTACAGGATGCTTTTGGTACGGTGCGTGATTTAGAGCGACTGATTGCCAGAATAAACTCAGGCAGAAGCAATGCTCGTGATTTACAGTCGCTTGGGTCGTCGCTCTTACCGATTCCTAATTTGCGTGATTTGGCGCTGCGTAGTGATGACTCTTTAATGGCGGCGGCGGCGGCTGATCTCCACCCATTGCCGGAGTTAGTGAATCTGTTGGAGCGGGCCATTGCCGATTCACCGCCGGTAGGGGTTAAAGAGGGCGGGGTAATTCGCGAGGGGTATAATAGTCAGCTTGACGAGTTGCGGCGATTGGCGAGTGAAGGGCACGACTGGCTGGCACGTTATCAGGCGCAAGAGCAGGAACGGACTGGTATCCGGACTATCAAGGTGCGTCATAATAAAGTATTCGGTTACTACATTGAAGTCTCTAAAGGGATGGCAGGTTCGGTGCCGCCGGAGTATGAGCGACGTCAGACACTGGTAAATGCCGAGCGGTTTATTACTCCAGAGCTGAAGGAGTATGAACAGAAAATTTTTGGTGCGCTGGAGAAGTCACAGGCTTTGGAGTTTGAGTTATTTCAGGAGTTACGTGAGCGGGTGGTAGCCGATACGACCGCTATTCAGGAGACTGCCGATGCGGTGGCTCGGCTTGATGCACTGACTTCACTGGCGGATCGGGCACTGGCTCTAGGTTATAACCGTCCCGAGATGCACGATGGTGATGAGATAGAGATCAAAGAGGGGCGACATCCGGTAATTGAGCAATTGCCTGATGCCGAGCGGTTCGTTCCTAACGACACATTACTGGACTGTACGCGTAATCAAATAGCGGTGATTACCGGGCCTAATATGGCGGGTAAATCGACTTACATCCGACAGGTGGCGCTGATTACGGCGATGGCACATGCGGGGTCGTTTGTGCCGGCACGGAGTGCGCGGATTGCTTTGACAGACCGTATATTTACTCGGGTGGGGGCGGGGGATGATCTGACTCGCGGACGTAGTACCTTTATGGTGGAGATGCAGGAGACCGCAAATATTTTAAATAATGCCACAGCACGCAGCTTGCTGATACTTGATGAAATCGGACGCGGCACCAGTACTTTTGATGGTATAAGCATCGCTTGGTCGGTTGCGGAGTATCTGCATAACACACCGCAAGTTAAAGCGAAAACCCTTTTTGCCACGCACTACCATGAGTTGACCGATCTGACTTTGACGATGGGTGGGGTGCGTAACTACACGGTGATGGTGCGTGAACATGGTGACGGCATTGTGTTTTTGCGTAAGATTGCACCGGGAGCGGCAGATAAGAGCTACGGGATACATGTGGCACGACTGGCCGGTATGCCGGCAGCAGTGGTGTTTCGGGCTCGGGAGATTTTAGCCAACCTCGAAGAGGGGGAGATTGAAGCAGGGTTGCCTAAACTGGCGCGGACGGCACGTCGGAAGGAGGGGGAGAATCCGGGCCAGTTGACGCTGTTTTGAGTGAGTAAAAAGTGTTTCTTAGCCACGGAATACGGAAGCT
>JAAYNR010000042.1 GCA_012520735.1 Lentisphaerota bacterium | reverse complement strand
GATTTAAAAAGAATAGAGTTGACGATGACTCTCAATGCTGCCTTAGCTGCTTCAACGCAACAACTTATGAAGATAGCTGCTTGAACTTCTTGTTTTTTTTGACAGTAGCTAACGGGTTAGCTACTAAATCAGTGAATAGAAACATCGCCGCGTCCACCACCCAGATGCACTTGAAATCGCTCACTTATTCTCCTGCGGCCAACCATAAGACCGGACAGACGCATCGGGTTGATAATCACCAGGTCTTTTCCGTGCTGCGTCTCTATCTCCAGTGCTTCGCTTTGCCACGGCTTACCGCCACTGCTCGCCAGAGACCGTACATTTACCTCTGGTAACTCTCCCCTGAAGGGGTAGATCACAGTGGTGAATCCCACCCCACCCTGGTGGTTTAGCGGCATCCAGCGCCGTGCCCGTAAATTGTACCGCTCATAAGCGTGACCAAGGTGCTCTACCTCCGCACCACCAAAATCTTTGCCCGTGTCAAGACGGTGCAGACTCTCTTTATGAGCATATACCAGCAAACACGCCTCATCACCGGTTGTCCGCACTCTGTCTCGACCAAGCACCTCAAAGGGAGTTGGCGAGTGCCAGTATTGCGACACCGACCGGTTGAAGTCACAGTGATTAACATCCTCTGCCAAATCGACTACCACCACATACCCGGGATCTTTTACCAGCAACACTGTCCGTCGTATCCGAGCCTCAATGTTAGGCGATACCGGTACAGTTTCACGTCCAAATACAAAGTAACGGTAAGCCCTGTGAAAGGCTGAAAAATATTCAACTTTGTCGTCGCTGTACCACTGCACATCCTCACCCTGAACTTCACGACTATCGTAAATCATTCCGTCTATCAACATCAGGTTGTGGCTCTCCGGTGCGCGGAAAAGGGTGTCGAGTGGGTTGGCGTATGCCCCGAAGCGACAAAGCTCTTCGAGGAGCGGTTTACCATAAGCCCAGAGATTCATACTTAACAAGTCCCAATGTGAGTGCCAGCCGGCAAATTTACCAAAATCTAAGTTTACATAGGTCGACTCCAGTGTGTCACCATTACGCATAACGGCAAATCCCGACTCTTTGAGGAGATAACCGTGGTTACGGTCGATGCCAAGGTTGGTGTCGTGCTCCACCGCCGGCAAGACCTCCCGCACCATGGCTGTTACAGTAGGCAAGGCATCGTGCGCCCCCAATCCCGCATCGCCGTAAGTCGGGAAAGCGTAGTCCGGTGGTGGTGCCACACTCTTAACATACCACTGATAAACACGTCTGATCGCATTGTAAACTTTCCGTTCGCTGCCACCCAATCCACCCATCCGCCTCGCTATACCATACGGTGTGGTCAACCCACTTAAATGCATAACACCATAACCCCAAACGCGCTCTTTATTGCCACCATCAGCATAAAAACCTTTCGCAGCATGATCGCGCAATAGCCCCACTGCCTTATCATCCCATACCCCGGCCTCTTTATACTCCGGGAAGCAACGTGCCACATGAAGCAGTGTAGTGTAAGCAACAACCTGCGCATTCCAACCCGGTACATACTCTTTCAGAGAAGCACTAGTCCAGCGACCAAATATATAAAATGTCCGCTGAAAATCACCAATTGTGGTACCACTTACCTCTCCACCATTGATCAAAGCCAGATATGCCGCCAGCAATATCGGCCATTTGGCAGCGGTGTTTAAATAGCAATATGCAATCGGCCGTATCTCTGGCCAACGCGGGTGTTGTTGCAATCTATTATATTGAGCTATAAGATCAACAAAAAAATCACGTGCCCGTTTATCACCCTCTTTAATTAAAGCGACTAAAGCGGGGGTCGTAAAGCTGAGCCGGTGCAACCCATGGATGTTATCTATATCGTACCCCTCAGGATACCACTCTATCTCACGCCCGAACTGGATCACCTGCTTGTGCCACACATTGAATTTATGATTATAAATGTCGGCCAGAGTGCCCTCTGTAGCCGACTCCATATTGCGGTATTTACCAGCCACTAAATCCCATTCACTTTGCAGGGTTACACAGTGGTGTCGCGCCAAAGCCAGATATGCGCTGTTGAAATCCTGACGCCGTGCTAACTCCAATGCCTGTGCCAGGTCTCCATCCACAGCAGACTCAGGTCTCCGCCCAACAATCGAGCGCCATATCACGGCATCGCTGACATCAGTCACTTTTGAACCAGGAATCACTTTTCTCATACTTCTCCCTATTCTCGACACACAAACCTACAATATGCTACATTTACATATCATCTGCAAGCTGTATCACCGTTATGAATTGACTCTCAGTCACCTGATGGTATTATCGTACTCGCTTAATAGAGCACCTGCTTTCACCCCGCAAACAGAGTGGTTATGTTTTTACACCAGCCCGAGAATTCTATTGCCAACACCATCAGAGTCCCCTCTTATACTAATCATGTGGTCAGGAGATAAACTAATATGCACTGGTACTATAAATTACGCAGTCTCTGGTATGCGCTCCGCTACCGCAAGCTCGACACCACCACAGCTACTGTACCATCGACACCTAAGGAGCTAGGGATCTGGGGTGAGGAGATTGCGGCAGTTTGGCTTCGGCGTCACGGCTGGCGAATCATTGGCCGACGTGTTCGACCCAATCGTCGTGACGAAATTGACCTCATCGCCTTAAAGCGGGATATTATAATTTTCATCGAGGTGAAGACCCGCTCCAGCGAATATTTCGCCCGTCCCGCCAGTGCCGTCAATGCCGCCAAGCGACGTGCCTTAAGTCGCGCTGCCCGCTCGTTTATCCATAAACACCGCGACCCGCAAATGATCTACCGCTTTGATATTATTGAAGTTGTCAGCCACCCCGACGACACCCCGCCCACCATCCGCCATCTCGAAAACGCCATCGCCATCAGACGCAACAATTAGCCTGAAAACAACCCAACAGCGAACTGCACAAAGCCCCACAGCTCCTTCTCTTTGTTATTTTATCGTCATGTGCGGTGAGTTACGCGCCCTGAATTAGTGGTAAAAAAAGCCACACTCCACCAAATAAAGTGGAGTGTGGCTTAAAAACAAAATATAACTTCTTCTGTTACAGTACTGTGCAGAGACGATAGAGAACACCAGCCACTACAGCCGAACCAATAACACCGGCCACGTTAGGCCCCATGGCGTGCATCAGTAGGAAGTTACTGCTGTTATACTCCAAACCGACCTTGTTAGAGACACGGGCAGCCATCGGCACAGCCGAAACACCAGCCGACCCGATCAGCGGATTGATCTTCTCCTTGAGGAAAAGGTTCATCACACGCGCCATCAGTACACCGGCCGATGTCCCCACGCCAAAGGCAAACAATCCCAACAAAATCACACCAAGTGTCTCTGCCGTCAGGAACTTCTCAGCCGCCAGTTTTGACCCTACGGAGAGCCCCAGCAAAATTGTCACAATGTTGATCAGGGGATTGGCCATGGTGTCGGACAAACGATCCACCGCACCACACTCACGAGCCAGATTACCCAGCATCAACGCACCCACCAGCGGTATAGCCGAAGGGAGCAGCAAGGCACAAAGCAATACTACGATAATCGGGAATACCACTTTCTCGATCTTCTTCACAGGCCGAAGCTGCTTCATCGAAATTTTCCGCTCCGCCTCTGTCGTAAATAGTTTCATCAGAGGCGGCTGGATAATCGGCACTAATGCCATATACGAGTAAGCCGCTACCGCCACAGCACCGAGAAGGTCGGGCGACAACTTAGTGGTCAACCAGATCGCCGTAGGACCGTCCGCGCCACCAATAATACCGATCGAGGCGGCATCCCTGATTGAGAAGTTAATTCCCGGCACGTAATCATTTAGTACCAGAGCACCCAGCAGGGCACAGAAGATACCGAATTGCGCTGCTCCACCCAGCAAAGCTGTCTTGGGATTAGCAATCAGCGGCCCGAAGTCGGTCATAGCACCCACACCCATGAAAATCAGCAATGGAAACAGACCGTTGGCTACACCCATCTCAAATACATAGTAGAGAAAGCCACCCGGTTCAACCGTCACCGGCATACTTACACCAGTTGCGGCATCAACCACCATCTTCACTACCGGTGCCGCCGTAATTCCGGCATTGGGGACGTTGGCCAGCAAACCGCCAAACCCGATTGGCAATAACAGCAAAGGCTCAAAATCTTTAACCAGCGCCAGATAGATCAACACCAGCGAGACAATAATCATCACTCCTTGTCCCAGACCAAATGGCAAAACACTGGCTCGTCTGTTTGCAGCAACTTCCGCATCGTAAACAGACTTCTCCACCACTGCCGGTGGTGCAGCCAAACGCTCCTCCTTGGCCAGAAAACCGTAAATACCGGTCTCATACCAAAGAGTCTTCATCCGCTCACCCATTGAGGGTCTCCCCAAACTTTCAACAGCCTCGGTCGCTGTTGCCTCTACCTCCGGCATTGGAGGTGTATCTACTTCTACTGTTAATGCGCTGGCACCGGTAGCCATGGCGGCAAACGCCGCCAGAGCTACCATCGCTTTAAAATAATCTCTAATTTTCATGTTACACTTATTTGAGTTGTTGCGGTCTGGTTGCTCCTCAGGAGAGGCGAGCCAGAACATCGCCGGTGTTAATTTTCTGGGCGGGTGCTACTGTAATAGCGGCAACTGTGCCGTCGGCAGGTGCCTTGATGGGTATCTCCATCTTCATTGCCTCAATCACCAGCAACTCGTCGTCGGCCTTGACCGCCTGACCTGCCTGTGCCGTAATCCGCAGGACAATACCCGGGACCGGTGCATTAACTTCACTTCCACCACCACTTGCGGCAGGTGCCGCAACCGGAGCCGCAGCAACTGGCGCAGCAGCGGCAGCGGCGGCCTCTGAAATCCCCTCTGCCACGGTATATGAGTAAGGCTTGCCATTGACCACAGCTTGGTTCCCCTTAAACTCCACGGCGTAAGCTTTACCGTCAAGGGTAACGGTGCAGGCATCTGACTTCTTACCACCGTTTTTACGAATGCCGAGTGTTGCCTTACCCTCCAGGAAGAGGATACCCTTCTCCTGACAAGCCGCTGCAATGAAAACATTCTCCTCGGTCAGCGGCAACCCTTTGTCGGTCAACATTTTCTTGAAATAATCGAGCGACTTCTGCGGGTCAGCGTCGTTAATCTCCAGCACGGTCTTGGTTGTCGGCTGCAGTTCGAGCTGTTCAGATGCAATTTTAATAATCTCCGGATCAGGAGCAATCGGAGTTTTGCCAAAATAACCGAGCACCATCTTACCATAGCCCGGAGCAATCTTCTTCCAAGGCCCGTGGATCACATTATTAAAGGCCTGCTGGAAGTAAAACTGCGAGACCGGTGTTACCGAGGTACCGAAACCACCACGCTGCACCACCTCCGACATCGCCCCGATCATGTCGTTGTAACGATCCATCAGGTCGTTGTCGCGCAACATCTGGGTGTTGGCTGTCAGAGCACCACCCGGCATGGGCGACCAAGGAATCATCGGCTCAACTTTAGTCGCCTCAGGCGGCAGGAAGTAATCTTTCATGCAGTCGCAGAAAACCTTCTCCGCCTCGCGTACTTTATCAATATCTACTCCCAAATCATACTCTGTGCCACGCAAGGCATGCCACATCACAATTACGTCGGGTTGGCAGGTACCGCCCGAAACAGGTGCTAGTGAGAGGTCAATCGCATCCGCACCCGCATCAAGTGCCGCTTTGTAGGCATACACACCGCAACCGGCTGTCTCGTGCGTGTGATATTGCAGCTCTGTCCCCTCAGGCAACATCTTGCGTGCCCGTTTAATAGTCTCGTAAACTACTGCCGGTATCGAAGTGCCCGAAGCATCTTTAAAGCAGACCGAGTCAAATGGGATATCGGCATCAAGAATCTGCCGCAAGGTTTTCTCGTAGAAATCGGGATCATGCGCCCCCTCACACCCGGGTGGCAGTGCCATCATGGTTACTACTACCTGGTGCTTAAGCCCCGCCTCGTGAATACACTTCCCCGAGTGGATCAGGTTGTTTACATCGTTTAAAGCATCAAAGTTGCGGATGGTGGTGATACCGTGTTTTTTAAACAGCTTGGCGTGCAGGGCAATCACATCGGAAGAGGCCGAATCGAGACATACAATGTTGACACCACGAGCCAGAGTCTGCAAATTGGCATCTGCTCCGGCGGTCTCGCGGAAACGATCCATCATATGAAATGAATCTTCATTGCAATAGAAATAAGGAGACTGGAACATCGCACCGCCACCTGCTTCGAAATAGCTGATGCCCGCCTCGCGGGCTGCCGCCACGGCAGGCATGAAGTCTTCAGTTAGGACGCGAGCCCCATATACTGATTGAAAGCCGTCTCTAAAGGCGGTACACATGAACTTTATCTGTTTTTTTGCCACGGTGATGCTCCTTTTCTTGATCTGTTACTTAAATTTTGTGCGCCTTATCGTCTCTCAGCTATGGCAATGGCCAGAGCAACTGCCGCACCATTGTCACTGGCAACAGCCGGTGCAGGTGATGCCGGAGAGACCGGGTCAGGCATAAGATGAGAAAAGCGTTGGAAAAATCTGGAAAACGACATCACGTAAATCATCACGACAAGAAAGGCAAAAATCATAACCATACCGATTATCATTAATTCAATGCCTTCTATTAAAAGTTGTGTTTGATCCATAATACCCCCTTTTGTCTTGAAAAAAATAAGCCTATACGATAGTCTATCTTGTACCGGTTGTCCAATAAAATGATTGTCAGCTTGACGAACACTCCACAAGCAGTGTAATTTGCCTCTTAAAAGGGGTATAAATGGGTCTGATAATTACCAGAGCGGTGCAGGTTACAACCAGTGATGGGAGTGCCGCTTTTGAGGTATATCCCGTTCCCGTGGCGAGTGACGAAAAAACCGCAATCGCGGTTGCTGACAATGCCGGCAGCGATATAATTGTCACCAATGAGACTGCTACAATTGATGATATTATCGGTAACAATGCCTCAATCGCTGTTGATGAGCTTTACCGATTGGTCTTCCCCGCTTCAGGAGCCGAAACTGTCGACCAAATGGCGGCAGAAAATAATATCTATGCCGACTCACCCGCTGCTCGAATGTGGCAACTGGCTCAACTCGCTGAGTCTAAGCTCAATTCACTACCGCTGTGGGCTCTGGAGTTTATGGCTGTTGCGCTGAAAGAGGCCGATGAAGTAGCTCTGGCCACGCTGTGCCGTGCCGTAGCACAGAAAGTCTCGCAAAGTGGCAACTGGAACGATACTTTTCCCCAATTAGCCCCGAAAAATGAGCGCGCTGCTCTACCCGAGCTCTCTGATTGTACCCCGATCGATCCCACACGCCTCACCGCCTTTGCCGACCGTAATGGTCGCCTCGCCTCTGTCATCCCCGGCTATGAGCCCCGACAAGGCCAACTTGAAATGATAGCCGCCGTAGCCGACTCTTTTAACAACGGCCACCATCTGCTGGTCGAAGCCGGAACAGGTGTCGGCAAAAGTATCGGTTATCTCGTCCCCGTCGCTGCTTGGGCCTCGCTGAACGACACCCCCGTGGTTGTCAGTACCAATACTCGTAACCTGCAAACACAACTGATCGAAAATGACATCCCGCTGCTCCGCCAGGCATTGGGTCCTGAACGTGGCGACAACCTCCGCGCAGTGCTACTTAAAGGCCGCAGCAACTACCTGTGTCTGCGTCGGCTGGGACTTCTCCTCGACCACGGCTACATGGACTTAGACCGAGCTGAGATGCGTCAGTTTGCCCGTACTGTCGCCTGGGCAGCACAAACAGATGACGGTGACCTCGACTCCCTCTCTGGCGGCTGTGGCATTGACAGTACCTTTGTAGCCTCCCTCGGTAGCAGTGGTGAAGAGTGCCCTGGTCGGGCCTGCCGCTATTTCCGTCGCTGTATGGTGCGCCGTATCCGTGAAAAAGCTGCCTGCGCCCATATTATTGTGGCCAACCACGCCCTTGTTTTTGCCGATGCCGGCGAGAGTGGCGGTGTTATCCTCCCACCACACCGCCAACTTATTTTTGATGAAGCCCACAACCTCGAAGATGCCGCCACACGCCACTTCTCCACCGAGGTCTCTGCCAATAAACTCCGCATATTGTTGCGCCGTCTTGTCGCCGAGCACCGCAAACGGACTACCGGTATCCTTCCAAATCTGCAGAAACACCTCTCCGGCAGCGGCGGCGAAAACCCCCACCAAAGCCAGATTTTAAAAGATATCCGCACTGCCCGTAACACCATCACCAGAGTGCGCGAAGCCGGCAGCGACCTTTTTGAAGCCCTTGCAGAGTCGCTCGATATCGATACCGACGTAAACCGCATCCGCAGTACCGGGTCAGATGCAGCACCCGTTACTGCCGATAATAGTAACGACCTTCTCGATGCCATCACCCCTCCGGCTAAGGCTAACCCCCGGCCTGTCGTAGCCGGAGAGATCCGCCGCCGTGGCATGTTCCGCGAATGGACCAGTCAGGAGGGTCATCTCAAAGTAACTGAAGCCGCTGTCGCCTTTAATGATGCCCTCCACTACATGGGATCACTGCTTGATCAGATCGCTGAAGGCCTTCAAGCCACCATGGAAGGCGAGCTCGCCCTCTACAACGATCAGGCTGCAGAAGTAAGCGGTGCCGCTAAAATGATCCGTGCCATGGCTGCTGATCTCCTCTTTACTCTTGCTGCCAGTGCCCCCGGTTACGTCTTCTGGATTGAACTCGTCCGCAACAGTGAAACCGCCACCTACAGCCGTAAAGTACAAAACCGCAGTGCCGCTCTCATGGCTGCTCCACTTAATGTCGGTGCAGCTTTAGAAGAACACGTCTACCGCCAAAAAGAGAGTGTCGTTTTCTGTTCCGCCACGCTACGCGTCGGCAACCGCTTTAACTTCATCAGCAATCGCCTCGGCCTCGACCTCATCGCCCCCGACCGACTACGCGCCTGTCTCGCCACCAGCCCCTTCAACTACACCAGCCAGTGCCTGACCATGGCTGCCCCTTTCCTCCCCGACCCCCGCAGCGGTGCCGAAACCGCCGTCTATGTCGAACAACTCAGTGGTCTGATGCTCGATCTCTTCTCCACTATGAGAGGTCGCTCTCTGGCTCTCTTTACCAGTTATCAAATGATGCGCCAGTGCGCCAATATCCTCGAACAACCCCTGGCCGATGCCGGCATCCGCTTATTGGTACAGGCTAAAGGGATCTCGCGCGACCAAATTACCCGTTTGTTCCGCCATGGTGCAGCCTCTGTCCTATTTGGTGCCCAATCATTCTGGGAAGGTGTCGACGTTGTTGGCGAAGCCCTCAGTTGTGTAGTCATCGCCCGCCTCCCGTTTATGGCCATAGGCGACCCCATTGTTGAAGCCCGCTGCGAAGCCATCGACAACAATGGTGGCAGCTCCTTCCGCGAATTCAGCGTACCCACAGCAGTCATCCGCTTCCGCCAAGGTTTTGGGCGCCTCATCCGCTCCACCTCCGACCGCGGTATCGTCGTCATTGCCGACCCCCGTATCGCCACCAAAAGCTACGGACGCCGGTTTATTGAGAGCCTCCCCTGCGCCATGTTACGCACCCAAAACCGCGACGACCTCCTCAGCCGCACTCAAAACTTCATCACCAACCCCGAACTCTAAAACCACCTCGTCCTGGAGACCGCCGCCCCCGGCGGGAGTGTCCACAAGACCCAATGTAGGATAGGCATTCCTGCCTGTCCCAGCGGCGTTCACGCCGCACACTTAAACGCCATACTTAGTCGCCACCCTTAATCGAAATCACACTTAAACGGGAAAAAAACGCGAAGGAGGAAGAGTTAAGAGTAAAGTGAAAAGCCTGCCCTGAAAGGGCTAAACATACCAGCTCGGGACAACGCCCCGGGATTACTTACATAAATAAGCTCCACCCTGTAAAGGCGTGACATAAACAAGTTCCCGACACGCAGATGGCCATTCACCAGCCCCGACAAAGCTTGCGACAAAGTTTGTGTTTGCCATTACACCTTGTTACGGTGCGGCATAACCGCACCGCCCTACTCCGCAGTACCCGCAGTACCCGCAGCACCCGCAGCACCCGGCGCCCGTAGCCTGCGGTGCGGTTTCCGCCGCACCGCCCCCTAAACCGCAGAACCCAGAGACACCGTAGCCTGAACATGAGCTTTTGTGCCTTCCTCCCCCTTCCGTCCCTTCCGTGGTTAATAATCGTTTAAGTACCTCGTCTAAACGTAAGCGTTTAAGTGCATTAGTAGCTAACCCGTTAGCTACTGTCAAAAAAAACAAGAAGTTCGAGCAGCTATCTTCATAAGTTGTTGCGTTGAAGCAGCTAAG
>JAAYNR010000230.1 GCA_012520735.1 Lentisphaerota bacterium | reverse complement strand
GCAGTTTTGGCTGTGTTGGCCAGCAATAATGTAGGTGAGAATAACAAGGGGTATCTGGAGATACTTAAGCCTTTGGCGGATAAGGGACAGGAGAAGACTGTTGCCGATGAAAACAGCGACCGCAAAGCCGTATATACAGCTATTGCCGATAAGACCGGTGCAAAGGTTGAGGCGGTGGGACGCAACCGTGCCAAAGATGTTGCCAAGGTTGCACCGTCGGGGACGATGATACAGAGTGAAGCCGGTGTGTGGAGCGCCAAGAAGTAACAACCGCAGCATGTGTGGTGTTCTGGTTTACCACTGGTGCCGGCTGCTTCCGCTAGGGGTGTTTAATGTCTGAGTGGATCGACATCAGGCGTGATGATAAACATATGGCACGGGAACGTGCCAAAGCTCGTGAATTGCGGCAGAGTCAGTGGTGGCGGCAGGAGTGTGCCCGTGGGGTGTGTCACTACTGCGGCAAGAGCTTTCAACCCGATCAGCTTACTATGGATCATGTGGTGCCGGTGGCACGTGGTGGTAAGAGTGTTAAAGGTAATGTGGTGCCGGCGTGTCAGGGGTGCAATAAGTCGAAGTCGGTTTTAACTCCGGCAGAACAGATTCTGGCAGAGTTGACGAGCAACGGCTTATTGGCTGATGATCCGCAGCCTGATCAGTTTGATAATTGAGTAATAATGGGGGTGGCTTATGATGACAGGACGTGAACGGATTGAGCGGATTATGAAGCGCCAGTCTGTCGACAGAATAGGGCTGTTTGAGCACTTCTGGGGTGACACTTACAAGCTGTGGAGTGGTCGGGGCTATATTAAAGAAGGCGAGAGTTTTGACGACCACTTTGGTTTTGATCTAGGCACGGCTTGGGTTTTCAACACAGTGGCGGATCTCGATTTTGAGCCGGTTGTGCTGGAGGAGACGGACGAGACGAGGGTGGTAAAGGACGGCAATTACGCTACCTTACGGCGGCATAAACTTCACGATACCACACCGGAGCATATCGACTTTGATGTTAAGGAGCGCGATGCATGGGAAGAGCTGATAAAACCAAAGCTACTGAAAACTGAGGACTACAAACGGCGGATAAATTTTGAGGGGTACCGTGAGCTTAAAGGGCAGGCGGCGGCGGCGGAGAGGTTTTTCTGCTGGGGTGGTGTTAATGTGTTTGAGAGTATGCATCCGATATGTGGCCATGAGCATATGCTGGTGGGGATGGCACTTGATCCTGACTGGGTAAAGGAGATGGCCGATACCTACGCAGAGATGACCATAAATTTATTTGAAGAGCTGTTTGCTGCGGGCGGCAAGCCTGACGGCATCTGGTTTTACGAAGATATGGGGTTTAAAGAGCGCCCTTTTATGTCGCCGGCAATGTACCGCGAGCTGATCTTCCCAGCGCATAAGCGAACGGTCGACTTTTGTCATGGTCATGGCTTGCCGGTGATACTCCACTCGTGTGGGTTTGTCGAACCGCTGCTACCCGATATTGTCGCGGCGGGGATTGATTGCTTACAGGTGATAGAGATAAAGGCAGGGATGGATCCGCTACGGATTCACAAAAACTTTGGTGAGCGTCTCTCCCTCTGTGGCGGTATGGACGCGAGGAATCTGGTTAAAAACGACATTGATGCCATCCGGCGTGAGCTGGCAGAGAAGATACCGGTGCTCAAGAGTAATAACGGCTATATTTTACACAGCGACCACTCGATCCCCGAGACCTGCGACTACGAGACCTACCGTTTCTTTGTGGAAGATGGGTTGCGGTTGGGGAGCTATATCTAAAAGCATAAATTAATACACCACGAAGATAACAAAGAGAGAGTTATGTGGTTTGGTGTAGCTCTCATTTGGCGGGTTGGTGCCGCTTTATAACGAGTCGAGCCATTGATGTAATGTGCTACTTCAAGAGGGCGTCGATCTGTTCACGGGCGACGGAGAGGATAACTACGCCGAGACCGAGGAGCCAGCCGATCAGTTTGCCGGTGGTGAGGTGTTCGCGGTAGATAATAGCGGTGAGGGCTACTCCGCCGATGAGTGAGACCCCGAGAGAGGCGGCGAAAACCACGACAACGGGGAGGTGCATGGCGTTAAGCAGGAGAATACAGCCGATGCTTGAACTGGCACCGGCCAGAGCACCGGTACGCCACTCCGTGGCACTGATCTTGTAAGAACGCGATTTGATAACGTGGGTGATGAAAGCCATGACAACACCACTACCGTAGAAAAGAGCGGCCAGAGCGGTGGCACTTGGTACAATGCCGCTTCCGTTGCGCGCGCGTCGGACCGTTATTTCGGGGCCCACGTGAGTGCGAATCGGTATTTCAATTACGGCGGGCGCGCCGCGCGCTCGGCGCCGTCCGGGGTGGTTGGGCCTTGAAGACTTGGGGGTACAGGGGGCGCAGCCCCCGGTCGAAATTTTTTATGAAACCACAGATTCAGGAGACAGGAAAAATTTTGGGATGGGGGCTGTCCCCTTCTGTGTATTCCGTGGTTAAAAATTGGGGGAACTGAGTAATGGAACCACGGAACACACTGAATACACGGAAAGGGAAAGGGTGGCACGGGCGTCCCGCCCGTGGGCGGCGGCGAAACGCCGCCATGGTAGGGACGGCTCTCCGTAGCCGTCCGCGGAGGACGGCAGGCCCTCTTGCCGCCGTGAGGTGGTGCGGCGTTGACGGCGCAACGCCCTCCGG
>JAAYNR010000176.1 GCA_012520735.1 Lentisphaerota bacterium | reverse complement strand
TGCCTTAATGATTTAATCCGAAGTTCCAGCAGCTTTTGCATGTGTAAAATACGGTTAAGTGTTTATAAACAAAGCATTTCCTGCTATGCATGTTGGCCTATTATGTTGAGTGGCACATGCGCCAAGCACTGGCACCCCTGCTATATGCCGAAGAGAACTTACTGGAAGTCCGCGTCGATTGCGACCCTGTAACCAAAGCGGTGCCGACAAGTAAGGCTTTGCAAAAAAAGGAGACCAAAGAGAGAGACATACGTGATTTCAAATAGCCTCTATTTGGCAGTTGAGGGCTGTTGCATAACCTTTTGTGCTACTTGTGAGTTACATGTGTTTTAGGTTTTTCAGTGACGTTTTTAGGTTTAAGTGTGGCGGCGTGATGCAGACCTTTGGCGAGGCGCATATTTCCGTAGAGATCGCAGGCACCACTGATGCACCTTCAGGAGGTCGGGTGGAGTGTTTTAAAATACTCCACTGTTTGGGGCATGGTAGCCGAGACAGGGTGTAGATTGTGGGGGTCAAATTCCTGACCGAGATTATCGAGGATAGTTCGCAAGTGTTTGGCAGGCGTGGCATTGGGGGTGACAAAATCACGGTCGTTATGGACATCAATAACAATGGTTTTGAGCACCGGTTTCTCTGTGATCAGTTGTGTCGCCATGTTATGCAATATTACGGCGTGATCCCGACCAGAGTCCTCCTCTTCCGTATAGACCCCGCCCGGGCGGAGGTCTACATAGTGTTGGAATCCCAGCACAGGGTGGGTACGCAACCCGCCGATGCGGTCAACCGACAAAGGGATCTCAACAAAAGAGAGATTGCCCGGGAGCTGCCGAAACTCATTATTGGCAAAATGGGGATGCGGCATGGCACCTGCCCAGGCGCAGTAGCGCTTTGTCCAGGTACGTCCGGGGATCGAGATGCTGCCACCGGCAAAACCGAGCTCCTGCAACACGCCATAGGTGTTATCATTAGCTGAGAAACAGCCGGGACGGAACAGTGCCGGGGTAAAGCCCATCGCTTCCGTAAAACGATCCCGTGCTGCTGCCAGAGCCTCAAGCTGCAGCGGGCGGGGTAAGCCACCCAGTTCGGTAGGGTATTTTCGTCCCTGATGTGCGAACTTGACTGTATGGAGGTGGAGCTCTACTGCTGCACCACGCTCACGCATCTCGTTAAAAAGGTCGGCTTGCAACTCAGCCATTTCAGGGTGGATAAAAAAAGTGGGTTGATAGCCATATTCACCGATGACATCGGCGTACTGTCGAACCCGGCGCGCCCCTTCAGCGGCAGAGGCCGGTCCGGAAGTCTTGCCATCGGCCGTAGCCACAGGCTCAACATCCATGGTAAAGATAACCAGAACATCGTCTTGTGAATAGTTAAGTGTTTTCATGTCGCCAGTTTAGTAAAAACCGATTTTTAAAACCAGTAAACTTTATGTCCTTTAAAATTGTCCCAAATAAATTGCCAGAGCTTTTCTTGGGTGAGCCAAGAGAATACGATCTTATATAGTGGAAAAATAAAGCGGTGACACTCTCAGCATGTGGCTCCCTTGAGCAATAATCCGTCAACTATCAATTGTGGTCTTGTGAGTTTTAACACTTTTAACGGGTGGGATTGTCGGGTATGATATTCTTTTGTTTTAACAACTTGAAGGAGTTAACCAGATGAGGTTTATGTTAGTGCTGGCTGTGGCATTGCTTACAACTGTGCAGTGTGGAGTGGCTGCTGAGCGTGGGCAAGGTGGGGCGATGTTGATCGATGGTGTGGCCGCTTATGTGAATGAGCATGTGATCACTATTGCTGAGGTGATGACGGAGGTGCGGCGTGATTTGTTGGCTGAGTTGCCGGTTGAGGAGCGGCAGCAGTTGTTGAAGCAGTTGTATTTTGAGACGCTCGATGCGATGATTAACCGGCGGTTGATTGTAGATGCGGCTAAGACAGCCGGGGCGCAGTTAGCACCGTGGGCGATTGATCAGCGTGTGCAGGAGGTGATTAACCGGCAGTTTGATGGTGACCGTGCTAAGTTGATGGCGGCGTTGGCTGAGCAGCGTTTCTCTTTTGAGGAGTGGCGGAAAATTATTGAGGAGGATCTGATTGTGCAACTGATGCGCTATAATAATGTTGAGAAGCATGTGGCGGTTTCAGGGCAGGCAATACGGAGTTTTTATGAGGAGAATCCTAAGTTGTTTGCGCGAACCAGTGGTGTGGGGGTGGGTTTGATAGTGGTGGCGGCGGATGGTGATACGGGTGCGGCTGAGCGGGGGGCGAGTGCTTTGAAGGAGCTGGAGGAGGGGAAGACGTTTGCCGATGTGGCGAAGGCTTATTCGGCCGATAATAAGGCGCAGAAGGGTGGGCAGTGGGGCGAGGTAGACCCGGAAGAGACTTTCCGTGGTGAGCTGGTGGAGGCGCTGGCGGCGTTAAAGGAGGGTGAGCACTCGAAGCTGCTGTTGCTGGAGGATTTTGGCTATATCATTAAGAAGGAGAGAGAGGCACGGGAGGAGCAGTTAACGTTGGAGCAGGCGTGGCCGCAGGTGGAGTCTAGGCTGAAGGCGATGGAGGCAGAGAAGAAGTATGTTGAGTGGCTGAACCGGTTGCGGAAAAAAGCGTATCTTAAAATTTTTGATCTGCCAATGGGTTGAGTGTGAATCTGGTAAGTCCTTCGCAGGTTAAGGGGTGGTGTATTGAGCGTGGGTTTCACCCGAACCGGACGCTGGGGCAGAATTTTCTGATCGATCGTAATACGCTGGAGGCGATTGTTGATGCTGCTCAGGTGGGTCAGGGTAGTAAGGTGCTGGAGGTAGGGCCGGGGCTGGGGGTGTTGACCGAGGCACTGCTGGAGCGTGGTGTTGTGGTGACGGCAGTGGAGAAGGATTCACGGCTCTGTGGGTGGTTAAGGGAGTCGTTAGGTGGACGTCGGGAGTTGACTTTAATCGAGGGCGACATGTTGAGGTGTGATCTCGATGAGTTGCTGGCGGGTGGTTTTGATGCGCTGGTGGCCAATCTCCCTTATTCAGTGGGGACACGGATATTGCTTGATGTGGCGATGCACAGGCTGGCTCCGCAGTCGATAACGGTGCTGGTGCAACGGGAGGTGGCTGAGCGTTTTGCCGCTCAGGCCGGGGATAGTGAGCGGGGGTTAGCCGGTATCTGGCTGCAGCGGCTCTATGATGTGGAGCTGGTGCGGCATGTTAAGGCTTCATGTTTCTGGCCTCGGCCTGAGGTGGGGTCTACAGTGGTGCGGTTGCAGCGGCATAACCGCTGGGAGCTTGATGACGAGGCGGCGTGCCGTTTCGGCGAGTTGACTAAAACGGCTTTTACACAGCGGCGTAAGCAGTTGGTTGCGGTGTATCGACGACAGTGGCGTGGTGTGGCGGCAACAGCAGTGGGTGAGTGGTTGTTGAGTAGTGGGGTACAGCCGGAGGCACGTGCCGCTGAGTTGACTATGGAGCAGTGGTGTGCATTGGCCGGAGGGGCGCCGTCAGACCAGAGCCAGAACTAGCGCAAGGCCGGGGAGAGCCAGGATGGTGGTGAGGATGATGATACGGGCCGACATATCGGCATCGCCGCCGAGTTGGTCGGTCATGATGTAGGAGGCGACGGCCGTGGGGGTGGCGGCAAAGATGAGGGTTGATCTGAGAGCGGCACCGCTCAGGCCGAAAATGGTGACTCCCAGCAGGTAGCCGATAGCGGGTGCGCCAAAGGCTTTAACGATAGAGGCGACGGTTACGGGGCGCCAGTTTTGTTTGAGAGACCTGAATGAGAGAACGGCCCCGATGGCGACCAGTGATAGAGGGAGTGCCATTTGGCCGGTGGCGGAGAGAGTCCGCTGGATGAGGGGAGGGAGTGGCAGCTTCAGCCATGAGAGGGTTAAACCGCCGAGACATGCCAGCAGTAGCGGGTTAGTGGCTATTTTGGGGATCACCTTGAGGAGTGTTTTGCCGATAGAGCCGCGTGGGGTCTCTTCATTGCCGGCTACGAGTACGATTACGGCGAGGGCGTTATAGAGAGGGACAATCGGGGCGACAGAGAGGACAGCACAGGCGGCGAGGCTGGCAGCACGCTCGGGGGTTTGGTCGGAGAGTGAGAAGATCACGATAGGGAGGCCGATATAGACCAGATTGCCGCGGAAGCTTCCCTGTACGATCGGCCCGGAGCACCCTTTGACACCATTGCACCAGGCTATGATATAACCGAGTATCAGGCAGATAAAAGTGACGGTGGCCAGTAGTGAGCACATCTGTAGTGGTTCGGTGCCGCTGATCTCGGTGCGGGCGGTGGTCTCCAGCAGCATGGCGGGCAGGCCGACCCAATAGACCAGGCGGTTAAGGTTCTGGAAAAAAGAGAGTGGGGCAAAGGAGAACTTGCGCAGCAGATATCCAGTGGTAACCAACAGGCAGATTGGTGCCAGAGTGTTTAGAATGTATAAAAACATGGCTGGTTCCTTAACAGTCAAAAGAGGTAGTAAAGCAGAGAATTGGAGAACAATAAATGTTTTATCTCACCCTCTCATCGGGTGGATCGGGGGTGGGTGGAGGTTGTTGGAGTTCAATGGCAACGAGGTTATGATCGGAGAGGGCGGCGGCGGGGAAGATATAACGGCCTGTCATTTTAGTGAAGCCGCGGTAGAGGATGTAGTCGAATGTGGCATCGGGGTAGCGGCCGATAGCGGGACACGTAACGCGGTCTTTGGCGGCCAGACCGGTGAAGCAGTTACGGAAGTGGGCACCGTAGAATGAGCGTAGTGTGGCCTCGCTGACAAAGCGGGCATCATCTTCATTGGTGTTAAAATCGCCGCCTAGAATCACCATTAGTTCGTTGCCGTATTTAGTGGTTAGCTCTTTGGTTTTAGCCAGTATCTGGTGAGAGGCGAGTTCGCGTTTTAAAATATTACGCTGGACTTCCCGTACATCACCACTGAGATTGAGATTGCTCTTCAGGTGGAGTGAAAAACAGGCGATTGTGCCGTGTGGGCTATTGTCGTACACAGCATATGCGTAACCTCGAGGAGGTGTGACAGAGGACGAAGCACGCCAAGGTACACTGCCTGACTCGAGGAGTAACAGTGTTGAGGCCAGGGAGACCTGCTGCCAGATGGCGATGCCGGTTTCGTCTTTAAAGTCGCTGATGACATCGAGTTTAAGGCCGGCGATAGCAGTGGCGGCAAGGAGTTTGCGGCAGGAGTCTTCGTCGCGGATCTCCTGCAGAAAGAGTATCAGGCTGGTGTTGTCACTGTTATGGAGAGGGGCAACAGTGCGGCGTAAAAATTGGGCACTGGCTTTGATATTGGCCGATTCAACAGCGTCACTGGCGCGGATATTCCAGAGACGCGAGGGGAAGAGGTTCAGATTCCAAGTGGCACAGGCGATATCGGCTCGTGTTACCTGCAGCGGCAACAGAGCGGCGACCATTACTAAGGTTGCCAGATGTCTGAGGTGGCGCATACTTATCCTCCGCATATTTTACATGGAGTGCCGTCGGTTTTACCACAGGGCCTACCTTGACCAATTTTGAAATAGCGGCAACGTGAGTTGTGGCGTTTGCCGTTGCCGGAGAGCCAGTACTCTATGGCGGCATCGTTTTCTTTAGCGGTTTTATCCGTTGAGGGGGCTTTGAGGTTCGCAGAAGGAGTGGCGTTATCTTTGGTGGCAGCACCGATCTGGCGGCGCAGAGCCTGATTCTCTTTACGCAATAATTCATTTTCAGCCGCGAGTTTCTCAACCTGTTCCTGTAGCAGGCGCACAACGGTTGATGCCTGCTCCTGATTGCTGTTGGCGATAGCAGCAGGCATCAGCAGTAGAGTAATGCAGATGGCGGCAATGTATTTTAGTTTCATGGTGGTTGTCCGGTGATCAGGGTCTGGTGGTATGCCAGTCAGTTACGGCCGCGACAGTTTGTTCGATGTCGGCAGGGGTATGGGCGGCGGAGATGAAACCTGTTTCAAACTGCGATGGCGGCAGGTAGATCCCCTGTTTCAGCATGTAGTTAAAAAACTGGGCATGGGCTGCGGTATCGCACTGCATGGCCTGATCGAGGTTTGTGGGTGGTGATGCCATAAAGAAGGGGGTGAAGGCACCACCTTCCCGGAGGCAGTGGAAGGGGGTGCCGACTTTAGCGGCGGCGGCGTTGAGGCCGGCGGCGAGCTGACGACCGAGGGAGTCGAGCCGGGCATATGGAGGGTCGTTTTCGATAAGAGTGAGTGTGGCAATACCGGCGGCAACGGCGACGGGGTTACCGCTGAGGGTGCCGGCCTGATAGACCTTGCCGAGTGGAGCCAGAGCACTCATAACATTACGCCGTCCGCCGAGTGCGGCTAGGGGCATACCACCGCCAATTATTTTACCGAGGGTGGTGAGGTCGGGGGTGATATGAGAGAGGTGGCCATAGGTGGTGGGACCAAAGCGGAAGCCGGTGATCACTTCATCAAAGATAAGGAGTGCGCCACAGCGGTCGGCGGCGGCACGGAGGCCGGCGAGGAAGGGGGGCTCGGGTAATATCAACCCCATATTACCGGCAACAGGCTCAACAATAATAGCGGCGAGGTCGTCGCCATGGAGGGCGACGGCTTGATCGACAGCGGCGAGGTCGTTATAAGGGAGGATAATGGTAGCGGCAGCCAGAGCGGCAGGTACGCCGGCAGAGGAGGCGATGCCACCGGTGAGGAGACCACTGCCGGCATTGACGAGGAGGCTGTCGGAGTGGCCATGATAACAGCCGGCAAACTTGATGATTTTATCGCGACCGGTGAAGCCGCGGGCCAGACGGAGGGCAGTCATTACGGCTTCGGTGCCTGAACTGACGAGGCGAACCATCTCCAGTGAGGGAGCCATAGCGGTGAGGCGTTCGGCAAACTCAACTTCAGCCGGGGTGTTAGCACCAAAACTCATACCCCGGGCGGCGGCACGCTGAACGGCTTCGACTATAGCGGGGTGGGCGTGACCAAAAAGGAGCGGTCCCCACGAGCCACAGTAGTCGAGCAACTGGTGGTCGTCGGCTGTCTGGAGATGAGCACCGCTGCCGCTGACCATATATACGGGGCTACCGCCAACAGCACCAAAGGCACGAACCGGGCTGTTTACACCACCGGGAATCAGTTTTTGTGCACGGCTGAAGAGATCGTTTTTCATATTTCGAATACCTCGTTATATCTGTTAGCCCAGTAAGAGATGATGATATCGGCACCAGCGCGACTGATGGCAAAGAGAGATTCACGGACAAGTTCATTCAGGTTACCCCAGCCGCGTTCGGCGGCGGCGATGATCATGGCGTATTCGCCGCTGACATTATAGGCGGCCAGAGGGAGTTTGGTAGTGGCGCGAAGCTGGCTGATGATATCGAGATAGAAGAGAGAGGGTTTGACCATCAGGATGTCGGCACCTTCGGCTGCATCTAGCTCAGACTCGCGCAAGGCGAGAGCGGGGTTACGGTATGAGGTTTGGTAACCCTGGCGATCGCCACACTGGGGGGTGGAGTTTTCGGCCTCACGGAACGGGCCATAGCAGGCAGAGGCAAACTTTGTGGAGTAGGCGAGGATCGCGGTGTTAGTGTGACCGGAGTGATCGAGGGCGTTTCTGATGGCGCCGACTTGTCCATCCATCATAGCACTGGGTGCCACGAGGTGGGCTCCGGCGGCGGCGTGGGCGAGTGCCACTTGGGCGAGGAGCTCATTAGTGGCGTCGTTATCGACTGCACCGGTGGCATCAAGCGGGCCGCAGTGACCATGGGTGGTGCTGGCACAGAGGCAGACATCGGTGGCGATGATCAGATTCGGGAAAGCGGTTCGTACGAGCTGCACGGTTTCAGGGACGATACCGGCGGGGTCGCAGGCGACAGTGCCGCAGTGGTCTTTGAGCTCCGGCTCAGGGAGGCCGAAGATAAGTATGCCACTAATGCCGGAGGCGACTACAGGAGCTAGCTCTTGCAGCAACACATCGGGGCTCATACGGTTTTGGCCGGGCATGGAGGAGAGAGGCTCACAGATGCCTTTACCCTGACGGACAAAGACCGGCCAGATAAACTTCTCCGGGCCGGGCCAGGGAGTATTAGTCATATTGCGCAAAGCGGTGGTTTGACGTAACCGTCGCAGGCGGATATCAGGAAAGGAGTTCATGGTGCGCTATGTTACAACAAAGCACGCCACTCGGCAAGTTGCTGTCGCCGACTTGCCGCCCAGGCATCGGGGGTGGTATCGGTGAGGAGTGGTTGATTTACATAAGAACTGCCACAGCGGGCACAGTGTCCGCCCTCATTCAGCGGTGCCTGGCATTCCGGACAGGCGTGCAGTAACACCTCACCACAATAGGCACAGAAATCGCCGTTATGTCCGGCGGGTTGATGCTTGGGCCAGAACGAGACAGTACCGGCAACGGCGAAAGGGGTATTTGAAGGGCACTCACCCTGCGGACAGCAGAGACGTTTGACCGGAGAGAGAGAGGTGGCGGGTGAGTCGGTTATGGGGGGGAGATCGATATCTACCTCCAGAATTTTCGCCAGCTTCATCAGAGTTTCACGCGAGATGGCATCGGCACGACCCAACTCCATCATGCTGATGGCTGATTGCGTACAGCCGGCCTCACGCGCCAGCGCTGCTTGTGACAGCTTGCGGGCACGGCGGGCATTACGCAACTTCATTGCTAGGTCTGTAGTGAATAGTTCCATCTGCTGGGGGAGACTATGCCCCAAGATGGGATTAATTATCAAGCGTAACTTATCACCAAGTTATTAACAGTGGTTATATAAACAAGTTATTAACAGGCTAAATGCAGCGTAACTTACTGTGTAGTAATGAATTATGTCTTATCAACATAATTATTATCAACTGTTGATAAATAGCTTGATAAACAGTTGTTGACGGGGAAGGAGGGGGGGAGGGCAGGAGGGAAGAGATAGTGTTTGCGACCACGGAGTCGAAGCAAAGGAGTAGTTAAAAGGGTGGTGTTTTTATTTATGCAAGTTTTCTCGGGGTGTTGCCACGGGCTGGTATGTTTAGCCCTTTCAGGGCAGCTTTTCATCCTTCACTCTTTTATTTTCGTTTAAGTGTAGGCGACTAAGTGGGGCGTTATGTCAGGTGAGGAGTTGGGTGGCTTGTTGGAGCCAATATTCGATGATGGTGGGGTGGCTGGCTAGTGGGATGGGGTGTGGGGTGGCTGTGATGTGGTGTTGGGTGAGTGTGGTGCTCCAGGAGTTGGGGGCAGTGGGGTGGAGGATTTGTTGTGCGGTGGTGCCGATGGTTAGGGTGAAGGGGTAGAGGCGGGCGTGGCGGTAGTTTAGTTTATGGCAGGTTTGGGCGATAGCAGTGGCATTAGCGGGGTTAGGATGTGTGCCCAGAAAGAGGTGGGGGGAGGTGGCGCGGGCTATTGCTGCGGCCTGGTGGTAGGTGTCGGCAGCCTGAGGGTGACGACTGTGGTGGGCGATCATGATGAGGGCTTCGTCGGGGGCGAGTGTCGGGGTGGCGGCTGAGATGATGGCTTGGAAGAGAGTGGTGGTGGCGTGGTGATGAGAGAGGAGGGGGGTGCCTATTTTTATGGTGGTGGGGAGGTTGTTGGGTTGGTGGAGCCAGTTGCAGAGGCGGGAGAATTCGTGG